>JANWKZ010000098.1 GCA_025451115.1 Bacteroidia bacterium | reverse complement strand
AATTCATGCTTGAGCGTATCAAACGTATCAATAGATATTTTGACGCGTTGGCCATCAGCTTTGATATTATGAGCATGGGCATGGAGAAAGAGCAGTTCCTGAAATTCAGGATGAGCCTTTTGCCGGCCAGTGGTTTCCAGAGCGCGCAGTACAGGATGATCGAAGTGTATACTACGCCCTTCACGAATTTAATGCATAAAGATCATCGCGGAAAGTTTGCCGAGATACCTGCGGATGAGGAGATCGAAAAGATGTTCGAGAATATTTACTGGAAAGAGGGTGCCACTGAACTGGCCACCGGTAAAAAGACGCTTACTTTAAAACAATTCGAAGAAAAATACGCCGCTAAGATCATTGACCTTGCCAAGGAATACAAAGGCAAGAACCTTTGGATCAAATACAGATCGCTTTCTGAGGCCGAACAGAAAAACCCGGCCCTGGTAGAAGCCTTGCATCATATGGATGTGAACGTGAATGTAAACTGGCCATTGGCACATTATAAAACGGCTGTGGCTTACCTGCATAAGAACCCCGAAGATATCGCGGCTACCGGCGGTACCAATTGGCAGAAATACCTGCCTCCCCGCTTCCAGAAGCGCATCTTCTTCCCTACTCTATGGACCGACGCGGAGAAGGAAGAGTGGGGCAAACAGTGGGTGAAGAAACACGTATTTAATGTGTAATTTCAGGTCGTGAAACGACCGGGATATTATATCACACTTTTATATTTCTTCTTTTCTTTTTGCGTTCCCGCGCAGAACACTGACTCGCTGCTTACGCTTGCCGGAAAAGCAACCACCGATTCGGCCAAAGTAGAATTATTGGCGCAGGCGTCGGAAAGCATCCATAACGACGAAAGGCTTATTACCATTACGAGGCAGGTCCTTGAGCTTTGCGAAAAGAATATTCCAACCGCAAAAGGTAGCTTACTAAAGTATTTTAAAAGAGAACGCGCGGTGGCTACACATGGGTATGGCGTTGGAATGGAGAACAGCGGTAAGATAGAAGAAGCGTTGAAGTATTATTTTAAAGCTATTAAGTTGCATGAAGAGAACGGTAGTACGGCATCGGTGGCGAATTGCTACAACAGCCTGGGTAATTTTTATAACAGTCAGCAGGAGTATCCATCCGCCGAAAAATTCTATGCCAAAAGTATAGGCCTGTACGCAAGTTTGGGCGACTCGGCTGAAATTGGTCATGTACTTTGCAGCGTTGCGGCGCTTCAGTACAACCTGGGCGATAAGCCGAAGGCTTTACGCACCTTAAAACTATCTGAGCGATTGTTGAGGAAATATAAGAGTGACGATATCCTGATATCGGCCCTTTCCAATATCGGCGCTATTTACCAGACAATGGACAAACCCGACTCGGCTATCCTGTATCACCACGCCGCGCTGCAGGTGAATGAGAAAATAGGTGATAAAAGCGGGCAGGTTATTTCATACGCCAATATAGCCGGGTGTTATTTAAAGAAAAAAGACCCTGAGAAGGCGCTGAATTATGCCCTGACGGCACATACAAAAGCGCTTGAACTCGGTTTTCCCGAGCTCGTTAAACGGACCTCAAGTGTACTGTACAAGATCAACCAGGAGAAAGGAAATTTTAAAGAGGCGCTTACCTATTACAAATTGCTGATACAAATGCGCGACAGCATTTCTAACGAAGAGAATACGAAGAACGCGGTGAAGGCTGAAATGAATTACGAGTTTGAAAAGAAAGAAGCTGCTGCCAAACTGGAGCAGGAGAAAAAAGAAGCCGTTGCCGAAGCAGAAAAGAAAAAACAGGGCATTATCCTGCTGGCCATCTCAGGCTTCGGGTTACTGGTATTGGCCTTTGCGATATTTGCCTACAGAAGCTTTTTACAGAAGAAAAAGGCAAATGTTGCCATCAGCGAACAAAAGCATATCATAGAAGAAAAGCAAAAAGAAATACTCGATAGCATACACTACGCCAAGCGCATCCAACAGACGCTAATGCCTACCGAAAAACAGCTCGAAAAGGTGCTGAATTCATTAAGAAAAGGAAAAACATAATTTTTGCTATCTTTATCTTGATTTGAATAAAAAAAACCTTCTCTTCCTGTTCCTGCTCTGCGCGAATTTTTCTTTTTCGCAGACAGAGAGCGTCTTTAAAGTAAAGCTCCCCGATTCTACCCAAAAATTCCGACAACGACCTTCCCTGGACATCGACCGCTTCTGGAAATACCAGTCGGGAGACAATAAACAATGGGCAGACCCACTCTTTAATGACAAAAGCTGGGTGGAATTGGATCCCCGTTTAAAAGTAAAGGAGCTAAAACCCGGCCAGTTTGAGGGTATTGGCTGGTTTCGCATCCATTTGCAGATCGACTCTTCTGCTGTAGACAGATCTCTTGCCCTGATGATGGTTCAGGATGGCGCTTCGGAAGTTTATTTAGACGGAAAACTCCTACATACTTTCGGAAAAATAGATGCCGACCCAACGAAAGAAGAAAGATACAACCCTTTATTGCTTTCTTACGAGATCCGGTTCAAAGATTCTGCAGATCACGTATTAGCTATCCGTTACAGTAACCGCGACGCTATAGCGAATGAAGAAAAAGGCGCTATTGGCTTTAGTGTAAAACTGGGCGATCTGCAAAAGAATATCAAATGGCATTATATCAATACCACCATTACTACGGTGATCTTTGTTTTCTATTTCACTTTCTTCCTGGCTCTTGGATTCTTACACCTGGCACTTTTTCTCTATTACAAAGCCAATCGTTCGAACTTATATTATAGCATTTTCGCGCTTGCCTTCGGTACAACTTTCCTTTGTATCGTAATGCAACAAACCTACCTGGATCCCGACGCGGCCGGCACTTTTGATTATATTATGACTTACCTGTCTACTTTCTACGAACCTGCGCTACTGGCCATGCTTTACAGCATCTTTTACAAAAAAATGCCGCGCCTGTATTGGATCTGGCTGGTACTTTTCGCTATAGAATTTGTGTCGAATATCATAGAGATAGAGATACCCTATTATGGGGTGACCCTTTCGATCGCCTTTGTGGTGGAATCCTTGCGTATGATCATTTCTTCGATGGTTAAAAAGCGGGACGGTGCCTGGATCATAGGCTCCGGTATCATCTTCACCGTGGCCTTCTTTACACTTTACATCGTGCTTGCCCTTATGGGGAAAGCCGAGTTCTTTAATTCGCAGGAGGGTTTCCTCGGAGTTATTGTACTGGCATTTGTCTTATATGCTACACTAAGCATACCTGCTTCCATGACACTGTACCTGGCGCGCGAATTTTCGCGCACCAGTAAAGATCTGCAGAAGCAATTGGTTCAGGTAGAGGAATTATCGGCAAGGGCCATCGAGCAGGAAAAAGAAAAACAACAGATCCTTGCCAACCAGAACCAAATGCTGGAGAAACAAGTAAAAGAACGTACCGCCGAACTGGAAGAAAAGAACAAAGAGATCCTAGACTCGATCCGATACGCCAGTCGCATACAGAAAAGCCTCTTACCCAATGAAAAATATATAACCCGGGTATTGAATCTTTTACGCGGAAAAAGGTAGGCCCCACACACAATATTTTTTAGTATCTTTCGTTCCGGTATGGTGAAAAAACAGGTACTTCTATTATTCATCCTGGTTGGTTTTAACGGACTTGCCCAGATAGGCGGCCGCTATATCTATTCCTTTCTCGATCTTCCTATTCCGGCACGTACCGCGGCCCTTGGCGGAAATACCATTGCCATTAAGGATGATGATATAAGTACAACCTTTCAAAACCCGGCACTTTTGTCGGAACGCACCAGCAATTCGGTTGCTTTCAGTTTTATTAAATACCTCGGTGACATTAAGTATGGTTACGTTTCTTACGGAAAAAGTATAAAGAACATTGGGCACTTTTCCGCGGGCATGCAACAGGTGGGCTATGGAACCTTCAGCGAACGGGATGAGTACGGTGTTGAATTGGGCACCTTCAAAGCCAACGATTACTGCTTTAATCTAGCTTATGCGTATGACAAGGATACCAATATTACTTACGGGGTTGCTTTAAAGACCATTTATTCCAAATACCAGCAGTACACTTCGGTTGGTAATGCCATCGACCTGGGTTTCACTTACCACAAAACCAAAAATCAGTTCACTGTTTCGGGTGTTCTTAAGAATCTTGGTTATCAGTGGAAGACCTATACCGGTACAAAAGAGAAAATGCCTTTTAACGCGCAAATAGGCGCTTCCTTTAAAGTGCCCAAAGCGCCTTTCCGCTTAATGGCGGTTTATGATCACCTGAATGTATGGGACCTTACTTACAGCGACCCGGCCAATCCCCCGCTTACAGAAGATCCCTTTACCCATGAGCCGATTAAAGAACATCCCTGGAAAAAACGCATGGACAAACTGGGTCGTCATTTTATTTTCTCTAACGAGATCATCATCACCAAGAACTTTAACCTGCGTGTAGGCTTTAACTATAAAAGAAGGAAAGAACTTATTCTTCCCGACAAACAGGGTGTGGCCGGGTTTTCATTTGGTTTAGGATTTAAAATTTCGAAGTTCCATTTTAGCTACGCCTATTCGCAATACAGCCCGGTATTCGCTTCCAACCATTTCTCTATTACCACCAATCTTTCTTCGTTCATGCGGGCCAACAAGACGGTTGCCGAGGCCGCGCCTGTAACACCTAATTAAATGCGACTAAGTATTCCATTAATTACACTTTTTCTTTCTTCTTCTCTTTTCTCACAGAACGTATCTAAAAAACTAAGTGTTCTGTTCTTAGGCAATAGTTATACGTATGTAAACAATCTTCCACAACTGCTGCATGACCTTGCCCTTGCGAATAACGACACTTTGCTTTTTGACAGCAATACCCCGGGTGGCTATACCCTGCAAAATCATTCGGTGGATGCCGCTTCTATTGCTAAAATAAATTCACAGAAGTGGGATCATGTTATTTTGCAGGCCCAAAGCCAGGAGCCGTCTATCGATCCTTCAACCGTTACCGCGCAAACAACTCCTTATGCCATTCAACTGCACAACCTTGTAAAGAACAACGACAGTTGTACTATTACTGCCTTTTATGAAACCTGGGGGCGGAAGTATGGCGATGGCATGAATTGTGGAACGTACACTCCGGTATGCACGTATGCGGGTATGCAGGATCGTTTAAAGCAATCTTACAAATTATTTGCCGATTCAACGAAAGGAATTATGGTGCCGGCAGGCGAAGCTTTTCGTTTATCGCGCCAGCTTGATTCCACTATTGATCTTTATCAGAGTGATCTGAGTCACCCGAGCTTAGAAGGTTCTTACTTAACAGCCTGCGTTTTTTACGAAACTTTATTTCACAAAAGTATTGTCGGTAATTCTTATTTAGCGGGTTTAAGTTCAAATGTAGCAGGATTTTTACAGCAGGTGGCGCACACAACTGTTACCGATAGTTTGCTTAGTTGGAATTTAGGAAGTAATATACCCTATGCGCCTTTTACTTTTGCGGGCACTAATTTGCAATACCAGTTCAATTCGCTGAGCGGCTTTACACATTACTGGGAATTTGGCGATGGAAACAGCTCTACACAAAGTAACCCGCTTCATACCTATTTGAGCTCGCAAACGTACACGATCAGTCATACCGTTGAAAATGCATGTATAAAAGATTCTTCTGTGCAGGTGATCCTTGCGGGCGTAAGTGATATTGGTACTTTTCAAAGCCATTCACTTCGTTTGTTCCCAAATCCTGCAAAGGACTTTATTACTATACCGAAAATGGCCGGGACTACCGTAAGGATATATTCAACGCTGGGCGTTTTTATGGGGGAGTTTATTATTGAACAGGACAAGATCAACGTAGCGCAATTACCTTCAGGTTGTTATTTTATTACTCACAACAAAGCCTCTACTCAAAAGTTCATAAAAGAATAACGTACCTTTACCAGGTGAGCGAAAAGCATTTACTAAGTAAAACCTCCTTTCTAAAATCGGTTCAATGCCAAAAGGCGTTTTTTCTTTATAAAAAATACTACCATTTAAAAGACCCACTGCCACCCGAGAAGCGTGCCGTTTTTAACCGTGGTCATAAAATAGGTGAACTCGCCCGGCAATTATTTCCGGGAGGAGTTGATGTGAGCCCGGGACACGTTTTCAAGTTTGCCGAAGCCGTTGAAAAAACAAAAGAGTTGATCGCGGCCGGACAAGAGGTTATTTACGAAGCGGCTTTCGTTTTTGATGAAACACTTGTGGCCATTGATATTTTAGTGAAACGCGATGATAAATGGTATGCTTACGAAGTAAAAAGCTCTCTTAAGATCAGCCAGGCTTACGTGATGGACGCGGCGCTACAGTATTATGTGATCAAAAACAGTTTGCCAACATTGGAAGATATCTCCATCGTAAATCTCAATGAAGATTACGTTTTGGAAAATTCGCTCGACATCCACAAACTTTTTAAAACTACCTCTGTAAAAAAGGATGCCGAAAGAAATGTTGATTTCATGAAGCACCACATTCAAGCTGCTAAAATGACCTTTTACCAGAACGAATTGCCGCAGGTTTCCATTGGCGGGCATTGTTTCAGTCCTTATGCCTGCGATTTTATGGGCACCTGCTGGAAGCATACTTCGGTGAATAACGTTTTTGAACTATCCGGTGTTTCAAAGAAACAGGCCGGGGAGTGGCTTACGAAAGGCTACCTGCATATCAATGATGTTCCGGATGAGGAGTTAAGCGGAAAAACATTGAAATATGTGCAGTCGTTCAAAAAGCAGGAAGAGCTTGTAGAAAAACCGAAGATTCGCGAGTTTTATAAGGGCGTGACCTACCCTATCGCTTTTCTGGATATGGAGTTTTATACTCCGGCTATTCCCAAATACAAAGGGAAAAAACCTTTTGAATTGACCCCTTTTCTTTTTTCATGGACACGATTGAACCGCGTTGGTGCGGAAGCAGAAGAAGAGTTCTTTTTTCACGATGAAGAGAGCAACCCCGAGGGGCATTTTTTAAAACGTTTGATAGAACTAAATGAAAGAGTGGCGAAGATACTTGTGTTTGATACAGGACAGGAGATCGCGGCGCTGAACAGTCTTGTACGGCACCACCCTCAATACAAAAAAGCAGTTGAGCAGATCAAAAAGAAGTTCATCGACCTGGCCGAGATCTTTACGAACATGTGGTACTATCATCCCATGCAAAAGGGAAGCACCTCTTTGAAAAAGATACACCAGGCTGTTTTTGGAAAAGATATTTATGAGAATTTACCTGTAAACTCAGGCATACTTGCTTCTTATGGTTATGACGAATATCTGAAAGAGCCCGATATCTTTAAGAAACAGGAACTAAAAGAGAATCTAATTACGTATTGCAAGACGGATACCAAAGCCGTGTTGGATCTTTTTGTTTACCTGAAAGAGGTTGCAAGGAACCCGGATGAGTCGGGTCATTTTAATTGATGGCGTTACGTCAGCTACAGAAACCACTGAGAAAGCAGCCAAGGAACAGCCCACAGAGATCACAAGGGTTTTTTAAGTAATAGAACAATTTTAACGAGAAGCTGTATTTCTCTGCGTCCTTTGTGCTGTATTTTCCTGGCTGTTTTCTCTGTGGTTTCGACTGTTGGCCAATGATTCTATTTAGTATATTTATCTCATGAAAGACTTACTCTTGAAATACGCCCGCTACAATCAATGGGCGAACGAGAAACTGGTGAATGTAATAAAAACCCAGGCTCCGGAACTTTTGGAAAAAGTGATCCCGTCGAGTTTTGACACAATAAAAAAAACATTTTTGCACGTGGCCGATGCCGAATACATCTGGCATGTGCGTATGTCGGGCGGCACAGCGGATAAGATACCCGGGAAGAGCGGCGCCGGAATAGAAGCAGTGGCCGAGATGGATCAAAGACTGATAGACTTTATCTCTTCAAAAGACGATGCGTATTTCAGACAGAGCACTTCCTATAAAAGCATTAAGGGAGATCCGTTCACCAATAACAACGGCGCCATCTTCTGGCACGTTTTCAATCACAGCACTTTTCACCGCGGGCAGGTTGTTACCCAATTACGTAATGGTGGTTTTACCGGGGCGGTTGACTCAACTGATTTTATTTCTTTTGAGAGGCTCTCTTAAAGATATTACCGAAGAATATATCCCACCGAAAAATTGGCCTTCACCCCACGACTGGAATTTTTGAAGAAAAAGCCATCGTCGTACTCTAAACTGGCATTGGCCGTGAGACCGGCTTTTGATATGTATTTGATTCCCGCACCGGCGAGAGAATACATATAGGTCTTTTTACCGGAGAACACAGTTTGCACCGGTGAAGCGAATACTGAAAAATACAGGTTATCCTTCTTGAGAGGAATGTTGTAGCAGAGCGCATCGCTATCCAACAGGAATAGCAAAAGCACAAGCGCCCCTTTGCCCGATAACCAGTTTCCTGAGGAAGAACGATAACGGTTGGGCCGGTAACGCGGCCAGTCGTCTGAACGGGCCCCTTCGGTCAAAAGCCAAAGCGCAAAAGGCTCGGTAGTAAGCTTCATATAACCCTGGCCAAACGACATGCCCCCTCTCAGGCTCCAATTATGATTCAGGTACCACTCAGCCGTAAAGCCGGATGAAGTATGCCCCGGTAAATTTGAAAGGCTGAACACCGACGTCTCGGCACTCCAGGCCCAGCGATCTTGCAGCTTGACCTGGGCTTGCGCGGAAAACAAAAGAAAGGAAAAAGCAAAAATGTAAAGTAGTCTCATGTATACCAAAGTTACCATAAATTCACTGACAGTCAAAGTTTCACTAAGACTTTCGCTCGGTCAATATAAATTACTGATAATCAGCAAAAAATGTTCTCAAATTCAAGTAGTTCTTAGCTCACGAAAACCGTTTTGGCAAGGATGAACAACCATCCCTATCAGAACTTCGCCCGTATCTTCCGAACCTTGTACTTGTTGAACGGACTATAACCGCGCCTGCGTGGATAAGTAACTGAGTATTTGAGCAAGTAGGCTTTTTCTGAAGATGCGCCCAATTCAACTTTCCAGGTTATACGCCCGCTTACGTTATCCTTCTCGCCACCTTCTGTGTATTCTACACCTTCTGTCTTTATGTTAGATACTTCTGAAACAGGTACCTGGTCAATTAATTCGATCAATATCTTTTCGGTTCCGGTATTCTTTAACTTGATCTCGTAATTACGTGTAGCTACGATGTCGCCTCCCAGAAACTTCTTACCCGAATATTCATTCACCAACCTATGTTTCACATAAACAAAATCAACTACTCCCAGAGGTAACTCAAGGTAGTCCTCGATATTTCCAAGATTGATGTATGATTTTCCGAGAAAGATCCCATTGTTATAGATATTCGCCACCCCATCCAGCAAATTCAGCTTCTCCCAGTCTTTGATGCGGGCTATCTGATACACTTGCTGCTCCTTTTTAGGAGCCGTTCGGAAAATATACTCAGGGCTAAGATCATAAGAAGTAACATCTACGTAAAAAGGCGTGCTGCCCGACTTGAAATTATACGATTTAGAAAGAACGAATTTCACTTCATGATCAGGTGTGAGTATCTCCTCCTCTTTGCTGTTCTGTATCTGCTGCTGCTCTTGTTGTTGCTGTTGTGATGCATTATTCCTCGAATAATAATTTTTAGAATAACTCTTACTGTAACCCTCATCGTACTCATCCCGACCCACGTAAAAAGGTTCGAGATCTGGCGCCGCGTAATACTCGAACGGATCAGCCGTAGAAAGGGTAATGGCCTGGTTGATCCAGTCGAGCCCTGTATTGTTGAGTATTTTGGCCCTGTATTCAATACGGAGCGATTTATTGTTTGTGGAGAAAACATCGTACACCGGTATCCATCCTGATTCCTTTGCAAGGTAAACCAACAGGGGCTCTGCCGTAAATTCCGGGCCCGTATTATTTATTTCGGCCACCACAATGGAAAAATTGAGGTTCTCCTCATCTTCGTTTTCCGCATTGAAAGCCGACTTGAGTATTTTCACTTTTTGTTTTTTAAGTTTAGCGAGGTCCTTTTTACGTACTTCAAGATCGACACCCACGCTACTATATCGCTCCCTGAAATAAGCTGTGGTGGCTTTAAGTTCTTCCAGCGTGAGTGTTTTGCTATTGCCTATGATATCATCGTTCTTTTCAAGCATCCTTTTCTCAAGTTCCAAACCTGCCACATCGCTGTTCGCTTTTAAAATACTCTTTTCCAGGTTGATCAAAGTGTCTTTCGTACGACCCAACGAAACCAGGATATCTTCATTGAGTGACAACACTTCCGTGTTCTCCGTTATTTTGAAGAGATTGAGGGCGAGCAATTGCGCCGATCCAAGATTACGTAAACTTATATGCTCCTTTTCGATGTTCATGGCGAGGCCCGTGAACACATATTTACCGACCCCGGGTTTAAATTTTACCTTTTGTGAGTGTGCGATCTGTGCCGCGTTAAGATATACGTTTACCTGCGTAACAGGCATTTTTACCTCTTGCGGTTTTTGCGCCAAAATGGTTGATGCGGGAAATGCCAGGAGAATTATCGATAGTAACTTTAAAAGGTTCTTTTTCATAATGCGATGGTAATGGATTGGTAGAATTTGCTGCGCTTACAAAAGTAAATATAGAATATTTCCGCGCACTATTGAAACAGGCCCAAACACATCCTTGATTGTTTCATAAGTAATTCATTATCAATTACTAAAAGCTATTCAATTTAATTACCTGTTTACCCTGAAAATTAGTTATTTTCGCAAGGATAAATCATTCAAATTCATGAGCTACGACGTTATTGTAATTGGCAGCGGGCCCGGCGGATATGTTACCGCTATTCGTGCCAGTCAACTTGGTTTAAAGACCGCCATTATTGAAAAAGAGAGCCTGGGTGGCATTTGCCTTAACTGGGGCTGTATACCCACTAAAGCTTTATTGAAAAGCGCACAAGTGTTCGAATACCTGAACCACGCGAAGGATTACGGCATCAATGCCGAGAACGTGAAAGCGGATTTTAACGCGGTTGTAAAGCGCAGTCGTGATGTTGCCGATGGCATGAGCAAGGGCGTGCAGTTCCTGATGAAGAAGAACAAGATCGAAGTGATCATGGGCACTGCCAAAGTGAAGCCCGGAAAAAAAGTAGAAGTAAAGGCAGCCGACGGAAAAGTGAGTACGCTGGAGGCAAAACATATTATTATAGCTGTTGGAGCGCGTTCGCGCCAATTACCTAATCTGCCGCAAGACGGAAAGAAGATCATTGGTTACCGCGAAGCGATGAGCTTACCGAAACAACCCAAGTCTATGGTTGTTGTAGGATCAGGTGCGATTGGTGTTGAGTTCGCTTATTTCTACGCTACGATGGGAACGAAAGTTACTGTTGTGGAATTCCTGCCGAACATTGTACCGGTGGAAGATGAGGAAGTATCAAAGCAACTGGAGAAGAACTTCAAGAAGATCGGCATGGAGATCATGACCAAAGCTTCTGTTGAAAGTGTAGACACGAAAGGAGATATCTGCAAAGTATTGGTAAAAACAGCAGACGGCAACAAACAGCTCGAAGCTGAAGTTGTTCTTTCAGCCGTAGGTATTGCTGCAAACGTGGAGAATTTAGGTTTGGAAGAAGTAGGTATTGCAATAGACAAAGGGAAGATCCTTACCGATAAATTCTACGCAACCAATGTTCCGGGCTATTATGCCATTGGAGATTGCGTAGGCGGACAAGCCCTGGCACACGTGGCCAGCGCCGAGGGAATTACCTGCGTTGAGAAAATAGCAGGCCAGCATGCCGAACCAATCAATTATAATAATATTCCGGGCTGTACTTATTGTCAACCTGAAATTGCTTCTGTAGGCTTTACGGAAAAAGCCGCTAAAGAAGCGGGTTATGAATTGAAGGTGGGTAAATTTCCGTTCAGCGCGAGCGGCAAGGCGAAAGCCGCCGGCGCGAGTGATGGTTTCATTAAACTGATCTTCGACGCGAAGTACGGCGAGTTATTGGGCGCGCACATGATAGGCGCTAACGTAACCGAGATGATAGCCGAGATCGTGGTAGCCCGGAAGCTGGAAACAACCGGCCACGAGATGATCAAGGCGGTTCACCCCCACCCAACCATGAGCGAAGCCATTATGGAAGCGGCGGCGCAGGCGTACGGAGAAGTGATCCATTTATAGTATAAAACACGTATTTTTTGAGAAAACCACCCTAAAACGGGGTGGTTTTTTTGTGCCTTTTCGGCTGTATTCTTTATATTTGGTACATAATCAGATTTCATGAAAAAACTTTACTTTCTCTTCTTGGTAGGCTGCGCAAACTTTGCTTTCGCACAGGTTATCGCCAAGTACGACTTTAACGGAAGCGCTGTTGACATTAGCGGCAATGGCCACCATGGCACCACAAATAATATCAATTCGGCCATGGACCGTCATGGAAATGCCACGGGAGCCTTTTCTTTTGATGGCTCAAGCAGTAACATTGATTGCGGGAATGCCATGGTACTGAACTCGAGCGACCTTACTATCAGCCTATGGAACCAGCGGAGTAATTTTGACGGGAACTGGCATGCGTTCCTAAGTCAGGGCATCGCAGGCACCGGACAGGGGCTGCACTTTGGATTAACGGGAACAGTTGTAGGTGGGCAGCAACATTTTGGTTTCGATCTTTTCAATGATGGCACTTATGATACAACCGGGGCATACTCAAACGCGTGGAACCACTGGCTCGCCACCTACGCGATGAGTACCAGTATTACCAAAATTTATCTCAACGGCCAGCTTGTTCTTACGGATACACTGGTAGGACCGTATACGGGTACCGGGAATGTTTATATTGGAAGTACGACCTGGGGCGGAAATTTTTACGAGGGCGTTCTTGATGATATTATTATCTATGGCCAGGAGCTGTCGGCATTCCAGGCAGACAGTATTTACCAGGCACAAAAACCGGCCTGTGCTCCCCTTGGCCTTTCTTCCAATATCATTGATGTGAATTGCCACGGAAGCTCTGACGGCATGGTAACTGTATCGGCCTCTACCGGAATCGCTCCTTTCACATTTTTATGGTCGAACACAACAACCTTTAACCCCGCCAACAGTTTAGCGGCGGGAAATTATACTTGTGTAGTAACCGATGCCAACGGCTGTTCTGCCATAGTAAACATTACTATTGGTACCGAAGCGGCACACAGCGTTGATATTGGCCCCGATACTATTATT
>JANWKZ010000097.1 GCA_025451115.1 Bacteroidia bacterium | reverse complement strand
TTATTGTAAATGCTTATTTGCTTCAACCCCTCATTCTCCCCAAAAGAAAAATTCACATTATCATTAGAAGGATTGGGATAAACTTTTATCTCCAGTCTTTTTTTCTCAGCTTCTATGGCAGTTGTACAGGGACTATAATTATTCTTGATCATTTGCCCGTACAAAATGCTTTTGTCAATGACGTGCTGAGGTAAATGGCGGGCGCCGAGCCAGCCGGGCGCAATACCTGGCCATGTAAAACCAACGAGCGCTACTACGTTGGTATCGGCCAAAGCAAGTTTGTAGTAATTATCTAAAACAGTTTCCATACTGTCGGGTGTCCAGCCGCCGGGCCAGTAAAATGAATTCCACTCTTCATCAAACACCAGGATTATTTTCTGGTTGGGTGTAGATCGTGCCTGCTCCAGTGTATCGAGCCATGCCAGGTAATTTGTATCGGTGCTCACATCATAAATTCCGTAATGATCAAAACCTATGTAATCGATGGTTGTTGGAATTTGAATTTGTCCCACCATGGGAGAAGCTTCAACAGTTGCCAGCGGAATATTTGGGAAATCAGCTTTGATCGTATTGCAGATCGTGCTCAGTTCGCTAAAACCAACTCCGTTCCAGGTGGGTTCGTCGCATACGTAGAGCATTTCAATTTGGTTCGCGTTCAAAACCGAAGCATTGATCAGCTTGAAACTGTCCCAACGCGTCTGATAGTTAGGATAAAGATCGTAGTTCGATCCGCTGGGACCGTTTGTGTTGGCGAGATAGATGAAAACTTTAGAAACGGAGAGGATCGGTTTCACGCAACGTGAGTTCATCATATTCACGCGGTTGATCACCGTGTCGGTGTGGCTTTCCACACACATCTGTGCCACGTTCGAGAAAGTATCAACTTCGTGGATATAATTGGTAAGTACGGCCGCGTCATTCGGATCATCCAGGCTGCAATCTACGATGGCGAAACCGAAATATTTTAAACGTGCCGGCGGCGCCGTTTGAGCAATGGCTGCAATTACGATACAGGTAAAGAGCAGGCTTAGTAAAGTTTTCTTCATGGAGATTTTATCTACGCTAGTTTCGTAATTTTCTGAAAAACCCACAATTCAGAAAATTTGCTAATTTAGATATCCGAAGCATATGCGCCACAACCTATTACTATATATCTTATTGATTTTCAGCCTTATATCAAAGGCTGAAGGAGTCGATTCTTTGCAGCTTCTACTCAACAAGAAAACACATGATACAGTGGATGTGTTGCGCATTATCAAGTTCGGACAAAAGAATACACCCAATAATCCCAAAGAAGCGCTCGGTTTCTTAAAGCAGGGGTTAAAGATAGCGCAGGAAGTAAATTTTAAACCCGGCGTTGCCAAAGCTTACGTCGCTATCGGGTACGCCTTCCGCAGTATGTCGCAATTTGATTCAGCGCGCGTGTATTACAATGTTTCTATTGAAATGTTTAAGAAACTGGGACGGAACAAAGATCTTATCACAGCCTACAACAACCTGGGTGTGATCGAAAAAGAGATCGGTAATTTTCCGAAGGCCATCGAATACTATATACAATCGCTGAACATTGCCACGGGCATGAAAGACAATCGTGGGATTGGCAGGGCCTATTCAAACATCGGCATCGTGTACCGCAACATGAAGAATTTCGATAAGGCGCTGGAGTACCAGTTAAAGGCTTTGCACTATGACAGCGTGGGCAACGAAAAGAACTCGATAGGGAAAACCTACGCCAACATTGGTAATATCTATCTTGAGAAGCAAGACTATACAACCGCCGTAGACTATTTCGAGCGCTCGCTGAAAATATTTGGACAAACCAACGACAAGCCTTCACTGGCCATCATTTATAATAATACCGCCGAAGCTTATTCACTAATGAATGATTTCAAAAAAGCTATGCAGTATGCCCGTGCCGGCCTCGAACTGGCTGAAGAGATAAAAGACCCGATGCTGAAGGGGCTCAACATGATGTTATTGGGTGAGTTGAATGATAAGCAAGGTTTCTACCAGGTATCAGAGAAGAACTTTAAAGAGGCTTTGGCCATTTTTGAGAAAGTGGGAAGCACCACAAAAATGAAAGACGTTTATTCTGGGATGGGGGAGATGTACCGCAAGAGCAAGCAATATGAAAAAGCCATCGAATGTTTCGATAAGTATTCCGGCCTGAAGGATTCGCTCTTTAATTCTGATTTCACCGCGCAGATAAGTGAGATGGAGCAAAAATATCAGTCGGTAGAAAAACAAAAAGAGATCGAGATCCTGAAGCAAAGCGAGAATATTAAAGACCTGCAACTGAAACAAAAGAACATTACGATCTACGCCGGTATTGTATTGGGGGCCGTATTGCTTTTCTTTATTTTCTTTATTTATCGCAGCCTGCAACAAAAGAAAAAGACCAACGAACTCCTGGCTAACCAGAACGAAGAGATCACAAGGCAAAAGTTCATTATCGAAGAAAAGAACAAGGACATCATTGATAGTTTGAACTACGCGCAGCGTTTGCAGGAGAACATTTTACCGCCTGATGGTTTTGTTCAGAAACTATTCCCTGAAAGTTTTGTGTTCTATAAGCCAAAAGACATTGTAAGCGGTGATTTTTACTGGGTGGAGCCTAATGGTGATGATGTTTTCATCGCGGCGGTTGATTGTACGGGTCACGGCGTACCCGGGGCGATCATGAGCATCGTTGGGAATAACCTGCTGCATAAAATTGTGAAGGAAGAAAAAATTACTTCCTGCGAGAAGATACTCGACAGTCTGGTTGTGAACCTCGTAAAATATTTAAGACAGGAAGCTGGCAACGAGAGAATTTCGAACGATGGGATGGACGTGGCACTTTGTAAAGTGAACCTGAAAACAGGAAAAACACAATATGCAGGGGCTTTCAATCCCATCCTTGTGATAAGTCAGAGCGGCGTTTCAGAATACAAAGCTGATAAATTCTCTATAGGAAGGCATACCTACGAAGCGGGCTATCGTTTCAAAGAAACCACCTTCACATTAGAGAAAGGCAGCATGCTCTACCTTTTCAGTGATGGTTTTGCCGACCAGTTCGGCGGAGTGAAAGGAAAGAAATTCATGCGTAAGAACTTCTACGCTCTGTTAAAGGAGATCTCTAGCCTGCCTGCATCGGTGCAAAAAGAAAGACTTCAAACCACGTTCTACGATTGGAAACAGAACATCACCCAGGTGGATGATATCTGCGTATTAGGTGTGAGGATATAGTGTATGAGACCACTTAACGACATAAGTGAATTAGATCAAACCCTGGCTTCAAACTTCAGGCTGAAGTCGAGGATATTGTGCGTGATGTTCGGCATCATCCTGGCTTTCGAACTTGTGGGGATGGCCTTCGTACTTACACAAACCGACATGGTAGGTAATGTGATCCCTGTTAGGATGGTGGTTACCGGACCCTGTTTGTTGCTTACTATCTTTCTTTGTGAGTTCATTTCCTTCCGCTACATGGGAAGGGTGGCAGCCGGCGAAAGGCAAATGAGAAGGTCTTTTGTTTACCTCTCTACCTTTGTGGAAGTGACCTTTCCCATAGCGGTTATGTTCATAGTGGGAAATTACCTGAGGAATGCCGGTTTTCTTACACCTATGGAGATCGTAAGTTCGCCGCTGCTGATCGTAGTTTTTATTATGATCATTCTTTCGGCGCTGCTGCTCGATCCGCGGATCTCGTATTTTGCCGGGATCATCGGCGGAGTTGAGTATATAGGTGTGAACGTATATTTCTTATTAAATGAACAAGAAGCCGGCCCCATACAGTTTGCGAATGGAATTGCTAAAGGCGTTTTCCTGGTAGTGGCAGGTGTGCTGGCAGGATTTGTTTCTAAAAAAGTGCGCGACGCGGTGGTTTCTTCGCTGCATTCCAAGAATGAACTGATCAACAACCTCGACGCGCGTGTGGCCGAAAAGACAGCTGAGCTGGAAAAGAAGAATGAATTGCTGGAGGAAAAGCAAAAAGAGATATTGGATAGTATTCATTACGCGAAAAGGATCCAATTCACACTCCTGCCCAACGAAAAATCCATTATCAAAGCGCTCAACCGACTTACAAAAAAGCAGTAATGGGAATTTTAAGGAAAATAATTCTTCTGCTTTTTCTTTTCCCTGTTTTTGGCTATCCGCAAAACAACACACGCGATTCAGGCATTGCTTTAATAGCCTATTTACCCGGCGACACAATTAAGTTACACGGGCTTCTTGACATTAACAGAAGACTGGCCGCGGAAGGAAATATTTCGGAGGCGATAGAACTCACGGATAAAGCGATCGCCGAGGTCGAAAAAGCAAACCCCACACGTAATTTCCTGGTCTTTCTGCAGCGCATGGTAGATATCTATATCAACCATGGGAATTACCCCAAGGGAACGGAATTGTGTTTTACTATCAAGCACATGGCAGAGCGTACCGGCGAGACCGCGATAAAAGGAGACGCTATAAACAGCATGGGAATCATTTACTGGTATGAAGGTGAGTACAAGAAAGCGCTTACTTTTTTTGAGGATGCACTGAAGATCCAAACACAAATTAACGGAGATAGATCTGCAGCAGGGATCCTGAATAACATCGGTCTTATCTACCGACAGACCGGTGATTTTGATAAAGCGATCGATTATTACAAAAAATCCATCTATTACAGTAAGAAAACCGGTCGGGAGGTAGGAGAGGCCAATGCTTATAATAACCTGGGAATAGTTTATCATCTGAAAAAAGAGTATTTCAACGCGCTGCTGTATTTCAATCTGTCGCTCGATATAAGAAAAAAGATACAGGACGAGATAGGAATCGCGACTTCCTACGGAAATATAGGCTCCGTATATTTCGACACTAAAAAATATGAGGATGCGGAAAAATATTACCGGGACTCTTATTCCATCTCCAAACGCCTGGATGATTTTGAAGGAGTAAAGGAGATAGGAAAGAACCTTTATGATCTTTACGAAGTAAAAGGGAATTCAGACAGCACGCTCAAATATTATAAGATCTATATTTCGGCCCGCGATACATTGATCAATGAAGCAACTAAGCGTGATGCCCTTAAGCGTGAGATGGAATACAAGTTTGAGAAGGAACAGGAAAAGAAAGCCATTCTCGATGAGGCCGAAAACCGCAAGCAAAGGATCTTTACTTTTTCAGCCGTGTCCATCCTTGTGCTTATTTCAATCTTCGCTATTGTACTGATGAAAAGATTTCGGGTGACCAACCGCCAGAAGAAGATCATCGAGGTGAAGAACAAAGAGATCCTCGATAGCATTCATTACGCCAAAAGGATACAGCAATCGCTGCTCACCAGCAGCAAATACATTGAGAGGACACTCGAACGATTAAAGGGGAAGAGCTAATCTTCGCTCAGCGCCAAATGCTTTTGCGTGAACACCCGCACCGGGTAAATAGCCGCCAGGAAACCGATCAAGAGAACAGTTCCGGAAATAGCGAGAAAATCTCCCAGTCTTGTATCCACGGGATAAGCGTCAATAATGTAGCCCTCTTCAAAACGAATAAATCCGTATTGCTGTTGCAGGATGCAAAGCCCGTAGCCTAACAGGATCCCGATCGTTGAGCCAATGAAAATGATCATCAAACCTTCAGTCATGAATATTTTTCTTATCAGCGAAATATCAGCTCCCAAAGCGGAAAGTATTTTAATGTCTTTCTTTTTTTCGATGATCAACATGGTAAGAGCCCCTATGATATTGAAAGTGGCAATTAGCAGAACAAAGGTCAGGATAATAAAGGTCCAGAGCTTTTCCGTTTGAAGCGTTTTAAAAAGCAGGTCGTTCTGCTCGAACTTGTTTTGTACCAAAAGATTTTTTCCGGCGATCTTTTGAATTTCTTCCTGTACTTTGTTCAGATCTGCACCGGGCTTCAGCGAGATCTCCAATCCCGACACTGAATTGGTCGGGTACTCCAAAATGTCAAGCGCGGTCTTGTAATTGATAAGCCCATAAGAAAAATCAAAATCATCATTGATCGTGAAAAATCCGGCGGGATAGCTTTTCGTTTCATTGAATGCCTCTTCCGGGTTGATGGAACTACTGTGGCCCCGTTTCGGACAATAAATACTCACGGGCGTGAACATATCTTCAAGCCCAACTCCAAGTCTGTAAGCAACTCCCTTTCCCAAAACGATCTGCGATTCTTTCGCGTTCGGGGATAAAAAATTTCCATCAGCCAAAAGTGTATCGAAGCGGGTAACCAATAGAAAATTCTCATCAACGCCTTTCATTCTTACGATCTGCATACGGTTATCGTACTTCAGCAGCATGTTATCGTCAAGCGTTCTCGAAACATAAGCAACTCCTTCAACCTGCTTAAGCGGAAGAATTAACGCATCATCAGCCATAAAAACTTTTCCGGCCACCGAAGTGATCTTCACATCCGGGTTAAAAGAATTGTAAAGCGTTTGAACAAGCCCCGTAAGCCCGTTCATTCCCGAAAGGATGATCACAAGCGCGCCGGTTCCCACCGCGATGGCAAGCACCGAGATCCAGCTTACAATAGTAATAGCGTTGGTAGATTTTTTGGCGATAAAATAACGCCGGGCTATGTATAGCGAAACATTCAAACCTATTTTTTCAGGAGTTCTTCTATTTTCATAGCGTAGTCCAGCGAATCGTCAATATAAAAATGGAGTTCGGGTATAACACGTAATTGTTTGCCAAGGGCGTTACCAACACGGCGACGGATATCCTTGTTCTTTTCTTCGATCGTCTTCAGCGCGGTTTTGCTGTTATTACCCATAATGCTCAGGTAAACCTTTGCAAGCCCAAGGTCCGGAGTTACGCGAACAACGGTAACCGTAATAAAAGCGCCACCAAAAAGATTGCGCGACTCTGCGCGGAATAATTCGGATAATTCTTTTAATAAAAGTTTATTTACTTTATTTTGCCTGATGCTGTCCATTTCTACTTCTCTTTAAATATGCGGTCCTTCCCGTCAAAGTTAGGCGATTGTACCGAGATAACCTTAAGCGGTACTTTGGATGTAACCTGTACCGAATGCCAGGTTCCTTTAGGAACGAAGATCACATCGCCTTTTTTTATCTTGAAACTTTTGGTATCAAGGGTCATATTTGCTTCGCCATCCAGCACCATGATATGTTCGGTATGAGTTACATGTTTATGCTCTTTTACTTCTTTTTTAATGAAGATCACAAAGCTGCTGGCTTCGGCATCTGAGTAAAGCGGACGATTGTACAGGTTCTCAAGATTGGCCGGAGCCTTGATGGTGTCGAGGTTCGAATAGCTGGGCGGGAGATCATTAATTAGCGTTCCATGGAAGCCATCTCCGGTATCTTCGGGCTTATTATTAACCTGTGCCACCAGATTAAGACCGACCATCATTAAAAGAAGGAAGAATATCCTTTTCATGATGTAAAGATAGCATTTTCAAGCCTTTCCGCCTCCGAAACCAAATAAAAAGCCCAAAAAGCTTGCCTTGTATTGCATCAATCCCTATATTTGTAGCGAATTAATTACCACCTCATCGTGCGTAATTAGTTTATCAAGAAGTGGCGAGAGAATAGGCTCTATGAAACCACTGGCAACCAACTGGAAGTCTTGTCCTGAACTTGTTTCAGGATCTGATTGGAAAACCGGTGCCAAGTCCTACCCCGGTGAAAGACGGGGACAGATAAATTAAATTACGAAAAATGAAAAACAAGAAGAACAATTCAAAGAAGGCAGCTGTTAAGCAGGCTGTTTCAACACTCATTACCGCAACCGGGATCACTACAGTAGTGCGCATTATGTGCTGCTGCACCGCCTGCCCCTGTTGCTAAGCAAATAACCGTTAAATAAAAATACGGCGCTTGGCAAAACCGGGCGCCACAAAATATTTATATACATTTAAAAGAATTATGAGCACACTACAAAAATACACGCACGAGAAACCCTTTCAGCTGGAAGGCGGTGTAACACTCTCTTCTTTAGAGATCGTCTACAATACCTACGGCACACTCAATAAAGAAAAGAACAACGTGATCTGGGTTTGTCACGCCCTTACCGCCAACAGCGATGTATTTGATTGGTGGAAGGGCCTCTTTGGCGAGAAAGATTTTTTCAATCCCGAAGAGTATTTCATTGTTTGCGCCAATAACCTGGGCTCCTGTTATGGAACTACAGGCCCACTTACACATAATAATGAGTTCAATGGCGCCTTGTATTCCTATTTCCCGAGTATTACTATTCGCGACATGGTGAACGCGCACGAATTGCTGCGCCGGCATTTGGGAATTGAAAAAATTCATACCGTAATTGGCGGTTCGCAAGGCGGGCAGCAAGCGGTAGAGTGGAACATTTTGCATCCTGAGCTTTTTACCAACCTCGTTTTAGTAGCCACTAATGCGCAACATTCTCCCTGGGGAATTGCCTTTAATGAAAGTCAGCGTTTAGCCGTGAAGGCGGATCGTACTTATTATTCGAACAATCCCGAAGGCGGGCAAAAAGGTTTGGCAGCGGCACGTTCTATAGCTTTGCTGAGCTATCGCAATTATAATACGTATTGTGAAACGCAGAAGGAGGATTCGGCGGAAAAGACCGACGATTATAATTCGTCTTCCTATCAGCGCTACCAGGGAGAAAAACTGGTGAAACGCTTCAATGCGTATTCTTATGTTACGCTGTCGAAAGCAATGGATTCGCACAACGTAGGCAGAGGCCGCGAATCGGTGGAAAAAGCCCTGGCGAAAGTAAAAGCTAAAACTCTCGTGGTTGGTATCTCAAGCGATCTGCTGTTCCCGCTTACCGAGCAGCGTTTCCTTGCCAATCACATTCCGGTTGCTTTTTACTCTACAATAGATTCTTTCTATGGTCACGACGGCTTTTTAATTGAAACGGAAAAACTGACCAAAGAATTACGAAAATTCTACGGTCTGCCAGAGAAGAAGGCAACAAACATTCATTCATTAACCATTTAACTATTCAACAATTAATCATCTATCAAAATGAGCAATAAATTACAAATAGGGTTATTCGGATTCGGCTGCGTAGGGCAGGGATTGTACGATGTATTATCTAAAAGTTCGGGTTTCAGGGCCGATATCTCTAAAATATGCGTAAAGCAACAAAGTAAAAAACGTCCTATCGACGCGAAGTATTTTACGTACGATCGTTTCGAGATACTCGATAACCCCGAGATCAACGTGATCGTGGAATTGATCGATGATGCCAACGAAGCTTATAAGATCGTAAAGTATGCTTTGGAAAAAGGGAAACACGTGGTAACCGCTAACAAAAAGATGGTGGCTAACCATTTGAAAGAATTGGTTGAGCTGCAACACAAATACAATGTGTCACTTTTATATGAAGCATCGAGCTGCGGATCGATCCCTATCGTTCGTACCCTGGAGGAGTATTATGACAACGAGTTGTTGTTCAGCGTGAGTGGTATCTTCAACGGCACTTCGAATTATATTCTTACCAAAACTATTTTCGAGAATTTGAGTTACGCTGCCGCCCTTAAACAGGCGCAGGACCTCGGTTTCGCGGAAACCGATCCCACCAACGATGTGGAAGGATTTGATGCGAAATATAAAGCTATTATTCTCGCGGCGCACGCCTTCGGTTTATTCGTACAACCGGAAAAAGTATTCAACTTTGGTATCAGTACACTATCCGAATGGGATGTAACTTACGCAAAGGAAAAAGGATTGAAAATAAAACTCATTCCTACCATTAAAAAACACGACGATGGAAGCGTTTCAGTTTTTGTGGCGCCACAATTCGTGAATTCGGCCAATTACCTTTTCAACGTAGAGAACGAGTTCAACGGCGTGATCGTTGAAGGCGCTTTCTCCGATAAGCAATTCTTATCCGGCAAAGGCGCCGGTGGACACCCAACAGGTAGCGCGGTGCTTTCTGATATTTCGGCTTTATCCTACGGATACAAATACGAATACAAAAAGTACAAGCAGAACGACAACGTGAAATTCAATAACGATGTACTTGTAAAAGTGTACCTGCGCTATGAAGACGATAATTTCATCAAGCAATTAAAGTTCGAAGAGATCTATGTAAAGCACACCAGCGACCGCTTCAAATACGTGATAGGACAATTGCCTATCGGCGAACTGGCCAAATACCAGGATTATATTAAGGAACATAAGTTGTTCGTTTCCCTTACCAAAGAATCCCCGATCACCCCGATTACAAAAAAAGAAGGTAAATTAGCAGAGAAAGAACTGGTACATGCTGGTAAAGCTTAAAAGATTCGACAGTGATTACGGTTTCGAGGCCACCAACGAGGCCGGGAAATCGCTTACACTGGATGCAGGCCCCGCCATTGGCGGGCATGGACAGGGTTTTAGTCCTATGCAAGCCGTATTAGCCGCCATTGGCGGCTGTAGTGGTATTGATATGATCAGCATCCTGAAAAAACAGAAGCAGGAGATCACGGATTTTGAAATGACCGTTGACGGCACCCGCGAACAAGGGGCGGTTCCTTCTCCATTTACCGCGATACACATCGTTTATCATGTGAAAGGAAACGTGGATAAAGAGAAAGCGCAACGCGCGGCCGATCTTTCTATAGAAAAATACTGCTCGGTATCTAAAATGCTTGAGAAGAGCGCTAAGATCACCTATGAAGTGAAAGTAAATTAAGTATGAAGAACAAACAATCTAAAGTTATACGTACGCAAACCGAACGCAGTCAACATAAGGAGCATTCCACTCCTTTGTTCCTTACCAGCAGTTTTGTGTTCGACAGCGCCGAAGACCTTAAGGCCGCCTTTGATGAGACAGATGACGCGTTTATTTATTCTCGGTATTCAAACCCCAATACCAACGAGTTCATTGATAAGGTTTGTATGCTGGAAGGTGCCGAGGCCGGTTTCGCAACGGCTTCAGGTATGTCGGCGGTGTTTGCTTCTTTAATGACATTTTTAAGTTCCGGTGATCATGTATTAAGTTGCGCTTCTATTTTTGGAGCTACGCATACGATCCTGCATAAGTATTTCCCAAAATGGGGCATTTCTTATTCTTATTTCGACGCTAATAAGCCGGAGGAAGCTGAAAGGCTTGTTACACCTAAAACGAAAATACTGTTCTTAGAAACACCAACAAACCCGGCAATAGAAGTTATAGATCTGGAGTGGGCCGGGAAGTTCGCGAAGAAACACAACTTACTACTGCTGGTAGACAATTGTTTTGCCACTCCGATACTGCAAAGACCTATTGAATATGGCGCGCATTTGTCAATTCACTCGGCCACCAAGTACATGGATGGACAGGGTAGGGTATTGGGTGGAATTGTGGTCGGAAAAAAAGAACTTATAAAGGAAATTTATTTGTTCTCGAGAGTAAGCGGACCATCTTTATCTCCTTTTAACGCCTGGGTGCTTTCAAAAAGTCTGGAGACGCTTTCTTTGCGTGTCGAGAGGCATTGCGAGAACGCTTTGTATGTGGCGGAGAAACTCGAAGGAAATAAGAGTTTGGATTTTGTTAGATATCCGTTCTTGAAATCGCACCCGCATTTTGCTATTGCCAAAAAGCAAATGAGCGCGGGTGGTGGTATAGTTACTTTTTCTTTGAAAGGCGGATATAAAGCCGGAAGTAAGTTCATGAATAAATTAAAGATGATCAAAATATCGCCTAACCTTGGCGACTCACGTTCTATAGCAACTCACCCTGCGTCTTCTACGCATTGCAAATTGAGCGAAGAGGAAAGAATGAAAGTGGGCATTACCCCGGGACTGATACGCATCTCGGTGGGACTGGAAAACAAAGACGATATTTTAGAGGATATTCTTCAGGCACTGAAATAAAAAAAGGAGTAGTGATGAGCTACTCCTTTTCTTTTAGAAAGATCTTTTTTATTCTTTTCCTACTATCACTTTCAGGTTCGATACTTTTCCTCTTGAGTTCACAAAGATCGTATACGCACCGGGCGTTTCAATATGCACCTTAGCTTCTCCGTTGGCTTTGATCACCTTCGCGCGCACTTCCTGTCCGTATACGTTGTATACACGCACCAGGTCGAACTGCCCTGCATTGCTGATGGTAAATTCTCCATCGGCCGCAGGATTAGGGAATGCTTTGATACCCATGGCAGGGTTGTACTGGCTAATGCCCGTTGATAAGGGCTGCGATTTAAAGTGTACTTCATCCACTTTAAAAGTACTGCCTATAAAGACCAGTGCCGTATCGCCCCATTGTGAAGATTGGAAACTTACGATCACGGAGTCTATCGTGGCCATTGTATTAAAGGGAATTTCCCTGTAAGTATATGAGGCTGCCGCCCCGTATACATCCGATCCCTGGTTCCATATAGTAGTTCCACCATTTTTGAAGGCAATACTTACGTTGGCGGTGTCATTTGCCATAGGAGCGTATTTATAATAAAAACATAATGTATCGATCTGGTTTGTGAAAGGATGCCCACCTTTCAAACAGTTAGGGCCTCCGCAATTATTAACGTAATAACCTGTACTTACGCCGCCGCCATTAGCACGCGGAACGCCGTTATTGTCACCCAAATAAGTTGTCATCTCAGCAGCATATTGTCCGGCATACGCGTCGGTAGTGCGCGTTAGTCCGTTTCCGCTATTGCCGTTGGGATACCAGCTGATGGGTGAATATACAGTTTGTGATTGCCAGTTCTCAAAATCGCCATTCATAGCAGCAACCTGTGTAACTCCGATCAATGAAACGCTGTCTAATTTAAGCATACTTCCATTAAGGGCTATCCCGCTGAATGCGTCGCTTGATACCGCGGCAAATATCATTGTATCGGGCGTGCCGGCTATGGGAGGATTGAAAGCAAACGAGAACGGAGTGTAGGTTGCGTTAACGCCCCCCAGTTTAAACAAGTAGAGGCCTAAGCAAACCCCGTTATTTCGGAACGCTACCAGGATCCCTCCTGAGTCGGGCGATTGGATATTGGATTTGTAATACCCTCTGATACCGGTTGGAGCCTGGTTGTAAGGAATACCTCCCGGCCAGTTACAGGGGTTCCCGCCCTGTGGATTTGGGGAACTTACTATATAGCCGAAGCAGGTATCGCCTCCGCCCACTACAGTTGTTAACTCAACGGCAAAATTTCCTTGTTGGAAATCAGTGCTCTTCACCACGTTAGCGGGTGAATTGCATCTGAAAATAGCTTCAAAATTGGAGTTGGAGAATCCAACAGGCTCCTCATAAGTTGCAGAAGACCAGTTCTCAAAATTTCCGTTTGGAATGGATTGTGCCTGCATGCCGCAGGAAATAACAGCAGATGCAAGTAAAAAGTAGATTTTCTTCATATCTGTAAATATTGATTTGTAAGGTAAAGGTAGAAAAAATTTTTAAACGTGCAAAAGGGCTCTAGAACCCTCCTCCCATGCCCTCCATCTGGCTATTATCGCCACCTTTTTGCTGTTTTGCACGCTTAAAGATGCTCACATCCATCTTACCAAAAAGATAGGTAACAGAGAAGCGCAGGTAGCGGGTTTCTCTTCTACGAACCAGCTCCTGGGTATAATAGGGTGTATCATACAGACTCCCCATACGTTTGCTGTTGAAGCAATCGCTCAGCAACAGGTTGAACATCCATTTGAATTTCCAGTTATAGCTAAGTGAAGCATCCATGAAATAATACTGCCTGCTGGTTCCCTGTGGCATGATCTTGGGCGCTTCGTACGTTCCGTTAACCTGCATGCTGATGTTCTTAGGGAATTTGTATACAAGTGTCAGTTTGGAAGTGTAACTGTAACCTGAATTGTTCATAGTAGTTGTAGGCGTAGGGTTCCAGTTCACACTCGTGTAGAAATAATTGAAATTGGCTGTGATGTCGAGGTTCTTGAATACGGTTGCTTTCAAAGTTTGCTCCCAACCATAGGTAAAGCTATTGCTTCCATTCTCAAACGTATTGATGAGCACAAGACTTCCCGGAGCCTGCGGGTAAGCCACATTCGTGATCGGATTTTCGGTAAAACGACCGTAGAATGAAGTAAGGTAATTGAGTTTGTTCCACTGGATATTGTAATTCAATTCTGCGAGGTTGTAGAACTCCGGCTTAAGTTTTGGGTTACCAATGCGAATGTTCTGCTGGTCGCTGGCCATTACAAAAGGCATCAGCTGGAAAAAATTCGGGCGATTGATCTTGCGGGAGAAATTCAACTGCACTTCCTGGTTGTGAGGTAATTTCTTGGAGAAATACACGGCCGGAAACATAGCGTTCATCAGGTTGTCAATACCTGTGGGATATTGATAAGAGAAATACTGCCCCTTGTTTGTCAGCGTGCCTTTGTAATACGAACTTTCAAAACGCAGACCGCCCTGGTAGCTGATCCCCCATATTTTGCTGCTGTAGTTCACATAAGCCGCTGTTACAAGATTATCGATGCTGTAATGATTGGTTAGAGAAGTGTCCTCAACATAATCATAATCAGCAAAGGTTTTAAAGAGTGTATTTTGCTTGTTGTGACTTTGGCTGTAATTTGATTTTACACCGGTCTCGAATTTTGTGAAATCATTGATGGGGTTCACAAAGTCCAACTGGAAATTATACATATTGGCCCCTGAGTTCCCTGTGTTGGCCATTAAATTGGAAAAATTAGGATCGGGTGTTGTACTGCCCGGCATATAATTTTCGGTTGTGTTAAGGTACTTACTGTTGCCGAAATTGTGATTGAAGTTTAGGTCTGAGGTCAATTCCTTTCCGGCTTTCGGATAGGTTTTACGATACTGCAACTGCGCGGTGTAATTGGTGAACCAGCTTTTTGAATCGTTCACGCGTATCCCGTTGTTAAGCAGGGTGCGACTCGAATCAAAGATCTCCGACTTTTGGTTGTCTACCGTATTGAAAGTTCCATGCACGTAATTTCCTGATAGCGTGATGGAGTTACGGTTGTTGATATTATAATCAAAACCAGCGCGGCCAAACTGGAACGCGTTTGAAAAACGGGCGACATTCGTTTGATCGTAATAACCAACCACATTTCCGTTAAAGAGATTCGTGCGATTGGTAAATCCGTCATTGGCGTTGGCTTGCTGGTTATACGAATACATCACAAAGAAGTTGAACGGAGTTTCCTTTACGTTCAAATTCACCATGCTGTTTATGCGGTCGCCCGTTCCAACTCCCGCCATCACCATGCCGTTATAACCGGGCTTGGTATTTTTCTTCATGATCACATTCAGTATACCACCGGTGGCCGAAGCGTCGAACTTCACCGAGGGATTCGAGATCACCTCGATACGATCGATCTGGTCACTTGGAATTTGTTGTAAGGTCAGCGTAGTCGGCCTTCCATCCACATAGATCATCACTCCGTTATTTCGCAGACTCACATTTCCATCCGCGTCAACCGAAACGCTCGGAATGTTCTTCACCGCGTCCAAACCGGTACCGCCTTTTGCCGACATATCCTTATCAACATTATACACCTTGCGGTCTATGCTCATGTTCATGGTGCTTTTCTCTTCTGTCACAGTTACTTCTTTAAGTAAAGCTTCATCGGGCTCTAGCATAATATTGCCAAGGTCTTTGTCAACGCTCTGCATGTTCACAAAGATGCGCTGGTCATAATTCTTATAACCCAGGAAGGAAATACGAAGACGGTAACCGCCAAAAGGCAAATTCTCAAGAGCGAAGTCGCCATTCGATTTCGCAAGGCAGCCCGCAATGGCGCTGTCTTTGTCAAACCACAATAAAGCGGCCGCGGCGAATTCTACAGGTTCTTTTGTTTTGGCATCGAGGATCTTTCCGTAGAGGCGGGCAAAGTTCATATTACTCATGTTCACACCTTTGGTATTCCCTCCCCCGCTCATGCCGGGGAACTGTGCGAAAACGGAAAAAGAGAACAGGGAAAACAGTAAAAAAATAAGAATGTGTTTGGTCATTTTGTATGCGCCGATACCTTTGGTATCTAGCGGAGTGCAAAGGTACGGAAGCTATTGAAATGTGAATAAACTCTTTGTGATAAAAGGCAAAAACCCTGTATTTTCGCTGTGTTACAGGGTCTTTTATCCCCCGAATGGGGGTAGGGAAAACACCCCAAAAGCCGATGCTGAAATCATTTTACAAAGCAGACCAGACCGAGGCCGGTTGCGACGAGGCGGGGAGGGGCTGCCTGGCAGGCCCGGTTGTGGCCGCGGCGGTGATCTTTCCACCCAAATACCAGAATAAAAGGATCAACGACTCTAAACAGATCCCCGAAAAGACAAGGTTCGAGCTGGCCGAGATCATTAAGAAAGATGCTGTGGCATGGGCTGTATCTGTGGTGAGCAACACCGAGATCGACGAGATAAATATCCTCAACGCCTCCATCACCGGGATGCACCGCGCGGTTGACCAGCTTACGGTTACCCCGGAGTTCCTGCTCATCGATGGTAATCGCTTTAAAAAATACCGGGAAATACCTCACCTGTGCGTCATAAAAGGAGATGCTAAATACCTGAGCATCGCGGCCGCATCGCTCCTCGCGAAGACGCATCGAGATGAGATCATGATGGGCTTGCACGCCCAATATCCCCACTATGGTTGGGATGCAAACAAGGGCTATCCCACCGTAAAACACCGCGATGGCATCCGTCTACACGGTTCCTGCCACCTGCACCGCAAAACCTTCACCCTATTGCCTCCGCAACTGTCGCTCTTCGGGGAGTAAGGATTTTCACAACCCACATTTGATAACCTTTTACCCGGGCGAAAAACAGCCTTTTTAATAGGGGTATATTTACTAGGTAATTGGTAAAGAAAATAGTTTTTATAGCCCTTGTAGCGGCTGCGCTTTTGTGTGGCACCTGGGGCTATTTTTATTTGCAGAACCTTAAGAAGCCTACGCTCAAAGCTTTTGACGTGCTGCCCGATTCCTGCTCGATGCTGGCGGAAATAAAAGAACCAAAGAATTTTATCGCACAGCTTACACAGGGTAACCTTGTGTGGGAGGAATTTCTGAAGATCAAAGATGTGAAAGAGCTTAATTCGGTTCTCTCGCTTATAGATTCACTGACAACGGATGAGGAAACGCGCGACCATTTAGGGAATGAACCTTTTTATATTGCTCTTTACGGAAAACAACAACAAGCTGTGTACGCCTTCAACATTTCGGATGTGAACGAATCGGAAAATACTTTGGCTCTTTTTGAAAAACACTTCACTGCGCAAAAGATAAGTTCGGGTTTTTACAGTTGTGTGCTGAACTGTAACGGAAAATGCAATTTCTACCTCTATACCGAGGCGGGACTGGTAATAGCTTCTACAGACAGAACACTTGTTGAGCAGATATCTGAAAAAGGAAAGCAATCCTTATCGGCCAATAAAAAATTCGTAGCGTCCTATAAGATAGCCGGAAAGAATAAGGGTATGTCGCTTTTTGTTCATCAACCCTTTTTCTACTCACAAAACTGGAACCGGTATTTTGCGCCGATCACTAAAGAGAATTTTTTTGCTTCCACAGCAGAAGATTGGGTGCCTGTAGATGTAGGGATAGAACCTTCCGACATTAATTTGCAGGGCTTTTTACCGGCCGATTCAACAAGGCTTAACCGTATCATACAGGATCAGCCCGCAGGCGATCTAAAAGATCTTTATGAGCATTTACCCTATACTACTTTTTCGCTCGAAGCTGTGAGCCTGAGTGACTATGGTGTTTTTTGTAAGGATAATTATATGGGTGACGGAGCGAAAAGGAAAAGTGATCTCACGAAATATTCCGACAGTCTATCAGCCGATGGACAAACGGAGATCATTTCTTTTATCGGGAATTATCTTGGCAATTTCAAAACGACTACCAATGATACGATTTACGAATACGGTATTGTGGATGCCCCGGAGGAATTGAAAGCCAGGAATTTCTTCAGATCAACCGCTGATTCGGTGATACTGAACACAGATTCAGCGAACCTCTTCCTTTTTTCGGATCAACGGATGTTTAACTTGCTGAGCGCCTCTTTCTTCAGTAAAGGATTCCGCTACGCTTCGGTGATCAACGAGTGCGCGGTATTTTGCAATTCGGTGAAAGGACTAGCCGAATACCGAAGATCAGTGACTGAAAAAACGAATTTTACCGGTAACGAAAGAGCGCTGAACTTTATCGAGCGGAATTTCAACTCCGACCTGAATTATATTTATTATTCGGACGTTTTCAGGAACAAAAATGAAATACGTAACAGCTTATCCGCTTCATTGAACAAAAAACTGGATGAGTCGCCGGAGTTGTTTGAAAAGTTCGATGCCATCGGTTTTTCACTTCAAAAACTTAAAGACAAAGTTTTTTATAAAGGGCATGCAAGCTTCAACCCGAAGAATAAGATGTACCAGAATACGCTTTGGGAAGCGCTTGTGGATACAGACCTCTATAAAGTACCTGTTCCGATGATCAATCACAAAACAGGCGAAAAAGAATTGTTGTGCCAGGATCTCTCGCACAATCTTTATTTGATCAGTAATACCGGCAAGGTGCTTTGGAAAAAGAACGTTGGAGAGAAGATGCTGGGCGATGTCACCCAAATAGATTTCTTTGGCAATGGCAAACTGCAAATGCTTTTTTCGTCTGATAACTTTATCCACTTGGTAGACCGGAACGGGAATTATGTGGAAGGATTCCCGGTGAAGATCAAGGCCGGTGCCGCGGGAGGAGTAAGTGTTTTTGACTACGATAATTCGAGGAATTACCGTTTGTGGATGCCGCTTAAGAACAATACGGTCATCTGTCTTAATACCAACTGTAAAAGTGTAGAGGGGTTTGTATCTGTTCCCATAAAAGCGCCGCTGGCGGGATCGATACAACATGTATTGCTGCAACAAAAGGATTATTTCATTCTTATTGATACGGCGGGGAATGTTTACCTGACAAACCGAAAAGGTGAGCAGAGAGCTTCTATGACCCATAAACTCCCTTCCGGAAATATACCGGTTTATTTACAGGTTGGAAAAGATGAATCGAAGACCTATTTGTGTTTTGTTGATCTCTCTTCAAAAACACTCGGGAAATTGTCACTGGCGGATAAAATGGAAACGTCACCATTAAAAACTGATGTTGAACCTGTAAGTTATTTCTTTGATACGCTGCAGAACCGACAGGCAGTATCGGTGGTATTAGCGGGTGAGAAGCAGATGCAGGCTTTTGATCTTTTCGCTAATGGATCACTGGAGGTGGAGCTGAAAGAAGAGAGTAATGGAGCCGCGGAAGCGCTGCTCTTCGGTGCCCATAAAGTGTACGCGGCGATGGCCAAAACGGAGACCCTATTGCTTTGGAATGTAAAGACAAGAACGCCTATTGATAATGAGATCAAACTAAGCGCACTGCCCGCTTCCTATAAGCTTATCAAAGGCAGAGATAATTATCTGGTAGGTTTTTACCGAAACAAAATATTCTGCATTAAACCCTAGTTGTTAGTGAGAAAAGATCTTTCGCAAAAGGAGTGTATCCTTTTTAGCGCCATTCTCTAACAGGATCCCGAAAGTATCTCTTGCTGTGGGCTTGATATCTATCCTTTCTTTAGCCGAATCTACATCCAGGGTTGTTCTAAAATCTCCCATAAAGCGACTGAACAGGAATTGTTTGTAGCTGAAGTTATCGCCCAGCCAATAATATACGCGGTACGAAGAGGCAGGCAGGTTTTCGGCCAAAAGCTCGTAGTTGTTCTCAATAAAGTGGTGACGCACGACCTTCTGGCTATCGTTCTCGAGAAAAACAATGGCATCGTGCCCGCTTCTATTCACCAGCTTAATGACAGATAAAGATGTTGTATCGTATGCAGTTTTTCCGAATACACCTTTATAGGGTGATTCCGGAGTATTGATCTCAGAATGCAGGATCGAATCGCTTACCGGCACCAGAGGCTCCTTTTGCAGCGGCTGTTCGTAAATACGGATCATCAATAACAAAAGTGCTACGGCCACGGGGACACTGATCAAAATATATTTTAATTCGCTCGACTGTTTAGGTACAGGTGGTTCCTGTTTTGATTTGGAGGAATTGGTGTTTGGTTTTTTGTAATGTTGCTGGTAATACTGCCTGCGCTTTGCTTCCTCTTCGCTGAAGTTGTAGTTCTTTTTCTGAGCCTTTGCCTGTGAATTTGTTGAACTGAAAGTTGTGGCACGGTTACGTTTGGCATCGTAACGCGCCCGTCTCTGGGGGTTTATCAGGGTTTCGTAAGCCTCCTTTATCTGCTTGAATGTTTCCTCATCGCTGTAACCTGCATAGTTCTTATCGGGATGATAGATCTTGGCAAGGCGGCGATACGCCGCCTTTATCTCGGCAGAAGTAGCGGTTACAGGTACCTGCAATATTTTATAGTAATCAGGCGTGCTCATAAAAAAAGCCTCCTACAAGAGGAGGCTTTATGTAGCTAAGTTAATTCTTACTTCGCTGAATCTTTTTTCGCTCCGCTGTCGGCAGGAGGTGATTTGTCAATGTATACATCGGCAAAATTACGATAACGCATCGCGTTGTTATAAGCATTACGAATGCCGTACTGCGTCAGGCGGTAATTTCCGTCATACCAAAGAACCATAATAGGCGCGTCGTTCATCAGGATCTGCTCGGCCTTCATAAAGTAAACCATGCTGCTGTCTTTGCTTATGGCATCGCGGCCCATGATGAAATATTTATCGTACTGCGGGTTTTTGTAACGCGCCGTGTTAGGATATGATTTTTGATTGAGATCGGCAGGTACGTTTCCGCCGAAGAAAATGCTGAGGAAAGATTCGGGACTGGGATAGTCAGCGATCCAGGCATCACGCACAATATCCATCTGGCCCATTTGTGATTGCTCCAGTTTCTGCGACATGGGTACCACATCGAAATCTACGTTCACGTTCAGGTTCTCAAGTAACTGTTTTTGTACTTCCACAACAATGTTGCTGTGCTTGGCCCCACCGCTGTTCAGGATGATCTTCACAGGTGGGAAAGCCCTGCCGTTAGGATAACCGGCCTTCGCTAATAATTTCTTGGCGATCTCTGGGTTGTAATCATAACCCTGGATCTTTGAGATATCATATCCGTCGCGAAGGAAGGTAGGAGGAGTGATACCATTGGTACCCGGACCGAATGCCTGGTTGTTCAGGATCTCTTCAACGATCTTCTTGCGGTTAACAGCAAGATTGAATGCCTTACGAACATCGGGGTTATCAAACGGAGGACGACTTACGTTGAAAGTGTAATACTGTGAGATCATCTCCGCGCTGTTATCCAGCAGGTATTTCGGAGGTTTGCTCTGGAAATCCTTGATCTGCGTTTCCACCATTTCTTTGATAGATTGCGAAGGCAGTGAAGTGATCATATCCAGCTTTCCTTCTTTGAACAAAGCGAGTTCCTGTTCTTTGGTAGGGATGAATAATACCAATACAGAATCGAGGAAAGGAAGAGCGTTCCCTAAAGAATCTGTGCCGTAGTAATTGTCATTACGCTTTAAAACAATTTTTTCTTTGCTTGAGTGGGCCGCATCAAAAATAAAGGCTCCAACTCCTGTTTTCAGGTTCTTACCATAACGCTCAACAGCTTCCTTTGCAACAACCGCGCAGGTGGGAGCAGCGAGGATCTGTATGAAAACGGGGCTGGGATGTTCCAATGTAATTTCAAGTGTGTAATCATCAAGGGCTTTCACGCCATCAAGTCCTCCCTTTCCTTCGAAGAAATTATTTGCGCCTAATACGCGATCTTTAAAAGTGCTTCCAAAGTTCAGGTTGTCGGCGTTCTTGGTTGCAAGCAGGTCAAAAGAATATTTAATATCGGATGCCTTTACTTCGCGCCCTTTTCCTCCCGTAAAGCATTCGTCGTCCTGAAAATAAACGCCTTTGCGCAGATGAAATGTGTATTTAGTTCCGGTAGCGTCAACTTCCCATTTTTCCGCAAGGGCAGACTCAACTTTTAAAGTAGCGGTATTGAATTTTACAAGGCCTTCGTGGATCTGCACGGCCAGCATGGCCGATGTAGCATCCACGATAGAGATAGGAAATAAACTTTGATAAGGTTCTGATTCAGATACACGAACACATCCGCCATATATACGTCCGCCTTTCGCCTCGCCGGTCCCGTTGCGTCTTTTATCAGTATTGTCGCCCCCGCCGCAAGAAGATAAGACCAGCGCCGAAGCCGCGAAAAACATTGCTAAGTTCCACATAAGAAAGGGTTTAGTTCTAAATTCCATAACCCACCAGATTAGCGCTCATTTTTAAAATAAGCAAATATCATATCCCTCGCTTATCCCTACTGGT
>JANWKZ010000096.1 GCA_025451115.1 Bacteroidia bacterium | reverse complement strand
GGGCCAATATTATTGGCCGTGGTAGCATCCGGCTTGATCATTGTAAAAGTTATGTTTGTTGCCATATTTTTCTTTTGGGGCACAAATATACAAGTTTAATGGGATTCGTACAGAAAAGAAGGTTTCTCCACTTTATAGGTCCTCATTCAGTATCTCCATAACCAATTCCTGTTCATAGCCTTTAGAGTAGGCATACCTGAGTAGCTTGTACTTGCGGCGGATCTTGTTCTTCTCAGTAAGAATAGCTTCTTTATCCGAAAGGAGCTTTTGGAGGGTCTTGCGGTAATCTTTGTCAGGGATCTCTTCCAGGCCTTTGCGTATACAATAATCAGAGACCCGTCGCGATTTTAATTCTACCTTTATCTTGATGCGGCCCCATTTCTTGATGCGGAATTTCCCCCCGGCAAAAGCCCGGGCAAAACGTTCCTCGTTCAGGAAGTTATCCGAGATCAACCGGGAGATCAGCTCTTCCACATCCCCGCTCCGTAAACCGTATGAGTACAGTTTATCCCGTACCTCCTGCTGGCAACGCTCCTGGTAAGCACACCAATCCTCTATTTTGGCTTTGGCCTGCTGCGGGGTATATGTTCTTGCCTTCTCTTCCACGCCATAAAATTACTAATAATGGCCTTCTATTTTATACGGCTGGTTTTTTGTTCATTTTGGTCGTATGGAATAGCCATGATGCAATGATTGTTTTATTTAAGGAGTCATGGCTATTTCGTACTTTTGTGGCCCCATGGCCCTCTTCGGAAAGAACGATCCCGCCGACACCACTGATATGCCCTTCTTCGCGCATATCGAGGCCCTGCGCTGGCATATTGTGCGCGGAGTACTGGTGGTGGTTTGCCTGGGTTTCCTGCTTTTCTTCTTCAACGACATCCTTTTTGGCAAAATAATCTTCGGACCCCGGCACCAGGATTTTATTACCTACAAAGTGATCTGCAAGCTGGGACAAAAATTCCTGGGTGATAACTCGGCCTGCATACAGGTGGCCGGGCAGGAGTTGATCAATACCGACCTGGCCGGGCAGTTCACCATGCACCTTTGGGTCTCTTTTATTGGCGGACTTATCCTGGGCATGCCTTATGTGCTTTGGGAGATCTGGCGTTTTATCAAACCCGCGCTTAAGAATACCGAAACCAAGCCCGTGAAAGGTTTTGTGATCGTATCCACAATGCTCTTCCTCATTGGTGTTTGCTTCAGCTATTTCCTGATCTTTCCGCTTACCTGGAACTTCCTCGCCCCTTACCAGGTGAGTAAAGACGTAAACAACCTGATATCGTTCGATTCCTACGTTTCCAACCTTACCACGCTCACGCTCGCTTTTGGATTGGTGTTTGAAATGCCGGTTGTTGTCTATTTCCTGAGTCGCATGGGCTTGATGACACCCGATTTTATGCGCAAATACAGGCGCCACGCGGTGGTTGTGATCCTGGTTCTATCTGCTTTCATTACTCCCACTTCCGATATTCCAACGCAGATGGCGGTATTTGCCCCTCTTTACGTTCTTTACGAGGTCAGCATTTTTGTTTCGGCCTACGTGAACAAGAAATACCATAAGGTATAGGCTTCCCGCCATTACTAATTATATCTTATCTTTGGTCGTAGCTACTACCGTGAAGAACGCATTGAAAATATTCCTGTTGTGTTTCCTTTTTTTTATTGGGTTAAACATTTTTTCGCAGGATAAGAAAAGGATCGACAGCATGCGCGTTCTGCTGAAGGACCCTAAACTTTCTGATAAAATACGGGCGAGGGCCCTGGCGCAATTAGGATGGGACGCGAGTTATTATGACCTGGAGGAAGGCCTCAGATATGCCGAAGAAGCCGTTACACTTTCCAAAACCAAGGGCCTGGTGGTGGAAGAAGCCCACGCGCTTAATGTGGCGGGTACCATTTACACCGACCTGGGAAATTATCCCATGGCGATGGAGTACTTACTGCGCTCATCCAAACTGTATAATACAGCGAACGACAAAAAAGGTGAAGCCATCGCGGCGGGCAACCTGGGCATTGTTTACACCCGAAGAGGTCAATACCGGCAAGCGCTGAAAGAATATTTCATCGATTATCATTTTTTCAAAGACCCGAAGAACGAAGCATCCAAAGGATACATCTCCTGTTTGCTGAATATAGGCTCATCTTACCGCCAATTAGCACAGTATGATTCAGCGCTTGCTTTCTTCACCGAAGCGCTTGTGGACGAAAGGATCGATTCGCTACAGAAATCCTCTGTATACGGAAGTATCGGGAACTGTTACCTGGATAAAGGAGACCTTAAAACTGCCAAGGCTTTTACACTGAAAGCCCTTAGTTGCATTGATACTTCTCAGAAGTATTATCTTACAGAGCATTACCTCATACTAGGCATGATCGAGGCGAAGTCGAGGAACTTTCCGGCCGCCATTGCCGCTGCCAACCGTGCGCTCAGTTATAGTCGCGAGATCGGGGTAAAGGAGTATGAGAAGAACTCCTATTCAACGCTCTCAAACATCTACGAGATACAGGGAAATACAGCCAAAGCGCTTGAATACTACAAGCTGTTCACAGGAATGAAGGACAGCCTCATTAATTCGGAGAATGAACATTCCGTCAAATTCATGGAAGCGAAGTTCGAGGCCGAGAAAAAACAAAAAGAGATCGAGCTCCTCAACAAGGATAAAAAACTGAACGAAGAAAAATTAAAACAGGACGATATCCTGATCAAAGCATTCATTTACGGAGGTATAGTACTCGTGCTCGCGCTAAGTTTTGCCATCTACGCATTTGTAAATAAACGCAAGGCCAATAAAAAGCTGGTGACCCTCAACAACGAGGTGCACCGGCAAAGGAATCAATTACTGGAGAAGAACCAGGCCATCACCGACAGTATTCTTTATGCAAGCAGAATTCAAAGCGCCTTACTTACTTCGGAACATTACATAAAACGTTTTATTCCTGAATTTTTTATCATCAACCAGCCAAAGGATATTGTCAGCGGCGATTTCTACTGGTCTTACCACCAGGATGGAAAAATGTATTTCATGTGTGCCGACTGTACCGGGCACGGAGTACCGGGCGCGTTCATGAGCTTGTTGGGAATTAATTTCCTTAACGAGATCGTGATCGAAAAGCGGATCACTTCGCCCGAACTGGTTTTGAACGAACTAAGAAAAGAGATCATCCTTTCGTTGAACCAACAGGGAAACACAGAAACGCAGGATGGAATGGATTGTACTTTCTGCAATATTGATACCGCAAACAATTCGGTTATGATCGCCGCGGCCAATAACCCCGTCTGGATCATTCGCCCACCTGAAGGCGGATTAAAGCAGGATGCAAGCGGAAAATTCATGATGTCGCCCGGTTTTAAATTAACGGAATTGAAACCGGATAAAATGCCGGTAGGAAAATCTCCTCGCGACGCCACTTCGTTTACGCTGAAAAACTACCAACTGAAGAAAGGAGACTGCATTTACATGTTCAGCGATGGCTTTGCCGATCAATTTGGTGGGCCCCGAGGAAAAAAAATGAAGTATAAATTGCTGAAAGAAGTAATTTTGAAGCATTGTCACTTACCTATGTCTGAACAGAAAACTGTTCTGCAAAAACATTTCTCTGATTGGAAAAGAGAGCTGGAACAAATTGATGATGTATTGGTAATGGGAATTAAAGTATGAAACACGCCGTGATCATAGTGGCCGGGGGCACCGGCAGCAGAATGCAAAGCGAAGGACCAAAGCAATTCGCCTTATTGCATGAGAAGCCCGTTATAGTATACGCTATCGAAAAATTCTTACAGTTCGATTCTTCTCTTGAGATCATAGTTGCATTGCGACCTGAATACGCGATGGAATTTGAAACGATAAGCCGCAAATTCAAGATCCCGGAACTAACAGTTGTGAACGGTGGCGAAACCCGCTTCCATTCCGTAAAGAACGCGCTTGAGAAAGTAAGTCCGGGCGTGCAAATGGTGGCCGTACACGATGCCGCGCGTCCATTAGTTAGCTTACAAACTATACAAGCTGCCTTCAACGCCGCTGAAAAATCCGGCGCAGCTGTACCGGTGATCGATGTGAATGAATCCTTGCGCCAGATCGATTCACTGGGAAGTAATGCCGTGAATCGAAAAGATTATCGGATCGTACAAACGCCACAATGCTTTAAAAAGGAAATACTTACAGAGGCATACCAACAGAATTACATTCCCGAATTTACAGATGATGCCACTGTAGTAGAATCTGCCGGTAATAAGATCCAGCTTACACCCGGTAATCCCGAAAATATTAAAATTACCTATCCGCAAGACCTATTACTCGCCGCCGCACTTTTAGATGAAAAGCTTAAGTGATATAGCTGACGTTTTGCAGTTAACGGGCAAATTGATGGAATTGCACGATGGCAATCCCTTTAAGATCCGTTCGCTTACCAATGCCGCGTTTCGTCTCTCCAAAGCGCATGTGAGCGCGATCACCGAAGAAGAAGTATCGCAGATAGAAGGTATAGGCAAAAGCATTGCCAAGACCGTTATCGAGATCTCACAGAAGAATACTTCTTCCGAACTGGAATCGCTTTTGGAAAAAACACCCAAGGGGGTTATCCAGATGCTCGACGTAAAAGGTCTCGGGCCAAAAAAAGTAAAACAACTATGGCACGAACTGCAGATAGAAAGTGTGGGAGAACTACTTTACGCATGCAACGAAAACCGCCTCGTTGACCTCAAAGGGTTTGGTGCAAAGACCCAGGAAAGCGTTAAGAAAAGTATTGAGTTCATGGAAGGTGCTTCCGGCAAAGCGCATTACGCCACCGTAGAAGAAATGGCCGATTCGTTTGTTGAAGAATTAAAAGAACTCCAGTGCGTTTCTAATATCAGTTTAACAGGTGATATTTATCGCAAAGCGCAAACACTGCAAAGCATCGATATACTGGTGGCCGCAGATGAAGTTTTTGAGAACGAATTTCAGTCGCCACTGCCCGTAAACCTTATTTTTACCACAGAGGAAGAATTTTATTATGAGTTGGTAAGATCCTCTTCTACCCCGGCGCATTTAGAGAAGATCGGTTTTCATACTTTGACGGATAAGAATTTTATCTCGGAGGAAGAGGTGTATGCCGCCTTAAACAAACCTTATTTCCAACCCGAATGGAGAGAGGGGCTTTTTGAAGATATCGTGATAAAAGAATACCCTAAGGACATCATTGAAGAAAAGCATTTAAAAGGTATACTGCACAACCACAGCACTTACAGCGACGGAGCTCATACGTTGGCCGAAATGGCAGGCTATTGCAAAGAGTTGGGTTACGAATATTTCGGGATCGCCGATCACTCGAAAAGCGCTGCTTACGCAGGTGGACTGGAAGAAGGAGAGATCATTCTTCAGCACAAAGAGATCGACGAACTCAATAAAAAGCTCGCACCCTTCAAGATCATGAAAGGAACAGAATGTGATATTTTATTTGACGGCTCGATGGACTACCCGGATGAGATACTGAAAACATTTGATTACGTAGTAGCTTCCATTCACCAGCACTTTAAAATGGAAGAAGAAAAGGCTACCGCCCGACTTATCAAAGCCATTGAAAATCCTTATACCACCATTTTGGGTCACCCAACCGGTCGGTTATTATTGGCGCGTCCCGGCTATCCCATCAATCACAAAAAAGTGATCGATGCCTGTGCCGCCAATGGAGTGATCATGGAATTGAACTCGCATCCTTATCGCTTGGATATCGACTGGACCTGGTTGCCTTATTGCATGGATAAGGGGGTGAAAGTTTCTATTAATCCCGATGCACATGAAAAGAACGGCTTTCATGATATGCATTTTGGCGTTTCCGTAGCGCGGAAAGGTCTTTTGACCAGAAATTTCTGCTTTAACGCCCTTTCCCTGGCCGAAATGGAGGCCTTTCTTTCAGCCAAACGCTGAGCGATATTCATTGGGAAAACCTCAATTTTACCGTATCTTTGCCCCCGGTACTATAATGGACGAGGCCTGCTCGCCATTATACATGTATCTTGAAAATTAAGGTGTATAACTTGCATTTATACTACCCATTATGGCAAAAGAACTAAGGAATCGCAAACACAAAAGCGAACTCATAGCGTTATTACACGCCGAAAAATTCAAAAGAAGAACTGTTTCTTTTTATCGTTACGTTAAAATTGCAGAGCCTCAGAAGCTTCGCGACGAACTATATGAGAAATGGACAGCCCTCAACGCATTTGGTCGTGTATATCTCTCCTACGAAGGTGTCAACGCGCAAATGAGCGTTCCGGAACCCAATTGGGAGGCTTTTGTGAAATTAATTTACTCCTCTCCTGCCTTCAAAGATGTTCCTTTTAAATTTGCAATTGAAGATTCCGGAAAATCATTCTATAATCTCATTATAATAGTACGCGATAAAATTGTTGCCGACGGCATCGATGATCCTACTTTTGATCCTTCCAACACCGGGGCCTACCTCAACGCGAAAGAATTTAACGAATACATTGAGAAACCCGGAACCCTTGTGGTTGACATGCGCAACCACTACGAAAGCGAAGTGGGTCGGTTTGAGAACGCCTTTTGTCCGGACTCGGACACTTTCAAAGAAGAATTACCGGAAGTAATTGAACATTTAAAAGGACAGGAAGACAAAAATGTTTTGATGTATTGCACCGGAGGTATTCGTTGTGAGAAGGCGAGCGCTTATTTCAAGCACAAAGGTTTTAAAAATGTTTTTCACCTGCAGGGCGGCATCATCCAATATGCTCATGAAATAAAAGAGCAGGGGCTAAAAAGTAAATTTATTGGAAAGAACTTTGTTTTTGACGAACGCGTGGGCGAACGCATCACCGACGATATCATTGCCGAATGCCACCAGTGCGGGGCAGCGTGCGACCGACATGTAAATTGCAGAAATGACGATTGTCATTTGCTTTTCATCCAGTGTGAAGATTGCGAAAAGAAAATGAACGGTTGCTGCACGCCGCAATGTATGGAAATTGCCGCTCTCCCGGTTGAAGAACAAAGAAAACTCAGAAAAGGAAAAAAGAAAACAGAAAAGGAAACGCTGGCTGTTTACAAAAGCAGGTTGCGACCGAATTTAAAGGACATTTTAAAAAATAAATAATGGCATTGATAAAACCAGTAAATGGAGTAGATCCAAAATTCGGCAAGAACTGTTACCTGGCCGAGAACTGTACCGTGGTGGGCGACGTTATAATGGGCGACGACTGCAGCGTATGGTTCAACGCGGTTGTGCGCGGCGACGTGAACTCGATCCGCATAGGCAATAAAGTGAACATCCAGGATGGCGCAGTGATACACTGCACCTATCAAAAAACAAAAACCAATCTTGGTAACAATGTTTCTATTGGTCACAATGCGATTGTTCATGGTTGTACCGTACATGACAACGTTTTGATAGGTATGGGCGCAATTGTCATGGACAATTGCGTGATAGAAAGCAATTGCATCATAGCCGCCGGCGCTGTTCTTACAGAAAATACACACGTAGAAGCAGGCAGCATCTGGGCGGGCGTTCCGGCCAAAAAGGTAAAAAACATTGACCAAACCCTTTTAGAAGGCGAGGTACACCGTATTGCCAATAACTACCTGATGTATTCGGGGTGGTTTAAATAAAATCCTATATTTACTAAAACAATTAACCCATGAAGAAACTATTCATTCTCATTTTTATCGCCATTGGCACGATCGGTTCCGCACAAGTGGTAGCAACCAAGAAATGCCGCGTCTATACCATGACCGGTAATTTCAGTGGTACAACTACTGTAACAGTACAGGAAGCATCAGCATTGACTGACCTTACCGTTAAGAACGAGTGTACTGACGGACTGACTTACACAGTAAGTTCTTTCGACTTCACCGCCGCCATGGATGGTAAAGCGCCCTACGCGCTGAAAGGCACTTCTTCAAAACTTACGGAAGAAATGAAAGCCAATATTTCGAGAACAAAGAGCGGTATGAAGTATTATTTTGATAATGTTTCTGCCAAAGGTTCAGATGGCCAGGTGAAGACTCTTCCGGGTATCACATTGGTAATTAAATAGTAATTAAGCGTGCGAATTTAAACAGGTCTCATGATCGGGAAAATATTTTTCTTTCTTGGTTTATCGCCATTTGCGCTGCTAAGTCAGAATTGCGCCATTAAAGGAAGCATTGCCGGGCACACAGGAAAAAGCGAAATTACAACGAATGAATTGGCTACTGTTAAGGACCTGGAGCTGAGCAGCACTTGCGGAGCTGAAAGTGCTTACAAAGTGGTAAGCTACGATATGACCTTCGTTATAAAAGGAAACCCAATCCTACTGAAGGGGAAAGGATCAAAACTGGAAGCCGAACATTTCAAGAACCTCACTGCGGATCGTAAGCTCTGTTTTGATAACATCAAACTTGTAGGTCCGAATGGAGTTAAAAAAACCGCAGAACCAGTTTATTTGACAGTAAAGAAATAAAGGTTACTTTCCCTTTAACTGTTTAATTCCATCCTTACGGATCTCAAAGATAAAACAGCCGCGGTTTGAAGTAAAAAGCTGAAGGATCCTTTCGGCACTTGTATCGGAGATAAAGACCTGCCCAAAATCATCAGAAGAGACCAATTCTACCAGCTTGGTAAATCGTTTATTATCGAGTTTATCGTACACATCGTCCAGTAACAGTAGTGGTTTAATACCGGTCTTGTTTTTAATATACTCGTATTGCGCCAGTTTAAGTGCCAGTAAATAGGTTTTCTGCTGCCCCTGAGAAGCATACTTCTTTACTTCATTGCCCTGTAATAAAAAAGTGAGGTCGTCGCGATGGATACCCACGCTGGTATGCTGCAAAGTACAATCCTTATGGATCGAGACTTTTAAAGCTTCTGTGTATTCCTTTCCCTTGAGCGTAGAAACGTAATCCAGTTTTACCGCTTCCGCATTATCCGAAAGTAAACGGTAGAATCGTTCAAACACCGGAACAAAATCCGCGAGGAATTTTAGTCTCGCGTCATGAATGTAATTCCCCAGATCGGCCAATTGCTCATCAAACACTTCCAGCAGCGCGCCATCAAATGAACGGTTCACAGCAAACTGCTTTAACAAAGCGTTTCGCTCCTGTAACACATTATTGTAATTGATCAGTTTCTCAAGATATTGCTTATCGAACTGCGAAAGGATCCCATCCGTGAACCTTCTTCGCTGATCGCTGCCCCCGCTTATGAGTACCGAATCAAGCGGGCTTATCATCACCAAAGGGAAAAGTCCGATATGGTCTGAAAGTTTTTCGTACTCGTTCTTATTACGGGAGACAATTTTTTTCTGAGCTCTTTTTACACTTACAAGCACTTCTTCTTCCCTGCCCTCTTTTTCGAACTTCCCCTGGATCATGAAAAAAGGTTGCTCGAAAGATATATTCTGACTGTCGATACTCCCAAAAAAGCTCTTACAAAGTGAAAGGTAATGGATAGCATCCAGCAGGTTGGTCTTGCCCATACCATTGGCTCCCGTAAAGCAGTTGATACGGGGCGAGAAAGTGACCCCGGCCTCGGCGTAGTTCTTAAAGTGCAAAAGGGTTAGTTCCCGTAGGTACATTGTTTATAACTGCTTGTTTTGCCAAAGGTAACAAGGCTTTTTAATCGGTTAATAAAATTTGTTAAACAAGGGCCTTTTTACTGTTAATTGGGATATTTTTGATAATCGGAACAAAATGGGTAATTCTCTTAAATACCTCCTTTTTGCCTCGCTTCTCTCGGCAAGCCTGCATGGCTATGGCCAGGCCGGCATTACCAAGGAGGAGATCGAGCTGGGCGAGGCTGAAGCATTTTACGAAGCTTCGAACTTCATCCAGGCACTCGACCTGTACCTTAAAGTAGAAAAAAAATTCCCCCATAACCCCGATATCAAACGCCGCATCGGCTCCTGTTACCTGAATATCCACGACGATAAGGCAAAAGCCCTGCCTTACCTGAGAACGATCTGGAATTCCGGCAAATTTGACGACGAGCTTTTGCTTGAATATGGCATGGCCTGCCACTACGCCGGTTCTTTCGATAATGCCATCATCGCTTATACCATGTACCGCGAAAAGATCTCAGAAAAAAAATGGCCCCTTATCGATCATTATATTGAAACCGCTGAGAACGCGAAAGCACTGATAAAAAAACCGGTGAACGTAAAATTTGAGAATCTCGGAAAAGATGTGAACACAAAGTTTGCCGACTACTACCCCTTTGTTTCCAAAGATGAAGGAGCCTTGTATTTTACAACCCGCAGGGAAGAATGCCTGGGCAATGCGCGCAGCGCCTTTGGATATTATGCTTCCGACATCTACGTTTCAAAAGTAAAGAACGGGCAATGGCAGAAAGCAAAGGGCGTAGGCGCTCCCATCAACACGGTTGATGATGAAGAGATCGTGGGTCTTACACCCGACGGAAAAAGCATGGTGATCTATGTAGACCGAAAGACCATTGCCAGCGATCTCATGCATGCCGAGCAGTTAAAGAATAAAAATTTTGGCCAACCATTAGCGTATACCGAACCTATTAATACGGAAGGTTTAGAACTGGAAGGTTGTTATACAACTGACAAGAACACACTTTTCTTTACCGCTGTAAGAAAGCACGGCCTCGGCGAGGCCGACATCTATGTATCTCATCGTTTACCGAACGGAAACTGGGGCGTGCCTGTAAATCTAGGTCCTAATATCAATACGATCTATAAGGAAGGGTTCCCGGTAATTTCCGAGGACGAACAAACGCTGTATTTTACTTCGCAAGGACACACCAGCATCGGTGGTTTCGATATTTTTAAATCGAAATGGAATGAGGCAAAAAAGGAATGGGGCAAAGCGGAAAATATTGGCTACCCGGTGAACACTCCCGACGATGATATGATGTTCTCACTCTCGGGAAGCGGGCGCGACGGCTATCTTTCGGCCTGGAGAAAAGAAGGGTATGGCGACCTGGACATCTATAAAGTGACTTTCCTTGACGTAGAACAACCCTTAACGGCTCTTGTAGGAAATGTCAAGTCGGGAGACAGTACATTAAAGACACTGGAAGCAAGCATTAGCCTTTTTGACGCAAAGAACCAGGAAATAGAGACCCGCGACGCGAATAAAAAAACAGGTCGCTACATCTTTATCGTAGAACCGGGTAAATACCACATAGAGATCAGCAGCAAAGGGCACAAACCCTTTAAAGAAGATATAAACGTGTACGATAAATCAGATTACAATGTGGAGCTGGAAAAGAATTTCCTTCTTGTTCCCGACAAGTAATTAGTGGTGATGGCCGTGCGGACCGTGAACGTGTCCGTGATCCAACTCATCCTGCGTAGCGTCTCGCACTTCGAGAATACTTCCTGAAAAGTGCAGATCGTAACCGGCCAGGGGATGATTGAAATCCATCGTAACATGCTTCTCTCCCACTTCGATAACAAGTCCGTGCATCTGGTGACCTTCGCTGTCGAGCATCGGAAGTTCAGCACCCGTCTTAACACGTTCTGAATCGAATTTTCCATCTACATGGAAAGCTTCCTTTGGAATTTCGGCCACGTATTCAGGATTATGGGTTCCGTAGGCTTTTTCAGCCTTGATATGAAAATCAAAAGCATCACCGGGATTTTTACCGCCCAGGTTCTTTTCAAAATCTTCCAGTATGCCTCCCGTTCCGTATAAGAACACAAAAGGTTTATCATTTGAGGTTTGCTCGATCAGTTCTTCAGCACCGCCTTCGATCTTCCCGGTGAGATGGTAGTTAACAGATACTACTTTGTTATTTCCTATTGTCATTTTTGAAGTGTTACATCCGCTTAAGCGAATGGGTTATATTATATTAGATGGTAAATTTAATTCCTTGTGCCAGCGGCAACGTAGTTCCGTAATTGATCGTATTGGTTTGCCTGCGCATGTAGATCTTCCAGGCATCCGATCCGCTCTCGCGACCGCCGCCTGTTTCCTTCTCTCCTCCAAAAGCCCCGCCAATTTCAGCACCGGAAGTTCCGATGTTCACATTGGCAATACCACAGTCAGAGCCTGATGCCGACAAGAACTGTTCAGCTTCACGCATGTTCAGCGTCATGATCGCGCTTGATAAACCTTGAGGAACATCGTTCTGCATAGCGATGGCTTCATCAGCCGTTTTGTATTTCATAATATACAATACAGGAGCAAAGGTTTCATGTTGCACAATACTGAAACTATTCTCAGCTTCTACGATACAGGGCTTTACATAACAGCCGCTCTCATACCCCTTTCCTTCGAGAATTCCACCCGGAACCAATACCTTTCCACCTTCCGCGATAGCGCGTTCAATGGCAGTCATATAATTCTTAACAGCATCTTTATCGATAAGCGGTCCTACATGATTGGCTTCATCCAGGGGATTTCCGATCCGTAATTGACCGTACGCGCTAATGAGTTTTTGCTTTACGTCGTTATAGATACTTTCATGAATGATCACACGGCGCGTGGTTGTGCATCGCTGGCCGGCTGTACCTACAGCGCCAAAAACAACACCGGGTATGCACATGCCCAGGTCGGCACTGGCGGTCATAATGATCGCATTATTGCCTCCCAATTCAAGAAGTGATTTTCCGAAACGCTCCGCCACTTTCACACCTACGATCTTTCCCATGCGGGTTGAACCGGTGGCCGAAACAAGAGGAACACGTTTATCCGTTGTCATGTATTCGCCGACTTTATAGTCGCCATTCACAAGACAAGAGATACCTTCCGGTAAATTATTTTCTTTTGCCACCTCAGCCCATATATTTTGGCAGGCGATAGAGCAAAGCGGGGTTTTCTCAGATGGTTTCCAGATGCAGGTATCGCCGGAGATCCAGGCTAAGGCTGTATTCCAGCTCCACACAGCCACCGGGAAATTGAAAGCAGAAATAATTCCAACAACACCTAATGGATGATACTGCTCATACATGCGATGCAAAGGACGCTCACTGTGCATGGTAAGACCATTGAGCTGACGAGAGAGGCCCACCGCGAAATCGCAGATGTCGATCATCTCCTGCACTTCTCCTAACCCTTCCTGCAATGATTTTCCCATTTCGTAGGAAACCAGTTTGCCCAGGTCATTCTTGTATTTACGAAGTTTATCGCCGTATTGTCTAACTACTTCTCCGCGCTTGGGTGCGGGAACGCCGCGCCAATATAAGAACGCGTCGCAGGCTGCTTTCATTGCTTTTTCATAATCGGCCTGGGTAGCGCCTTTTACAGTAGCAATTAATTTACCGTCAACCGGACTGTATGATTCAAGGTCGCTGCCGGAAGCGAAGAATTCGCTACCTGTTGAACAACCTAAGTTTGTTTGTTTGATACCTAAATTCTGCAGGGTTTTGCTGATATCTACTGCACTTTTAACTGCAACTGTTTCCATGCTTTTTTTAATTGG
>JANWKZ010000095.1 GCA_025451115.1 Bacteroidia bacterium | reverse complement strand
GAAAAGATGGTCATAACCCACAACAAGATCCTTTACCCAGATTTTACCGTAGATGAAGTTTTCGTAAAATTCACGCGCGGGTGTTTTTGAAAAATCCCTGGTGAAATTAATAACAAGTACGTTTTCTATACCGGTTTTTTCAAACAGGCGCAGCTTTTCATCAATGCTTGTTAAAAGCTTAATATCAGGGGTCTTTGTTTTAAGAACTTCCTGCGGGTGCGGCTCAAATGTTACTATAAAAGAACGCGAATTATTTTTTTTTGAAAGCTCTAAAACTTTACCTATTACCTGGCGGTGCGCAAGATGAACGCCATCAAACGTGCCAAGCGTAACAACTGTGTTTACATCTCTTGTAACGGCGGATATATCCCTGTAAACGTTCATCTAATTTCTGTTCCTGTTAATAAATTCCTCAACCGTTATAGAATCCTTAATATCATAGCTGCCGATTTTTGTACGCCTGAGATCCGTTAAATACGCTCCCACGCCCAGTTTATCGCCAAAGTCGCTTACCAGCGACCTGATGTATGTTCCTTTTGAACACTGTACCCTGAATGTTACCCGGGGCATGTTAACTTCACTAATCTCAAACAACCTTATTGAAACCGTTCTCGCCGCGCGCTCTATTTCCTGCCCTTTTCTTGCAAGCTTATAAAGCGGCTTGCCTTTATGCTTGATTGCCGAGTACATCGGTGGAACCTGGGAAATTTCACCCGTGAAATTTTTTATATTTTCGCGTATAGCTTCTTCGGTAACATGCTCAACGGAATTCTTCTCATAAATTTCGGTTTCCGAATCGAAGCTCATTGTTTTTTCGCCAAGCGTCATTACGCCTTCATATTCCTTATCGCTATCCAGCAATTCGTTTAATGACTTAGTCAGCTTCCCCGTGCATACAATCATCAGTCCCGTAGCCTTGGGGTCAAGAGTTCCTGAGTGCCCCGCCTTATTTACATCGAGGAATTTTTTTACAATATTAACAACCCTCGCGCTGGTGTATTCCTTAGGCTTATCAAGAAGAAGCATAATGCCTTCTTTTTGCGGCGCGGCTTCATTAAAAACGGGTGTATTACTCTTTTGCATCACCTTTATCATCCTTGTGTATCTGTTTTATAAGCTCATCTATCCTGTTCGCGTATTCAGTTGTATCATCGTGATAAAAACTAAGCTCAGGCATAAAGCGTAAATGTATTCTTGAGCTCAGGTGCATTCTTATCTGCTTTTTCCTGTAATTTATTTTATCTATACAGGCTTCGGGAGTCTCTTTATTGCCAAGGAAGCTTACATATATTTTCGCCTGCTTTAAGTCGGGGCTCATCCTCACCTGTGTAACCGTTACCAGCCCAAGGTGAAGCTCAGCCAGATCCCTTGAAAGTACTTCCGATACCTGGTGCTTTATTTCCTCTGCTACTTTTTCTGTTCGTATTGACATCTTTTAATCCTGAGCGAAGCGAAGAATCTCGCTTTTTATTTTACCGAACTTTTTTTACTATTACAAAGAGATTCTTCGTTTCGCAGCTTCGCTGCTCACTCAGAATTGAGAAACTACTGTTCAAGCTTTCTCTTTGTTTCAACAATTGTATATGATTCTATTATATCGCTAACTTTAATATCGTTATAATTTTCAAGGCTGATACCGCACTCAAATCCCTGCTCAACTTCTCTCACATCATCTTTAAATCTTTTCAGCGCATTTATAGAGCCTTCAAATATCACAAGCCCGTCTCTTAGCAGCCTTACCTTATTATTGCGCACTACCTTGCCGTCAAGAACATAACATCCGGCAACCGTGCCGATCTTAGGCACTTTAAATATTTCTCTTACCTCAACTGTAGCAAGTATCTCTTCGGTTTTATCCGGTTCAAGCAGGCCCTCTAAGGCAAGCTTTATTTCATTTATCACATCATATATGATTGCGTGAAGCCTGATATCAACTTTTTCAGATTCCGAAAGCTTCCTTGCTTTAAGATTTGGCCTTACGTTAAAGCCTACTATTATTGCCCTTGATGCCGCTGCAAGCAGAACATCGTTTTCGGATATTTCGCCGATACCTTTATGAATTACGCTAACCCTTACTTCGTTTGTGCCAAGCTTTAAAAGTGAATCCGAAAGCGCCTCAACGGAGCCGTCAACATCACCTTTAATTATCACGTTAAGGTCAACCTGTTTTCCTTCTTTGATCTGCCGCGAGATATCATCAAGCGTGGTAAAGCGAACCTGGCGGAAATCCTGCTCGCGCTTAAGCTGCTGGCGCTTCAGTGAAATTTCCCTTGCTTCGCGTTCACTATCCAGAACTACAATCACGTCGCCTGCCTGCGGCATTCCGTCAAAGCCTAATAGCTGTACGGGAGTTGCCGGCATAACTGATTCCACTTTGTGCCCGCGTTCATCATACATAGCCTTAACCCTGCCGTTAAAGTTACCCGCCACAAATGAATCGCCAAGCTTCAGCGTTCCCTTCTGAACAAGCACCGTAGCGGTAATACCTTTTCCTTTATCAAGCTTCGCTTCAACAATAGCGCCCCTTGCGTTGCGGTTCGGGTTGGCTTTTAAATCAAGCACTTCAGCCTCAACAAGAATTTTCTCAAGAAGTTTATCAACATTCGCCCCGGTTTTCGCGGAGATTTCAATTGACTGATATTTGCCGCCATACTCTTCAACCAGCACGCCTTTATCGGAAAGCTGTGTTTTAATTTTCGTGGGGTCTGCGCCCGGCTTATCAATTTTATTTATCGCAACAACAATCGGCACATTAGCCGCAAGAGCGTGGTTAATAGCCTCAATTGTCTGCGGCATTACGCTGTCATCAGCGGCTACAACAAGTATAACAATATCCGTAATCTGTGCGCCTCTTGCGCGCATAGCGGTAAACGCTTCATGGCCCGGCGTATCAAGAAATGATATCAAACGCCCGTCTTCAAGCTTAACCTGGTAAGCGCCAATATGCTGCGTAATTCCGCCCGCTTCGCCCGCCACAACATTGGCTTTCCTGATGTAATCAAGAAGCGATGTTTTTCCGTGGTCAACGTGTCCCATAATTGTAACAACAGGCGGCCTTGGTAAAAGCGATTCTTCCTCATCTTCAGTATCGGTAAGCGCGTCAACTTCATATTCTTTATGAAACTCAATTGTAAACCCGAATTCATCGGCAAGAAGAATGATTAAATCTTTATCAAGCCTCTGGTTGATGGTAACCATCATACCAAGCTCAAAACATTTTTGTATCAAATCGCTTACTTCAATATTCATAAGCGTGGCAAGCTCTGAGGTTGAAAGGAACTCCGTTACCGAAATAACATTTGCCCTTGCAAGGATTTCTTCCTGCTCAAGCTGCTCCTGCTCTATACGCTCTTTTCTTTTCTTTTTCCTTAGCTGCTGCCTTGCCGTAGATGTACCCGTTTCGTCCATCTTAGCCATGGTTTCACGGATTGCCTCATCTATTTCCTGAGTGATTTCTTCTGCTGCAAATTTTTTCTTTCTCTTCGCCTCGGCGCCATCTGAATATTTCTGCTTCTTTGATTTCTGGTTCTTATCAAGGTCGCGCTTTTTATCGGATGTATCTATGCTTGGCGTAACCGGCTTCTTATCTTTTTCATCTTTCTTTCTCTCATCCTCGCGTGAAACAAACGGCTTTTTAAAGAACGGCTTCTGCCCCGGTACATGTTTCTTCGGCTTGCGGAGGTCATCTTTAATAGTTACTCTTTCAAAAGTGCCGCCGGTTTTTCTTCCCTGGTATCCGCCGCCATCCGGCTTTTTACCCTGGTAACCGGGCTTTTTAGCAAAAACACCGGTTGATTTAAGCGGCTCTTGTTTTACAGGCTTTACCTCGGGCTTTGTTTCAGGTTTCTTTGCCGCGGGAGCTGTTTTTTCCACCGTTTTAACTTCTTCTTTTGCTTTAGTCTTCGGTTTGGGATTTAAAGCTTCCTCCGCAGCGCGCTTTTTATCTTCTTCTTCCTTAAGCTTTTGCTGAGCGATTTCTTCTTCTTTTTCTTTTATTAAGCGGCGCTTTTCCTCAAGGTCGCGTTTAAGCTGCGTGTCTCTTTCTGCTTTGACCTTTTCTTCGTCTTCCCTCTTTCTTGTCTTCTCTTCTTCTTCCTTTAGCTTCTTTTCTCTATCCTTCTTAACTTCATCCTCAATTTCGGATATTTCTATATCCTTATGCTTTTTCTTAAACTCTATCAGCTTCTGTTTATGCTTTTCGGCTTCTTCAACGTCACTTTTAAAATGCCCGAGGACTTTATGGTAAACACTCTCCTCAACTTTAGACATAACTCCGCCAACATCAACACCTATGCGCTTCAGGTATTCAAGTATTTCGGAAGACTGTCTGTTAACCTCTTTGGCAATTTTGGATATCTGTATCCCTTTTGCCGCTTTATTTGTTGTTTCGGGCATTAAATGTTTTTAATTTTTAAAATCTATTGAAGCCTTCAATCTGACAATTTGAAAATCTTACAAATCTATTTACTTTTTCTTCTCTTCTTCAGCAGTTTCCTTTTCTTCTTCTTCCTCGTCATCTTCATCGTCGTCGTCATCATCCTCTTCGTCTTCACCTTCTTCTTCAGCGGTTTCCTTTAAGGATTTTTTTTCTTTTTTTACCGATTCCTTTTCTTCTGAATCTTTTTCTTCTGAATTTTCTTCCTGGGCTTTATCTTTTACTGTATCTTCCGCCTCAGCTTTATCTTCTTCGGTGTCTTCCTCTTCTGTCTCATCGATATCCTCATCATCTTCATCTTCTTCCTCCGCTTCTTCTGCGGCGCGTTCAAGCTCACGCTCTAATGCTTCTTCGATGTCTTTAGGCCTGTCACTCTTACGTTCAACATCAATTTCATAAGCTGTAAGCTTGCTTGCAAGCTTGATATTCTGCCCGTTTTTGCCGATAACCAGCGAAATCTGGTCTTCATCGGCAACTATTTTCGCAACCTTGTTAGCCTTATCAAGATAAATATCCTTCAGCTTCGCGGGGGCAAGCGCCCTTGCTATGTATAAGCCGATATCATCGCTGTAATTTATTACGTCGATGTTTTCATTGGCAAGCTCACGGACAATTGAGTGAATCCTGATACCCTTCATGCCAACACATGCGCCAACGGCGTCAATCCTGTCATCATTTGAATACACCGCAACCTTGGCTCTTTCACCTGGTTCGCGCGCGATACCGTTAATTTCAATTACGCCGTCGTATATTTCAGGAATTTCAAGCTCAAATAATTTTTTCAGGAATTCATCCGCCGCGCGTGATACGATAATTGCAGGCGGTCCCGCTGATTTCTTGGATACTTCTTTAACATATACTCTTATCGACTCGCCCTTCTTATATCTTTCCTTGGGAATCTGCTCTGACTTCGGAAAATGTATTTCATGCCCGTTATGAATTAAGAGTATGCTCTGCGGCTTTATCTGGTAAATTTCACCAACTATAATTTCACCGACCAGATCCTTATAGTCATTATATATAATTTCTTTTTCTACTTCGCGGATTTTCTGGTTCAGGTTTTGCTTTAAGTTAACAATGTGCCTTCTCCCGAATGCAACGTAATCAAGCACTTCGGTGTAATCATCGCCTACTTCAAGCTCCTCGCCCGAGCGTTCGTTCGCCTCGGCAAGAGTAATTTCAGTTTCCGGGTCGGTCACTTCTTCAACCACGGCTTTTGAAACGTACATTTCAATATCGCCCTTATCCATATTAACAATCACGTCAAAATTGGCGTTCTGGCCGTATTTCTTTTTAATCATCATGCCAAAGACGTCCTTTATGATACTTTCAAGAAGGTCTCTGTCAATTTTTTTGTCCTTCACCATCTGTGAAAAGGATTCTACTATCTCCGATTTCATTTGTTAAGCCTCATACTATAATATGTATTAATTTTTATTTTTTGTGATTTTAACGAATTTTCAGCGTTTCTTTGGGTAAAGAAACCTGTATAGACAAAAAATGACGCTTTCGGAGCGTCATCTAATCATAATCAATTGGAATCATACAAATATAGCGGTTTAT
>JANWKZ010000094.1 GCA_025451115.1 Bacteroidia bacterium | reverse complement strand
GTTCTGCGGATTTGTGGTTTGCCAGAATAGCTTTACCGATGGTGCTCCTATTGCGGGCGATACGAACTGGTACGCTGTATTTGTTGATCCTCCATCACCTTGTTTAACTACGGCCAAATTTGCCGACCCTAACAGCCCGCAGGGTACGATCGTTAAATCAAAATCCAATATCGCCAATAACCGTGTGCAAAGCGCGATCGGTATTGCACAACCGGAACTGAAGAACGGTCTTGTTGTATCTCCCAATCCCGCTACAGATGAAGTGGCAATTAAATTGAATAAAGCATTCACTAATTGTACGCTCGATATCACTAACACACTCGGGCAGGTCATCCGTTCTGAGAAAATGGCCGGCGCCGAGCAAAAGATCAATGTTTCATCACTTGCCAACGGCGTGTATTACCTGAAAATAAAACACGCAACATCGCACTACACGCAGAAACTCATCGTTCAGCATTAGAATGATTCAGATCATAAAAGAACCCTCCCCCGATTGATCGGGGGAGGGTTCTTTGTTTTTATAATTTCTAGAAATGAAAGCACCTGGACAATCTATCCCGGAAACCTTTCTTCTTTGGCTGTTTAGCCTTATGGGTTCTGGTAGTTCCCCAATACCATTTATGGTTCCTCAATTTACCCGGCTTTTTTGTTCCTGCAAAAGCTTCTCCTTTCACTTCCAGGTTTCCGTGCTGCCCGCCCTTTTGTAAAAGTTTAGCATACTCTTTATCCGCTTCGGCCTGGTATTTATGGCAGGGGCAATTAGGATTGCGCGGATCGGTGATGGGGTATTTCCCCTTTGTTGAGTCGGTCTCCAACCCATTTGACGCGCAGAGCAGGTGCGCGCCAAACAGGAGGAAACACAAAACACTATTTGAAAAGCGGGTTCTCATTATCCGTTATTCTTTTTGATGATCAATTTTTCGGTACCGCACCAGGTTTTGAACTCATTGGTGTAGTAGAGATAAGCTGAAGAAGCAGGGGCATCATACTCCCCGGGCATTTCAGCTTTCAGGTCAAGGTTGATCTCTTTTACAGCTTTCGGGCCCATACCGCGATAATAGATAGCGATATTATTTCCCAGTATTTCATAGTAATCAAATACCTGTTTCTCCTGCAGCTCTTTTAATTGCCAAGGCTGTACTGTGAATCCGGCGGGGATACCTACAATAGCCATCGCACTTGGGATCTCTGCATTCTTTTTATTGGTCACAGTTGCTTTTAAACGAACTGTTTCTCCTACGTTCACCGTTTTGGTGGCGTACTCGGTTTCTAAACCAACTACACAATCTTTACTGCTTGAAGGCAATGAAGTATTCCAGCTTACAGCTACAGAGTAAGGAAGCGGGTTCTTCACACCGATAAACTTAACTTTAATATCATGTTTACCTTCCGCTGTGATGAACTTCTCAAGTCCGTCAACGGTGATGGCACCTTTATCGCCGGCTTTGTATGTTTTCTCGCCGGCTTTCTTACCATCAACGTAAACCACGATAGTTCCATCTTCGGTAGCTTTCTTGCTGAACTTAGCGTACTCAGTAAGCGCTTTTAAAGCCAGCACAGTTCCTTGCGTACTTCCAAAAACTCCGTAACCGTTACGACTATTAGTAAGATATTGCACTGCCTCATTCAAAGCGCCGGCGTGTTTACCGTTTTCCTTAATGAGCGCCTGGATCATGATGGATGTTGTTTCAATAGTAAGTGATTGACCTTGCGAATAAGTGATCGAATGCGTTGTTCCGGTCCAACTGCCATCCTTGGCCTGCATGTTGAGTAATTGACCCATGATCTCTTCGGCTTTTTTAGTTTCGCCCAGTTTCATAGCTGCGTTGGCCATCATGGCAAGCAGGTAAGGATCCTTTTTCTCCTGCGCCGTTTTCACTGAAGCATTGAATTCATTTTTCAAGTCGGTGTACCCGGCCTCGGCCAGAGCATACACAATGTAACCGTTCGTTACATCATCGCTGATGCTTCCAAAAGCATGGTAACCGCCTGCTTTGCGTGTAAAGTTTCCTTTACCATCCTTATGCGAGAGAAGCCAGTCTGCTGTGCGATCGATCATCTTCTGATCCACATCGCCACCCGCCTTTTTCATGTCGGTAAATTCCATTACACCGTAGGCAGTTAATCCTTCGTGAGCGGGAGAAGCGCCAAACCACTCATATCCTTTAGTAGAAGTTTCAAAGGTGGTGAGGCGTTTGTAACCGCGATCCAATAACTGGTTAGCATACGCGATCGTTTTATCGTCTTTACTGTCGGTTGATTTCAGGTAGTCTAACACCATGGCGTTGGGCCAGGCGCTCATAGAAGTTTGTTCGAAGCATCCACCGGGTTCGCGTAAAATTCCTTCTACACCTTTCATCAGGTCGCTAACTACGTTCGGGTACGCTGTGAACACGGCTTTTACCGAACCATTCACAACTTTGTTCATGGCAAAAGAAAACTCCTTTTCGGCATCCTGACCCGCAAAAGAAGCGGTGACAGGGAACCCTTTGGGAGCGATCTTTATTTTTTGTGTGAATGCATCACCCAAACCACAGGCTTTGAAAGTGATGGTGAACTCACCGTAACCGATCTTGTCGAGCACTTTATAATCTAAATAAATTGTTTTCGCTGCACCGGGCATAATGGTTTGTACGAGCGGAACTTTTACAAGTTCTTTCAAAGCTTCAGGCGCCGAGATAGTGAGAGAGCCACCCAAAGGACCTTTGGTATTGTTCTTTAAAGTTAAAGGAATTGAAACCACATCTTCTGTAGCTACCTCAACCGGGATCTTGGTGATCATAGAGAAAGGTAATTGCGTAAAGAAGTTTTTTTCATTCCGGCCTATTGAGCCATCAGTACCCAAACCTTCAGCTGTAACACGGAAAGAAGTGATATCATCTGATGTATAGAATTCAAGTGTTTTTTTACCGGTATACCCAACCTCAACATCCGGGTTCCAGTAAATGGTATTGCGGAAATCCGTACGTGTTTCTACATTTTCACTCTCTTTGTAAACAGGAGCGGCGAACTGACGGGCGCGATAGTACTTCTTACCGTTAACCGCGATCTGTTTTTTAAGATTAGCTTTCTCATCCCGATCACCCTTCTTATCGAACATAAGGGCTCGCTGGTCATCTACCATGATCTCAGCCTGAATTAATTCATCCACCTTACTTGCAGGACCATTTTGAGAAACAACCTTCACCGCATCTTTCACAGATTTTTCTTCCTCTGCTTTAGCTTTTTTGCTTTCTGTACGGGACGCGGGTTTTTTTTGCACTTCTTTATTAGCGATGGATTTCATCGGCATGTCTTCCATATCAGCGGCCATAGCCATTCCGGGCATAGCCATAGGTACCGCTTCGTTCGCATCGAATTCTTCAGCCATTTTTACCCCTTCACCCCCACCGAAGGCGGCCTTAATTTTTCTCGATTTCTTATGATGCCTATAGGGAGTATAATAACGAACCGGGTACATATATACAGTTAAGTTCTCATTGTAATCGGCAATGTATTGCGACTGTGAAGAATAACCAGCGGCTTTATAAGTTAAGGTTACAGGATTGGAAAGATCTACTTTTTTTACATTGAATTTCCCTATCCAGTTACTGTTGTATTCTGTACCATTCGCGATCTTAATGCTGGCGTTGATAATGGGTTTGCCTGTATAGGCATCCAATACTTGTCCACCCAGGACCGCTTTTTCATTTATATAAGACATGGCCGGTACATCTCCGGTAAGCATTTTTTCCCAGGTAAAGCGCCTCCAACCCGCAGTCATTAATAAATAGTCGAGGGCTTTATCGGCTTTCTCTTCTTTACGATCGAAATAGAACGCGGGTTCTTCCACTTTGGCTTGCAGATCCTGCTCTAGCAACAGTTGAGAAAGCATATTTCCTGATTTATCATTGGCAAAAGAAAGTAATTGGTCGTTCACCACACCGATCGAAAGATTGGCAGGCATGGGCATGCCGCGTTCGTCTTTTACGGTAATGTTGAGTTTCACTTTTTCACGGGGCAGGTATTTTTCTTTTTCTGTTTCAATAGCGATATTCAACTGTTTGTCTTTGTTTACAAAAACCAAACGCTCTGCGCGTTCAATTCCTTTAGAATCGAACAGGGTAACTTGTGTAACACCGATAGGGAAATCTTTAGTTGGGAAAACGATCTTGTTATTGCCCTTTTTAGCATTTACAACGGTTGAGTAGTAAATTTTACCACGTTCCTGCGCTACTAAAGAAAGCTCTTCAGTTTCTGTTGTTTTCACATTCACTTCTAATTCGCCGTCACGACCATTATCTACGTTCATCACATAACCGCGGTCTAAAGCATCGGGTATTGCAAAAGTTTGAGTGATACCTTCAGGTTTTGTGATCTTTACATGGTATTTTTCCTTGGCCTGCGGACTGAAAGCAAAACTTCCCATACCCATGTGGTAACTGCTGAAAGAAGCTACCTGGCTTCCTTTTTCGGTAAGTACTACGCCTTCGATATCGGCAGGCTTACCAAATTCATTCAGCGCGCGGAAAGCTACGTTGCTGTGCAGGCTGCGTACCAGATCGCCACCCTCAGGGAAAAGAGTAAGGTCGATCTTGTTCAGGATGATAGGAATTGAACGCGAAACACTTTCCGTACTTCCATTATAATCGATCATCACGTTTAGCAACCCATCGCTCGTTTTTAATTCTTTGGGCAAGTGGAATTTGATGTATTTCACTCCCGCCTCATCCGTGATCTCGGCCTTCTCGGTGAATTTTTTTCCATCCAGGTTAGCAACGAATTTAATTTTATAGTCGGATAAAGGTTTGTTCTCATTGGTGTTCAGTTCGAGCTTAGCAATTACCTCATCTCCTGCTCCAAAAGCTTTCTTTTCGAATTCGAGCTTCATCTTTAAGTTGGGAAGTACCACATCCTGGATCTGCACTTCTTTTATAAAGGCATTATCCAGGTTATCATTCTTCATCCAATTAGTATAGGCACGTATTTTATATAAACCGCCTAAAGCTTCTTTATCCAGATTAAAATCGCCGGCCACCTTGCCATTGTGCGCTACCAGGTTCAGGCTTTTTTCGATCCCGCCCTTGGGGTTCAATAACTCCACATGCACAATATCACTTTTAGTACTTGCTTTCAGCGTTTGTCCGTCGCGTACATAAGCCGAGAACCAGATATCATCGCCGGGCTCGTAAAAAGGCTTATCAAAATGCAGGTACACCCGGTCTTCGGGCATAGCTTCGTTAAAAGCCGATACTTTCTTCTTAAGCTGGATAAGGAAATCGTTGTCCATCATCGCCTTAAAATAGCTTTGAGGCGTGATCCAGGCGGCCAGCGAGAGGGTTGTTACCCCTACCGCGAGCATTTTGCTTAGTTTTTTAATTTGTGGGTTCATCTGTATAGAGTTTTAGTTGTTGTAGGGTCTGTGTCTATAGAGATGCCGGGAATCAGGGAATTCCATAAGCAAAAAACCCGCCGGGGGCGGGTTCGTTAAGCATAATGTTAAGCTAATCTATTGAATTTTAGCATTTTCAGATTTTTTGAAACTATGCTTAATTGCAAAGTAAAACCCGAATATCAATACAAATAATAGTATTGTTGTAAGAAGGCAATCAAGTAAAGCCGAAATTACCCCAGGCGATGGGTCATTATCGAGGAAATAGCCGATCAAGGTTAAGCTCATCGAAATAAGAAGAATTATTGTTAATGTATCCCGGGTTTTGGCTTTCACTACAGCCTTAATTAAAAAGCTCCCTTACACTCCTTGGGCTTACCCTTGATCTTAACGCTTACCACAAAACCATAAAAGAAATACCAATCTTTGGTATTTGGATTGCCGCGCAACTTACCATAATTGGCCGTGTGATCTAATACCTTACTGCGATCGCTCATTAAAGCGGCAATAGCCCCCTTTTCTTTAGCCAACAGCAAAGGATCCACATATTTTCCGCTTACATCATCGAGGTAATCCGTAAACGTTTTGCGCGGCCCCCATTCAAAACCGATCGTGATCATTTTAGATACACTCAATTTAAATCCTAAACCAAAAGGAATAGTAGGTTGCCACACTTTGTATTGTTTTTGTTTATTGAAAGAAGTTTTTTGCCCCTCGGTTGAAAGTCCATGCAATTGTATCCAGGTGTTCTGAATATTCGCCATCGGATCAAAATGCAAACAGGCCACTCCGGCAAAAACATAAGGCGCAAAAATATAATCGGCATGCCCCACGCGGTATTCCCAGAAATTGAACTCCGCCTGCGCGTAGAACTCCTGCATCTTACTTTTAAAATTCAGGTTGCGTTCCAACTGATCCGGATCATCGGTTTGCGAATCATCAGCCATCACAGATCCTATATTAAAACCTCCCCTAAATGCTAAACGGTAATTGTAATTGAAACGGTAAAAAGCGCCTATACCCGGCTGCGTCATAAAAAAGTGGCGCGAGTTAAGATCGCCTATATAATAAGCGCCGCCCAGGAAAACACCCACATCATGCTGAAAATAAGCTTTCTTATTCATGTTCTGCGCAAAGGCACTCAGCGAGAACACAACCAGGACTATGAATAGCGACTTTTTCAAACCGTAATTAAAACGTTAAATTACAATAAATATTGCAAATCAAAAGCGCTTATCGGTGAAGGGCCGCTAAAATGAGGTTACCGGGGCCGATGAGCATTTATACATTTTTCGGGCATTACGGAGCCTTGAGGAATTTGACTTTAGATAAGGTACTTTGATGCTGAAACAAGTTCAGCATGACCATAAATGAGTGGTTTTTTGTAATCGTCATCCTGAACTTGTTTCAGGATCGCACAAATGCTTGACGGGAGAACATACTTCCCGGCCGTAAAAAGTCCATAGAAGTTTATACGAATTCTCGGCCCTAAATGCCCGTAGAAAAACCGGGACAATAAAAAACCCAGACGCTACGGTCTGGGTTCTTATAAATGTGTTATTTCTATTTTACAGAATTAACAACCGCTTTAAAAGCTTCGGGGTGGTTCATCGCCAGATCCGCTAAAGCCTTACGGTTTAAGAGGATGTTCTTGGCGTGTAATTTACCCATGAACTCTGAGTAGCTTAACCCGTGCTGGCGAACGCCGGCATTGATACGCTGGATCCACAAAGCACGCATATTGCGTTTTTTGTTCTTGCGATCGCGGTACGCGTAGGTTAAACCTTTCTCCCAGGTGTTCTTTGCAATTGTCCACACGTTTTTACGTGCGCCCCAATAACCCTTGGTTTGGTTAAGGATCTTTTTTCTGCGAGCCCTGCTGGCTACATGATTGACTGAACGTGGCATTTTGTTTTTGTTTTTTGGTATTCAGCGCCCCGCTTTTACACGAGATCTTTTTTACTGAAGCCCTGGTTAAACATTTGTTTTTTTACCGAATAAGAAGCTGCGTAATTTTCACCTGCCATCTTACTTACCAAGTACCAACATCAGCTTCACGTTGCTCATGTCAGATTTGTGAACCATCGTATCGTGCCTTAACGCGCGTTTACGATCTTTCTCTTTTTTGGTAAGGATGTGACGTTTAAAGGCATGCTTACGCTTGATCTTTCCGGTCCCGGTGACAGAAAATCTTTTCTTGGCACTGGAGTTTGTTTTCATTTTTGGCATGTCTCTCGTTTTTTTAAGGGCGACAAAGATAGTTATAAAAGTCTATAGTCACAAGTCTTAAGGCCATGGTCTTTTGATATGTTTTGGGTCTTTCGGGCCTCTTTCTAGGCTATAATTCAGGTAAAATGAGTAAAAATCATAAAAATGAGCTCTTTTAACAAAAAACCCCGCAAAAACGGGGTTTTTTAACGAAATATGTGGTGTTTTTTAGTTAACCGATATCTTGGTTGTTTGTACTCCTTCGTTGTTCTTAAGCTGCAGGAAATAGATCCCCTTAGGAAGGTGCATTGCTTCAACGTTTATGCGTACTTTTTGCTTGCCTATGGCCTGATCCTCATTGAGGATGTTGCCCACCAAACGGCCACTCATATCGTACATATGCAGGCTTACGTTAGTTGATGCTTTGTTCTCATAGGTCAGATATGCTACTCCCGAGGCCGGATTAGGGAACAGATTAAAACCGGCAGAAGGTTCATTGATCTGGGCCACGCTGTTTTGAAAAGACTGCATGCATTGTGCCTTGGTAACAGCGCCGGCTTTATCCATATCGATCTGCATCAGCTGGGCGTCCGGACTGTTTTGAACCCACATATAGGAAGTAGTAGAGTCTGTCTGACTCAGGGCATAGTTCCAGGTGCCTAAAACATTTATAAAAATACTATCGATAGTTGCCTCGAAAGTTTTGATCCTTAATGTATTAGGATACGTAGCGATAGGGGTGGTCAATGAACCATGCGCATCCGCTGTAACGGTACGATCCTGTGAGTGCCTTACCTGCACGGTTTGGGTCTGAACAACAGCTGTAAAAGTGGCCATACTTAGGGTATTGTTTGAAAAACCGTAAGTAGATGGAGTAGGCATAAAAAGCACATCAGGGGCTATATCAACTGCGGCATTAGCGCCCTGTTGAGTAGTATAAAGACCATCAATGTAAAAGCCATTAGCACTGCCAACAAAATAAGCCCAGTCTGTACCGTTAGCCTGTAAAGCCGCAACGGTAGCATTGGGAAAACTAGAAGAACCTGTTCCGCTTGAAGGCGCAACAAATGAAGTGCTCTCCCCATAGGTATTGGCAAATTCAGCCGAGTAGTTCCAGTTTTGCGCAGATGCAGAACCGGCAGATACAGTGAATGTCAAAAGATCAGCCGGCGTGGTGTCGGCCATCATCTGGTAAACATACCCCACCTGAGGTATAGCCGCCGTTGTAATGGTAGGCTGAGCGCTGAGAACGCCTCCCGTTAAAGTTAAAGCAAGGGTAACAAAAGAGTAGAATTTTTTCATGCGTTATAGGTTTTAAATTTGAGGTAAAAATAGAAAAATATCTGACAATTTAGCAAAGAAAATACGTTAAAAAGGCCTACTGGAGGGGAGGTATAATTTTTGTACCTTCGCCCCCCTATATACAAAGCGCATGTTCGAGTTTTTAAGTAAGATGTTCGGTACCAAATCTCAAAAAGACGTTGAGTCGGTACAGCCCCTCGTTGACCAGATCAAACAAGTATATCCCGCCTTCGAATCGCTCTCAAATGAGGCCCTTAGGGAGAAATCCGTAGAACTGCGCAAAAAGATCCAAGACTACACGACCACCGAAAATAAACAGATAGCTGACATAAAGGCGCGAATTGCGGGCGACGCTGACATGAACGTGGATACCAAGGACGGCCTGTACAAGGAAATTGATGAAATAGAAAAAGATATTGATAGCAAGACCGAAGAAGTGCTAAAACAGATCCTACCTGAAGCATTCGCGCTTTGCAAGGAAACAGCACGTCGCTTTTCGGTGAATGAAGAAATTAAGATCAAGGCAAGTGATATTGACACGAACTACCTGAAGCGTAATCCCGGCGCTAAGAACGTAGAAATTCGCGATGGATATGCCTATTGGAAAAACACCTGGACAGCAGCCGGCGGAGAAGTGAAATGGAACATGGTGCATTACGATGTGCAGCTTATCGGCGGTATCGTATTACACGAAGGGAAGATCTCTGAAATGGCTACCGGTGAAGGTAAAACTTTAGTAGCTACACTTCCTATCTTCCTCAACGCTTTATCGGGCAAAGGTGTGCACGTTGTAACCGTGAACAACTACCTGAGCCGACGTGACGCCGAATGGAACGGGCCAATCTTCGAATTCCACGGTTTAACTGTTGATTGCATCGACAAGCACGAGCCGCATTCGCAGGAACGCCGCGACGCTTACAATTGCGACATCACCTACGGAACCAATAACGAATTTGGTTTTGATTACCTGCGCGATAACATGAGTCACAACATTGAGGGGCTCGTGCAACGTAAACACAACTTCGCTATCGTAGATGAGGTTGACTCCGTATTGATCGACGACGCACGTACACCACTGATCATCTCCGGTCCTACCCCACAAGGCGATAAACATGAATTTACAGGTTTAAAGCCACGCATTGAAAAACTGGTAAATGCGCAAAAGCAGTATTTAAATACCTGTCTCACTGATGCAAAAAAATTATTCGCCGAAGGAAAAGAAAAAGAAGCGGGTATCCCGCTCTTGCGCGCTTTCCGTGGCTTACCAAAAAATACCGCACTTATTAAATTCTTAAGCGAGAACGGTGTTCGCGCGCTTTTGCAAAAGACAGAGAATTACTACATGCAGGACCAGCAAAAGGAAATGCATAAGATAGATCAGGAACTTTATTTTGTAATTGACGAGAAGAACAACTCGGTGGATATGACCGAGAAAGGTATCGACCTGATCACAACCTCAGGAGAAGACTCCAATTTCTTCATCATCCCGAACGTAGGAGAGCAAATTGCCGACATTGAGAAAATGAACGCTGCTGCTGAAGAGAAAATGCGCCGTAAGGAAGTTCTGTTGCAGGAATTCACCGTTAAATCGGAGCGTATTCATACCATCCAGCAATTATTGAAAGCTTACGCTTTGTTTGACAAAGATGATGAGTATGTGGTAATGGATGGCCAGGTAAAAATTGTGGACGAGCAAACAGGCCGTATCATGGAAGGTCGCCGTTACAGCGATGGATTACACCAGGCCATTGAAGCGAAAGAAAATGTGAAGATCGAAGCGGCCACACAAACGTACGCCACCATCACGCTTCAGAATTATTTCCGCATGTATCACAAACTTGCCGGCATGACCGGAACGGCGGAAACCGAATCTCAGGAGTTCTGGGATATTTACAAACTGGATGTGGTAGTTATTCCAACCAACCGCGCCATCTCCCGTAAAGACGAACAGGATTACGTTTATAAAACCAAGCGCGAGAAATACAACGCGGTGATCGAAGAGATCGCTAAGCTGGTTGCGGCCGGAAGACCGGTGCTGGTTGGTACAACGTCGGTAGAGAATTCAGAGATCTTAAGCCGCATGCTTAAACTGCGCGGCATCAAGCATAACGTACTTAACGCCAAACAACACCAGAAAGAAGCGCAGGTGGTTGCAGAAGCGGGTTGGGCAGGCAATGTAACCATCGCCACCAACATGGCAGGTCGTGGTACGGATATTAAATTAGGACAGGGTGTAAAAGACGCGGGCGGTTTGGCCATTATTGGTACAGAACGCCATGAGTCGCGCCGTGTTGACCGCCAGTTACGCGGCCGTGCCGGCCGCCAGGGAGATCCCGGTACTTCAC
>JANWKZ010000093.1 GCA_025451115.1 Bacteroidia bacterium | reverse complement strand
TCCACCACAGAAACCCGATACCGAAGCTGTTAAGTTACCACAGGTAGCGCTGATGTATGCGTACGAATAGTGGCCAGACCAAGGACAATCGATCGTTTGGAATTCTGCATAGATGGTATTGCCGATCTGGGAAGTGAGGTCAATGGTAACAGTACGCCATTTACGGTAATACACCTGGAACCCGGCGCAGGGAGCAGCGTTGCTAATGAAAGAGGTGTCCGTTTGTGCCGCGGTTGCATCTACGTTATACTGTACACAGTTTTGGTTTACGCCTGTGATCAGGTTACCGTTAACATCCTTTACACCAAATAAAAAGCAAGGTTGTTCGCCCACCGGGTGAGATCCGTCGTCAATTACTACGGCAAATTGATAGGTGAACTGTGCATTCGAACTGGTAACGGTGATAGGATACACCAGCTTCGCGCAGGTATAGTTGGAATAAGCAGAACCCAAACGGATACTGTTGGTTCCGTTAGATGGAGTACATGTAAGATCATAAAAACCGGTGCTTGGATTCTTACAGTTATCATCATAACCGTTGGCAAAAGCAGTGGTTGCAACTGTAGAGAGGGCTCCAATAGGTTGGTTATGTATAACCTGGTAGCCGGTGCTGTTATTACAAGGCGAGTTATTCAACTGGATAGGTGTTCCGCCGTTTCCATTGATACCGGATGTATTCCAGGTAGCCACCGGATAAGTTGTTCCCGGATTACAGGTGGTAGCGATCTCGCCCGTCCAGTTAGTATAGTTATTCGATGCCAGGTCAGAATTACCACAAGCAGAAGCTTGAATACCCCCCTGGTGAATGATCTTGTTGGTGCCCGGTTCTGCTATCATCACGTAAGCATCACGCACCTCATCCTTATGTGGGTTGAACTGTTCGTTAAAACGAGTCTTTTCGCCGTTTATATATTCACCCATTACCCTTGCCGGAACGCCTTTTTTAGCGGCTTCCTGGCGGGCTTTCTGTTCATCAAATTCGTGGTTGTGTTTGCTCGTTACCTGCGCTTTTGTAATGATAAATGGAGCAAGGAGCAACAAAAGGAATATTCTTTTGATCATGGTGTTTTTTTGGTTACGCTAAAGTAACCTTTTTACCCCAATTGGAAAAATGTAAAATGAAAATAAAAAGCAAGCCTGTAAGCCGGTTTTTGTGCCCCGCAAGCGGGGTTTCCATCATTTATCTTGTCGACCTACCCATGCAGCTAAGTTTTTGACTATCAGGGCGAGCCGCCCTAAAACTGCACTTATTTGGCCTTTCAACCCCCAAGGTTTACCTATCCGTTGGTTACCCGCCGGACCGTGAGCTCTTACCTCGAGTTTTCACCCTTTCCGTCCCGCAAAGCGGGGCGGTGGTTTGTTTTCTGTGGCACTATCTGTTACACAAAAGTTGCCTTTTGCATACCCGCGCATTCTGCGCGGTGGGGCGCTCTGTGTTGTCCGGACTTTCCTCCCCGAGTGTTAACTCAAGGCGATAGAACGGCTTGCTTTTGTGCAAAGGTACGAAAAAGCGTTCTTATGCGTCCAGATCGCCGTAATCCAGTTTTTTACCCTGGAAACTTAAAACGCCGCGCATAATGAGGATGAAGAACGGAACATACATCAGTATTTTCGGCAGTTCATAGTGATCCAGTATGATGATCGACTTGCGTTTCAACCTTTCAGAGATAAGGTACATCGCCGGTACAAGTAACAAAGTTAAAAGCGTGGCAAAGCTCAATCCAAAGATCATCGTCCAGCTTAGCGGGCCCCAGAACACCACGCTATCACCACCAAAGAAAATATGAGGGCTTAGGTGTGTGAACAGCCCTTCAAAGTCGATGTTCAATCCAACAGCAAGCGGGATCAATCCCAAGATAGCAGCGGTAGCGGTAAGTAGCACCGGGGTCATACGGGTGCGTCCGGCTTCTACGGTTGCTTCATAAAGACCCATTCCTCCTGCACGTGCCATCTCGGCAAACTCAACCAGTAATATTCCGTTTCGCACCACAATACCGGCAAGTGCAACGATACCGATACCGGTCATAACGATGCTCATATCCATTTTGAAAATGGCCGTGCCTAATAATACACCGATAATGCTAAAGAAAATTTCGGTGAGAATAATAATAGGTTTTCCTACCGAATTAAATTGCAGAACGAGTACCAGTAAAATAATTCCGATCGATGCCATCAAAGCATTTCCCAGGAATGCCCCTGTTTCGGCCTGCTCCTCCTGCTGACCGGTGAATTTAACCGTTACCGCACCTTGCGGTTGAAAACCCGCCGCAGCCTTTTGAACTTTTGCCACCACTTCGTTAGGATTGAATCCTTCTTTTACGTCTGAAGAAAGTGTAACCACTCGTTTGTTATTCTTGCGTTTAATGCCCGCGTAGGTATTATCATAACGCACATCGCAAACAGAAGAAAGCGGAACAGAGCGCACCAGGCCTCCCATGTTCATATCACGATAAGTGATCTTTAAGTTACGCAGTGCTTCGATATTATTTCTTTGGTCGAACCGATAGCGCAACTGTACGGGGTACTCATCATCAGGGGCACGGAATTTCGTTGCTTCGATACCGTACACGGCACCACGGATCTCCATCGCTAATTGAGCGGTTGATAATCCTTCTCGATTGGCGCGTTCGCGATCAATATCAAAAACGATCTCCGGCTTATTGCTTTCAAAATCCGATTTCAGATCGGCAACACCTTCCACTTTCGCCGCGTCAATGAATTTTTTGAGTGCCGAAGCATTGGTAGTAAGCTCTGTGAAATCATCCCCGGTAACTTCGATATTAATAGGTTTTGACACCGGCGGGCCCGCTTGCTCTTTGTTCACCGTGATCGAGGCGCCCGGAATATCCCATTTCATGTTTTGCAGCTTTTGAAGAAAATCCTGGGTGGAAACCCCGTTCCTTTTCTCAAATTCCACGAAGTTGATAGCGATCTTACCACGATTAGGGTATGAACTCTGATCCGCATCCTGCGGATCGGTAACGCCGATAGTAACGTTGGTAATGATCGATTCAACACACCGGGTTGTATCACTCACCACGGTAGCCATTTTCTTTTCCACCTTGCGCATCACCTCATTGGTGACAGCCGGATCTGTACCCACAGGCAATTTCACATACACGTAAATATTATTTGGATCTCCTTGCGGAAAGAAGATCACTTTTGGGCCGCGTATACCGAAAAATACGAATGAGAAAATGAACAAGCCAACAGTCATCAACAAAGGTTTGTACGGTTTTTTCAGGCACCATTTTAAAATGCGCACGTAAAACTCACGAAACCGCGGCCACGCTTTGTTCTGCCAGTAATTGATGGCTTTATATAACCAAAGCCTATTAAGGATCAGGAATAAACCGAGGAATACAATGAAATTACCTATGCCTACATGGCCGGTTACGTAAGAGAACAAGGCCACAATTCCGTAAACGATCAGTTGCAGGCGTGCTTTTTTGGTGATCCTTCCGTGTTCTTTACTTTCCTCTTCGTGCGTTTTCATAAAATCAACCGCGAACACCGGATTGATTATATAGGCTACGAAGAGCGAAGCTAAAAGTGAAATGATGAGCGTTACCGGCAGAAAGAACATGAATTTACCAATGATACCGGTCCAGAACGCGAGCGGAATGAATGGAGCGAGTGTAGTAATGGTTCCTGATAATACAGGAAGGAATACCTCGCCCGCCGCCATTTTGGCGGCTGTTTTAATGTCACGCTTACCGTTATCAAAAAGACGATGCGTATTCTCGATCACCACGATCGCATCATCCACCACAATTCCTAATGCAAGCAGGAAAGCAAAGAGAACGATCATGTTAAAACTAAAATCAATGCCCGGCATCACCAGGAAGGAAATGAACATGGAAAGCGGAACCGACAAAGCCACGAACAGCGAGTTCGTCACTCCCATGAAGAACATAAGGATCAGAGTTACCAAAATAAACCCAATGATAATGGTATTGATCAAGTCGTGCAGCGTCACCTTTGTTTTATGGCTCATATCGCCACTCACAGTAACTTCAAGGCCTTTGGGAAATTCCTTGCTTTTCATTTCCTCAATGGTCTTATGAATCTTATCAGCGGCTTCGATCAGGTTCTCGCCGGCGCGTTTTACTACGTTGAGCGTAATTACATTCTGTCCTTTCGTGCTCGAATAGCTTTCCTTCTCGCGATAAGAATCCTTTACTTCCGCGAAATCCTTAACAAATAGTTTGGCGCCCGATGCCGAATTAACTACAATGTTCTCGATCTCCTTTGGACTTTTGTATTCACTCTTGATGCTCAGCGTGGGCTTCATTCCATTCAGCGGAACGGTACCACCGGTTAGTGACATGTTCTCACTGCTGATGGCACGTTGTACGTCTGTAAGCGTAAGTTGAGCGGCCTGCAATTTGTACATATCGATGTTCACTTGTATCTCGCGGTCCAAAGCGCCAATGATCTTTGCTTCATTGATCTCTTTCATTCCTTCGATACGGTCCTGCAAAGCTTCGGCGTATTTTTTGAGATCTTTCAGATCATAATTGCCCGCGATGTTGATATACATGATAGGGATCTCGGAAAATGCGATCTCTTTGATCATCGGTTCACGCGTTAATGTTTGTGGAAGATCTGCACGCGCTTCATCCACCGCGTCTTTCACTTTTTGTTTCGCGATGGTTGGATTTACGCTTGTATTGAACTCTACCACGATCACAGATACGTCCTGCAAAGAAGTGCTGGTGAATTTTTTTACACCGGAAATAGACTTCAGTCTTTTTTCTATTGGCCGGGTAATAGTATTTTCAATATTCGTTGGCGAGTTACCGCCATTGATGGTATTGATGTAAATGGTGGGCACTGTAATATCCGGGAAACTTTCCTTGGGTAAACTGTTATAGGTCTTTACACCCATGAAACAGATAAGAATCGTGATCAGATAGACAGTGATCTTGTTGTCTATAGCCCAACTCGAGGGTTTAAACTCTTTTATTTTATCGATCATTGACATAGAAAATATTTTTAGGGGATCTGACTTTCGTTGGGATGAATTATTTTTTTACACTGACTGCATCGCCGTCGTTCACAACATCATAACCTGCTGTTATGAGCATGTCACCAGCGCTAAGCCCGCTTAGCACTTCGGTCATGCCCGCGTACTCCTTTCCGGTCTTTATGACTTTCTTAATGGCCTTATTATTACTTACTACGTAAACATAATTTTCATCCGTGCCGCGCTGAATGAATTTTACCGGTACAGCTACAACCGGGGTCGGCGACTGGAAATCATTTATTTTCAATTTCGCTACCATGTTTGGATGGTATTCTTTTTTATTGTCAAGTATTACTTCCACACCAAAAGTTCTGTTCAGGGCATTTATAGCACGACTTGAATAATTTACTTTTGCCGTAATAGAATCATTCATATCCGGAAAAAGTATCAATACTTCATTTCCTTTCTTCACTCGTGTTGCATACGTTTCTGCTACATCCGCTTTTACTTTTAAATTGGAGAAATTGATCACGTTAATAGCAGGAATGCCGGGAGCAATAGCTTGCCCCACTTTAATATTCACAGCGTCAATTGTTCCGCTTATTGGAGAAACTACCTTGCTCATATTGAGCTGCTGCTGCAGCGTGGCCATTTTTTTCTCCATGCTTTCTTTATTTGTCTTTGCCTGGAGATATTGAATTTCAGTTCCGATCTTTTGATCCCAAAGATTCTTTTGCTTTTGGTAAACCTGGTTCACAAGTTCCATATTCGTAGCGAGGTCTGACATTTGCTGCTGGATAGCGCGTGCATCGGTCTCGGCAAGCACCTGTCCTTTATTTACTTCATCGCCTACTTTTACAAGAATATTTGTAACGGTTCCGGGCATTTCGCTCGAAAGAGAAACATTTTCATCCGCATCAATACGGCCCTGTACTTCAATATATGTTTTGAAGATCCGTGGTGTAATGGTCTCTACACCCACTTCCAGGCTTTTCGTTTGGCTACTGTCTCCCCCTGCCATTCTCAGATCTTCCTCAAGCGTAGCGATCTGCGATTCGAGATCGATCTTCTGTTTCTTTAATTTATCCAGTTCTGCTTTTTTATCCGGTGTACCGCAAGAGAATGCGATTACTGCCAGGGCGAGGAATAGAACTTTACTTTTCATAAATGTATTTTTATTGATTGATATTTCGTTTTTCATGGTTTATTTAACAAGTGTACCGGTTGCTTTTTGATAATCGATCTTGGCCACGATCAGGTCGTAAAGCGAGTTGTAGTAATTGGTCTCTGCCTGGCGCAGGTCGTTCTCGGCCGTATTTAACTCGAGGCTTGAGCCAACGCCTTGCTCGTATTTTTTCTTCACAGTCTCAAAGATGTTCTTCGCCAGTTCAATGTTCTTCTTTTGCACATCCAATGATAAAGCGGCGTTCTTATAAGCTATGCCGGTACTTTGAGCCTCCAGTTCAAAAGAGGCTTTGGCCTGATTGACGGTATTTTGCGTTTTCAGGATATTGATCTTAGCCTGCTGTACACGCGCATTGGTTTGTAACCCATCGAATATCCCAATGTTCAAAGTAGCTCCTATGATGGCGAAAGGATACCATCCCTTACTGTTAAAATCAAGCGTGTTGCTTTGAAATTGAGAGGCGTAGGTTCCGAAAGCGGCAAGCGTAGGTAAATAATTCAACCGGTATCTTTTCAGATCATACTCATTTAATTTCAATTGAGATTGCATAACCTCCAGCTCCGGTCTTTTGGAAATATCAGGCTTATTGTTCACGGCAAGATTTTGCATGTCGTCAGCGCCGGTTGCTTTATCCAGGTTATCACTCAATGTTATTGGCTGGCTCAATTCATATCCCATCTGGAATTTCAAAACCACTTCTGTAAGTTCTACCATACGTGATACTTTTTCCTTTTCGGTAACCAGGTTGTTATAGCTCACTTCGAGACGATCGAGATCGATCTTTTCTACAAAACCATTCTGGTTTAGTGCCGCGGTATTTTCTTTCAGCGTTTTTAATCTTTCGATATTCAGGTCGAGGATCTTCAAACGCTCGCGGTTCACCAAAACACCATAATAGGCTTTGGAAACATTTTGCACGGTTTCAACTTTACTGCGCTGCACATTCCTTTGCGACAGGTTCATCAACTCCTTCGATGCCTGCAATCCAACTATGTAACTACTGTTGAAGATCAGTTGCGTTGCTGTGATGCTTGCCGTACTATTATAATGTACTCCAAACTTGGCCGGGAAAAACATGTCTTTCGGAGCCATTGGGTTGAACGCGGATGCTGGTATAAGTGAGGTTGGAAGAATAAGGTTATCCTTTACGTCGACTGAAGCGTTGATCTGCGGCATTCCCTGCCCCATGATCTCGTTACGCTTATATTTGTTGTATTTGGCGTCGGCCTCCGAATTCAAATAGGTGGCATTGTGTTTCAGAGCGTAATCAATGGCTCCCTGCAAGCTGAATTCGGCCGGAATGGTCTGGCTGCTTCCTAAAGCTGCCAGGCCGATGAACGCTAAAACCAATTTGATCTTATTCATCTTCATTTACTTTTTTGTATTTATTGATGAGCTTATGTCCTTTTAAAGTGCAGATGCCATAGAGAAAATGCTCGGTCATCGCCAATTGTACTTCCAGCACACTGAACTTATCGGTAGGAAATACCTGTCCACTGATGCCCATCGCAATTTCTTCCATACGCAGGAGGGCCAGTATCTTTGTATTCACATCGCTCCTTACAAGTCCGTCTTTTTTTCCTCTCTCGATAGATCTTTCTACATTGTTGAGAATGTACTTTTGCCTGAAATCATTGAACACTTTCCAGGTCGTTGGATAGAATTTTTGCAGGTCATGGAACATCAAGGGATTGCAGTTACTGAATACCGCCGTGATCTTTTTCATGATGTTGAACACCTCGTCCACCACATTTTCTGATTGTGAGAAGATCTGGTCGAATTCCTTGTGATGCTGTTCAAGATCCTCTACCATTAAAGTATGTACCAGTGCATCCTTGTCGGGGAATTCCTGGTAGATGGTCTTTTTGGAAATGCCCAATTGATTGGCGATCTCATCCATCGTAATGTTCTTGATGCCGTAGCGCTGGAAGAGTTCTTTGGAACCTGAAAGTATCTTTTCTTTATGCGTCATTTCTTTAAATCGGCCACAAAACTATGGAAACTTTTTTTGTCTTGCAAGTTTCCTGCTTGACTTTTTCCGGTTACGGGACTTCCAAAAAGATGTGGCAAAGCGATGATCGACACGGCTATTTTAAGCGTCGGTTTCTATATAAATACTTAATTTTCATTTATTTATGTGAATAATGGGTTGCTTCCTATGCCCCCATTTTTCTTCCCTTTTTAATTTCATCATTCCAAGTGGTTTTTTATCTTTGCAACCTTAATTTTTAGGAAATGAGCGTTTTAGAAAGTATCCGTAAAAGATCAGGTCTGTTGATCGGAGTTATTGGTGTTGCCCTTATCGGTTTTATCCTCCAGGATGCCGTACGAAGCAACGGTTCTCTATTTGGTGATAATGAGCGTACCATCGGTCGCATTGCCGGAAAATATATTGATTACAATGATTTTACCCTGCGTTTAAGGGTTGCCGAGCAGAACTACGAGCAGAATGGCCAGAAAGTAGACGACCAGAACAAGCAAATGTTGGTAGAACAGGTTTGGAATGAGTTCATCTCTGAGCGTGTACTTAAAACTACCTACAAAAAAGTAGGTGTTACCGTAGGAGAAGCTGAACTACTCGATATCGTTGCCATTCATCCTCACTCTATCATCTCGGGCCAGTTAACCGACAAACAAACCGGTAAGGTATTCCCGAATTTCGCAAAAGCTGACGGCACACTGGATCCTGCCAAATTGCAAGGATTCATTCAGCAGATGACTCCCGAACAGGAGCAATACTGGAAAAAAGTGGAAGACTATGTGAAAGACACACGCATAGGTGAAAAATACACCACGCTTATCAAAAAAGGACTTTATGTAACGGGCGCTGAAGCGAAGGTTGAATACGAAAGACAAACGGCTCAATATGCTGTGGAGTTCGTTGCTAAACGTTATTCCACCGTTAGCGATTCAGCGATCCAGATCAGCGAAGAAGAATTGAAAGCTTATTACGATAACAACAGCTACAAATTCCAGAACTTTGAAACTACACGCAAGATAGATTACGTTACTTTCGACGCATTCGCTACCAATGAGGATGTTGAGGAGATCCGTAAACAAATGGCGGATATCGCTACTGAGTTCAAAACGAAAACCACTGCTTCTGAAGATTCAGCTATCATGCAGTCTGAGAACGAGAACGGTATGATCGATATCGGTTCGTTCAAAAAGAACATGGTAAGCCCAATGATCGATTCAAGCATCTTCACGTCACCTAAAGGAACTGTGTTTGGTCCGTACATGGAGAACAGCATGGTAAAAGTGACCAAGCTGGTTGAAACAACTACCGTACAGGATTCGGGCAAAGTTCGTCACATCCTTTTAGCTTATGAAGGATCGGGCGCTTCACCGACCAAACGCACCAAAGACCAGGCTAAGAAAATGGCCGACAGCTTACTTGCGCTTTTAAAGGCCAAGAAGATCGATTTCGATGGTACCGTTGAGAAATTCAGTGATGATGGAGGAAAAAAGAAACCCGATCTTTCTAATCCACAAGTGAAAGAGCAATTAGAGCGTTTCTTCCCCGGTAAAGACACCAATAACTGGAAAGGTAAGGGCGGTAATTACGGATGGATCGCTGAAGGAAGCCGCGACTGGGTAGAGCCTTTTACCAAGGGCGCTACTGAGAATAAGAAAGGTGATATTTTTATAACTGAATCTAACTTCGGTTATCATATTATGGAGGTACTGGAAGTAAGTAAAGGTACTACTACCAAATATAAACTGGCTAATGTTTCCCGCCGTATACAGCCCAGCGAGCAAACGCTTAATAATTTCAATTTAAAAGCCAGCGAGTTCGCCGGCAAATTCAATACCGAAGAACTGTTCGCTAAAGGTGCCGATGAGCAAAAACTGGTTCCTCGCGTAGCGGATAACATTCGCGAAGGCGATAAACAGATCCCGGGACTCGAAAATCCTAAAGAACTTATCCGTTGGGTTTACGCAGGTAAAAAGGGTGAGGTTTCTTCTCCTTTCCAGTTCGGAACCCGTTTCGTGGTAGCGCGCATCGTTGATGTAAAGGAAAAAGGAACCGCGCCTTTCGAACAGGTAAAAGAAGATGTTACCATTAAGGCCAAACTCGAAAAGAAAGCCCAGATGTTCCTGAAAGAATTCAACGACCAGCTAGCCGCCGGCGCCAAAAGCGCGCAGGACCTGGCCTCGAAAATGAAACTTACTGTAGAGCAAGCCAAAGACCTTGTGTTTAACAGTTACAGCGTTCCCGGCTTAGGCAAAGAAGATGCCATGTGCGGCGCTATAAGCGTAATGAAGCAAGGCGAAGGTTCTCCTGCCCTGAAAGGTTCTAACGCGGTTTACGCCGTGTGGGTTACCGGCAAGAAGGATCCTCCCGCGATAAAAGATTATAAGGCCACTCAATCTTCGGCTAATGTCACACTTTCAGCACGTGCCGATTACGAGGCATTTGAAGCGATGAAGACCATGGCGAACATTGAAGACCACAAAGC
>JANWKZ010000092.1 GCA_025451115.1 Bacteroidia bacterium | reverse complement strand
TGTGCCGGTAACAGATCTTTCTTTGAATGGTCCAACGCGTACGCTTTTCGCCGCCACCTACGGCCGATCAATGTATAAACTCGATCTCTATCAATTCACCTCTGTAAACTCTTTAACAAAACCGGATATTGAGATAAGTATTTACCCAAATCCTTCGCAGGGCGAGGTGAAGATAAAATTGAATGGAGCCGCAGCGCCTAATGCTGTCTTTGAACTATTTGATGAAAAAGGCAGCGCCGTTAAAAGCGTAAAACTAACCGGAGCAGAAACTCAACTGGATAGAGGAGATCTTAAGCCCGGCATTTATTTCTATAGGGTAAATTCGAAAAACGGCGTAATAAGCCAGGGCAAGCTCATCTTTTCCTGACACTTTTTGTTAATATAGTTTAACCAACGGTTCCGGGAAATAGCTTATTTTTGATGCCTCAACATCTAAAAAAATAAACATCATGATAACACTAGTTGGAAAAAAAGCCCCCCAGTTCAAAGCCTCGGCGGTAGTGGGCGGCGGAGAGATCGTAACCAATTTCTCTTTAGAACAATACATCGGGAAGAAATACGTGGTATTCTTCTTTTATCCTAAGGATTTCACTTTCGTTTGTCCTACCGAGCTGCACGCTTTCCAGGAGAAACTTGCTGAGTTCGAAAAACGTAACTGCGCCGTGGTAGCTTGTAGCACGGATACAGAGCAAAGTCACTGGGGCTGGCTGCAGATGGAGAAAAAACACGGCGGTATCAAAGGTGTAACCTATCCGGTTGTGGCCGATACCACTAAAACCATCTCTTCGAACTACGGAGTTTTAACCGGCGAATACGACATCAACGAACACAACGAGCTGATCGCTACGGGGTCTATGATCGCTTACCGTGGTTTATTCCTGATCGACAAGAACGGCGTGGTACGTCACTTGCTGATCAACGACCTTCCATTGGGCCGTAACGTAGATGAGGCGCTCCGCATGGTAGACGCGCTCAACTTCAACGAAATGAACAGCGAAGTTTGCCCCGCTAACTAGAATCAAAGTAAAGAAAACCTTAAGGCAAACCGTGAGGGCATTGCTAATTACCTCTCTAAGCACTAAAAATCAATTAATTATAAAAGAAACCCCGCCCTCGCCAGAGGACGGGGTTCTTTATTTGGCTATGGCCTGATTTTTGGAAAAAAAAGGACGGGATTTTTTTAGTTTTTATTATCTTGTGAACCCAATCGTATGAAGTTTAAAGGAATAGCGCTGATCGTTTTGTTGCTTGCCGGGTTCGACTCCTTTTCACAAGTAGGTGTTAAACCTCCCAAGGGCAAATGGGAGCCTGAAGATGCCGCCGAGCACTTTAAGCAGCATAACTATATCATGGCCCTGCCCATGTATAAGGAACTTACCAAGCGCGAGCCTAACGAAACCGATTACCAATACAAGGCGGGCCTCTGCTACCTGTGGACCCAAATTGATAAAAAAGCCGCGGTTCCTTATCTCGAAAAAGCCGTGAAAGATCCCAAGTGTAAACCAGATGCCTGGTTTTGGTTAGGCCGTGCCTACCACCTCGCCGGAAAATTACCTGAAGCGCTAAAGGCTTTGAACCATTACAAAGAACTTGTTGCCAAAGACAAAGTAGAAGCCGAAAAGACCGATCACCTGATAGAGCAAGTGCACAATGCCGAGCAGTTACTAAAGTATCCTATCAACGTAACCTTTGTGAATGCGGGCCCCGAGATCAATTCTGAGTTCCCCGACTATTATCCCTGGATCACGCAGGACGAGCAAACGCTTTTCTTTACCTCGCGTCGTAAGGGTTCTCATACTTCTTCTGTAGAGAGTGATGGATATTACTCTTCCGATTGCCTTTACGCTACCGTAATGGATGGCAAATGGGCCAAGAACCAAAACATTGGCAATACCGTAAATGGAAATTTAGATGAGCAGATCGTAGGTATCAAACCGGATGGCTCGCAATTGATGATCTATATCGACCACATCGATCAGTTGGAAGATCTTTACAAAACGTATAAGAAAGGTCCGGGCTGGGCCAAGATCGAGCCTATGAGCGAGAATGTGAATAAGGAAAAGGAATATTCCGGTTCTATTTTCGAGACGGAGGATGGTCCGGTTCTTTATTTTGTGCGTAGGGCGAAAGATTCCTATGGAGAGTCGGATATTTATACGGCACGCATGCTGCCTACAGGCGCCTGGGGTATTCCGCAAAATATTGGCCCTAACATAAACACTAAATACCGCGAGGATTTCCCCTGGCTCTCTACGGATGGTAAAACACTTTACTTCTCTTCGGAGGGGCACAGCAGCATGGGCGGCTTCGATCTTTTCAAATCCATTTGGGATGAGGATACGCACGCATGGAGTAAACCCATCAACCTGGGTTATCCTCTGAATACCGCCGATGATGAAAGGCAAATTTCTATTTTGCCCGACAACCGTGCCGGTTATATGAGCGCACTTCGCCCCGAAGGATCGGGCGACCTCGATATTTATCGTGTGAAGTTTGAGGATAACGACCAGAAATATAACGTGTACAGGGGTAAGATCCTGCGCAGCGACTCCACCGTTAAAGGAGGAGAGACACAGGCAACGATCACCGCGGTAAACCAAAAGACCAACGACGAGATCGCTTTCACTTCCAATAAAAATACAGGTCGCTATGTGATGGCTTTACTGCCCGGCATTTACAAAGTGAAGATCGCTATTGACGGGTACGCGGAGATCAACGAAACCATCGTGGTTTTTGAATTTGGCGTGGCCCGCCCCGAAACGGTAAAAGATTACATACTGCAAAAGAAGTGATCTTACTCTTCTACTGAAAAGATCCTTTCAACGGCTTCCTTATTTTTCTCCAGAATAACTTTACGCTTTAAACTCATTTTTGGGGTCATTTCGCCACCATCAATGCTCCAGGTACCGGAAAGTATCTCGGGGCGCTTGATCTGTTCGTAAGGCGCCAGTGTTTTGTTCAGCTCCCTGATAAAAGCGTTAACTTCTTTTTTTACTTCGGGATGCCGGATCATTTCGTCATTACTGGTATAAGGAATTCCCTTTTCCTTGCTCCACTCTTTAATATATTCGAAAGAAGGAACAATGAGCGCGGAAGCGAATTTTTGTCCTTCGCCGATAACCATGCACTGCTCTACAAAGCGACATTCCTTCAGTTTATTCTCGAGCATCAAGGGTGCGATGTACTTACCTGCCGAAGTTTTGAAGATCTCTTTTTTGCGGTCGGTTATCTTCAGGAATTTATCATCGAACTGGCCAATATCACCCGTGTGGAACCAGCCTTCGCTGTCCATCACCTCTGCGGTGGCTTCAGGATTCTTATAATACCCCAACATTACGTTAGGGCCTTTCACCAGGATCTCTCCGTCTTCGGCTATCTTAACAGTTACGTCTTGTATCACTTTCCCAACGTAACCGAACTTATTATTACCTTTTCCTTCACGTCCAACAGCAATTACAGGAGAGGTCTCAGTTAATCCGTAACCCTGCAGGGTAAGAATGCCCGCGCATGAAAAAGCCCTCGCCAAACGCGACTGAAGCGCCGCGCCGCCCGAGGCCACATATTTTATTTTGCCTCCCAAAGCATCGCGCCATTTACTGTAAACCAGTTTGTCGGCTATCTTCCTTTTCAATTCGTAAATAACTCCGTTGGCCCCATCGGGTTCATAGCGCAAGGAAAGATCAAGCGCCCAGTCGAACACTTTTTTCTTGAACCCTTTTTGCTGGTTGCCCTTGCTTTGGATCTTCTCGAACATACGTTCCAGCAAACGCGGAACCGTAACAAACATGTCTGGTTTTATCTCCTTCGCATTATCTGCAATGGTTTCCAGTCCCTGTGCGTAGTAAATGGATATCCCTAAATACAACATCAGGGTATTGAACATGCGCTCGTAAATATGGTTGAGCGGCAAAAAGCTGAGGTTGCGCCAGGTGGAAGAGAAAGGCACAAAGGTTTCACAGGCCATGATATTGCTAAGCAGGTTGCTGTGCGAGATCATCACTCCTTTAGGTGTGCCCGTGGTACCGGAAGTATAAAGAATGCTGATGAGGTCGCCCGTTTGGATCGTCCCTTTGATCTTTTCGATGGTATTCTTGTGTTCGGCGTAATGTTTTTTCCCTTCTTCCAGGAATGCAGAGAATGAAACAGTGCCTTCTACATCACTAAAACCATAAATGCATTTCGGGTCAAAATCAGTTATCTTCTTGTGGATATCACCTGTAGAAAGAAACACCATTTTCGACTCAGAATGCTTCAGGATGAATCCCAGATCGTGCTGACTGATGGTAGGGAATACAGGTACCAGGATGGCGCCCGCCTGTTGCACCCCGAAATCCACAAAATTCCACTCGGGACGGTTATTTGAAATGATGCAGACCTTATCGCCCGGTTTTATGCCTTTTTGGATAAGCGCTGAGGCCACATAATTGGCATTAGCAACGAATTCGGCAGCCGAAAAACACTTCCAATCGGCCTTTTTCTCCTTGCTACACAAAAGATCGGTCTTGTGCGAAAACTCGGTCTCAATTTTGTTAAGTATGTCGAAAACCCGGGTAATAGCCATGTTTTTTTATGTGCAATATATTTGCCAAATTTGGATGAATTTAATAATAATTTTTGAATGGTCATTGTAACGGGAGCGGCGGGTTTTATAGGCAGCTGTATTGTGAGTAAACTGAACAACGAGGGGATCCGGAATATCGTGGTGTCTGATGACTTCCGTAAGCGTGAGAAAGAGCGTAACCTGCTGGGAAAGCTGTTCTACCAGGAAGTGCCCCGCGAAGACCTGCACAAATGGATAGAGGAGAATGCCAATATTACAGATTTCATCATCCACATCGGTGCCCGCACGGATACCACCGAGTTCAATAAAGAGATATTCGATCGTCTTAACCTGCACTATACCCAAAGGTTATGGGAGTTATGTGTAAGGAAGAACATTCCGATTATTTACGCTTCCTCAGCCGCTACCTATGGGTTAGGGGAGTTTGGGTATGATGATGAGGACGAAAGTATCATCGAAAAGCTCAAGCCGCTCAATCCCTATGGCGACAGCAAGAACGACTTTGATAAATGGGCTTTGAAACAGGATAAGAAACCGCCTTATTGGGTGGGACTTAAGTTCTTTAATGTTTATGGCCCGAATGAATATCACAAGGGAAGAATGGCCTCGGTTATTTTTCATGCGTATAACCAGGTAAAGCAGAACGGCAAAGTGAAACTTTTCCGCTCGCATAACCCGAAGTATAAGGATGGCGGACAATTGCGCGATTTCATTTATGTGAAAGATCTCTGCAATGTGATCTATTTCCTTTATAAGAACAGGGTGAGCAGCGGAATTTACAATTTAGGTACCGGGCAGGCCCGCACTTTTGAAGATCTCGCGAAAAATACTTTCAAAGCCATGGACGTGAAGGAAAATATTGAGTTCATAGATACTCCCGCCGACATTCGCGACAAGTATCAATACTTTACCGAAGCGAAAATGGAAAAACTGAGAAGAGCGGGATACGTCAAGCCTTTTCATACGCTTGAACAGGGGGTGGAAGATTATGTGAAGAATTATTTGATCAAAGAATTATACTACTAACATGAAAAAAGCGATTCTCGTAACTTTTGTTCTTTCAGTTTTCGCAGCTCAATCTCAGCCTTTAGCCTATCCGAAAACGAAGAAGATGGCGCAGACCGACGATTATTTTGGAACGAAGGTGGAAGACCCGTACCGTTGGTTGGAAGACGATAATAGCGCAGAGACAAAGGCTTGGGTAGATGAAGAGAATAAAGTGACTTTCGATTACATGGCGAAAGTTCCTTTCCGCGGGAAAGTGAAGAATCGCCTTACGCAGATCTGGAATTTTGAGAAACTAAGTGTTCCCTATAAAAAGGCAGGGATGTATTTTTCTTTCTATAATAACGGGCTGCAGAACCAGTCGATCCTGTATGTGCAAAAAAGTCTTTCTGACCCGCGCACAGAATTACTGGATCCAAATAAACTTTCGGCCGAAGGAACCTCTTCGCTTAGCGGGTGGGCTGTTTCTAAGGATGGAAAGTACATGGCCTATGGTATCTCTAAAGCCGGCAGTGATTGGGTAGAGATACTTGTAATGGAGATAGCCACTAAAAAAGTATTGGAGGATAAAGTGCAGTGGGTGAAATTCTCGGGTATCAGCTGGTACAAGAACGGGTTTTATTACAGTCGCTACGATGCGCCGGAAGAGGGCAAGGCTTTAACTACATCTAATAAGAATCATAAAGTTTACTATCACATCGT
>JANWKZ010000091.1 GCA_025451115.1 Bacteroidia bacterium | reverse complement strand
GCACTAATGGCGAGATGACCATGATATAAATGGATTATACGGATGAAGCATGTATGTTCATGTTCTCTAACTATCAAAGAACACGTATGCATACTACTATGTCAAACGGTACTTACCGATCGCCTTTAACAAGTAACGCAGTTACTATCTGTAATGCCACAGTTCAAACACCTACTGCTAACTTTACTTATCCCGGTTCTATGTGTTCGGGTGCAAACATTCAGTTTACCGATGCTTCTACCGGCCCTCCTACAGGATGGACCTGGAGTGTTGCTCCGGCAACCGGTGTAGTTATCACAACTGCGTCTTCGCAGAACCCAACCATTAATTTCCCTACCGCAGGTACTTATACTGTGACCTTACTCGCTTCTAACTCACAAGGAAACAACTCTACTTCTAAAACAGTAACAGTTACAACCTGTGCGGGCGCTTGCGATACTTTGTCTAATATCAACAACACCGATACCCTCGCTATGTACAATGCAGGTGCCGGCGGATACTGGACAGGAACCAACGCGTATCCTTTCAGTGATATCGCAGAGTTCTATCAAAAAACACAGTTCGCTACTAACCTTACCCAGGTAAATGGTGGTATCATCATGTTCTACCGTAACGGTGTGAAAGGAACCAAAGGTACAGGTAACGTAACCTTAACTATGAACAGTAGCGCTACAGGTCCAGGTACCGTATTAGCGACCAAAGTTTTCTCCATTAGTACGGCTACTGCTACTACTGCTGTGCAGAGTGTGCCATACGCCGGTAATCCTGCCCTGCAGTTCTCCAGCCCGATCATTATCCCGTATGTAGCTATGTTTACAGCTCCGGGCGCTTTAACGGCTGACTTCTTTATGTCGTTAACAGTTCCTACGGGCGGTACAGATACAATTGCTGTATTGACCGGTAGAAGGAACCACAGCGCTCCTAACAACACCGGATGGATCAAATACAACGGAAGCTGGATCGATCTGAAGACGGCTACCACAAGCACGGCAAGCCCTAACGGAAGCACCTATAACATCGGTATCATTCCTATCGCTTGTCCTTTAACCGGCATGCAGGATAACAGTTACCTGGGTCATAATATCAACCTGTTCCCTAACCCAACCAGCGGATACATCAATTTCGCGGTTGCGCTTGGCCAGGCTACCGACCTGAACTTCTCAGTTGTGAATACACTGGGTCAGTCGGTGTTCACTAGAACTGAGACTCGCTTTATGAATGGCGTTCTTACCTACGACCTCACGGCCTTACCGAAAGGTGTGTACTTTGTACGCATTACGGATACCGAAAACAACCGTACGGTTAAGAAGATCATCATAGAATAGGTATATCTTTTATGTGTAAAAAGCCCTCCCGGTCCTATCGGGGGGGCTTTTTATTTATGTAAACCCTTGCTTTTTTTTGTATCGTTTTAAACATACCTTTGCATCAAATTAATAACTATGAAAACCGCCATTAAATTTATTTGTGCGTTAAGCATTTTATTCGTTGCCGCGTTCTTTACCGCGTGTGATCCCGGCACCGAAAAAGATCCCAACCCGCTGGCTGATAGCCTTGCCGGTGATAATCAAAACCTGAAAGGACAGTTGAGCGAGAAAGAGGCTGCCGTGCAGGAGTTCATTAGCGCTTTTAACGAGATCCAGTCTAACCTGAACGACATCAAGGAAAAAGAAAAGATCGTAAGCTCCAGTACCCAGGGCGGAGATGTTAAAAGCAAGGAAGATCAGATCAAGGAAGATATCCAGGCCATCTATGAGTTAATGGCCAAGAATAAGTCACGCCTTTCTTCCCTCAATAAAAAACTGAAGACCGCCAATACCAAGATCCAGGGATTGGAGCAGATGATCGCTACGCTGGAAGCGCAGCTCAATGAGAAAGATGTACAGATCGGCGAACTTACCAATAAGATCGAACAGCTCAATATCGAGTTAAGCAACCTTACCGTGAACTACGAAAGCCTGGAACAGGAGAACGAAGTGAAAACAGAAAAACTTAATCTCGCTTACTACGTGATCGGCACTTCAAAGGAATTGAAGGAAAAAGGCATCGTTACCAAAGAAGGAGGGTTTGTAGGTATCGGCAAGACCACCAATATTAAAAAGGATTTTAACCGTGATTACTTTACGAAGATCGACATCAGCCAGACCAGCGTAATTCCTATTGGCGCGAAAAAGATCAAGATCCTTTCAAGCCATCCCAGCAATTCTTATAAGTTGATAGGCGAGAAGCCCGTTGAGAAAATAGAGATCAGCAATGCCGAGGATTTCTGGAGCGTTTCCAAATACCTCGTGATCGTAGTTGAATAAGATTCTGAAAACAAACAAAAGGAAGTCCTGCCACACGGCGGGACTTTTTTTATTTTTGCTCTATGGATACCGCTTACGGCGTGGCCATTCCGCGCGAAGTTTCTTATAATGTGCCTGTTTTTATTTTGCTCACGGGCGCCTGCATCCTTTTGCTGGCTGTTTACCTGTTGTATTATAAGAAAGTGCTGCAATTGGTGCAGGGTGTTTTCAGTTACGGTTCTTCCCGGCAATTGCAGCGTGAAGGGTATTCTTTTTTCAAGTTCTTCTCACTTTCGCTTACCGGGGTCTATATCATCTGTGCGGCTGTTTTTTTCTCTTACCTCAATGAAAAACAAGGCTGGATCACGCTGACCGACGATCGCTGGGTGCTTCCCGCTTCGATCGTATTCCTGGGTATGTTGCTTATCTTTAAAAAACTGTCGGCCCCCGTATTTGCCTTGTTCTTAAAGAACCGAAAAGCGCTTACCGACTATTTCTTTCAGTATTCTTTCAGCATAAAAACGGAGGGCTTGCTGCTCCTCCCGGTGTGCCTGCTTTTATACTATTCGTCGGTACCCTCCGCATACCTGGTGGCCCTGGGTCTGGCCGTTCCGGCCCTTATTTTTGTGGTACGGATAGGCCGTATTTTAACCTGGGGAAGGCCCGAGTACGGCTTTTCGGTATTTCATTTAGTTTTGTATCTTTGCACCGTTGAAATTATACCCTTAGCCGTCTTTATCAAGGTATTGGCAGCCGGTTGGCTGCAATTCGGCTAAAAAAAAAGAAAACATGGCAGTAAAGCGATCAACGGCAAAAAAGAAAAAACCTGCTAAGGTGGCAAAGCCCAAAAAGGCTGCTGCTAAGAAAAAATCCCAGGCTAAGAAGAAAAAAGCGACCAAACCCGCTAAGAAAGCTAAAAAGGCATCGCTCGTAAAAAAGGCCAAAGCGTCTGTTAAGAAGGCGCCTGAAAAAAAAGCAGCTCCCGCCAAAAAAGCGGTTGTTAAAGAAAAAGTTGTTGCCCCTAAACCCGAACGCGTAAAGGAACCCAAAATAGTTATTCCAACAGCGCCTCCTGTGCTGGTTTACCCGGATGATAACCTGGTGAAAGCAAGAGTGAGAACCATCCTTGTTTCGCAACCTAAACCCGAGAACGAGAAATCGCCTTACCTCGAGCTGGCCCGTCGCTCTAATGTAAAAATAGATTTCCGCCACTTCATCAAAGTGGAAGGAATGACCACCAAGGAATTTCGTACCCAGCGTATCAATCTTACCGAGCACAACGCGGTGATCCTTACAAGTCGTAATGCCATCGATCATTTTTTCCGTATCTGCGGAGAGATGCGTTACAACGTGCCCGAAACAACCAAGTACTTTTGCCTGAACGAAGCAACCGCTTATTACCTGCAGAAATACATTCAATATCGTAAGCGCAAGATATTCTTCGGTAACGGTTCTATTGCCGATCTGGCCGAAGCATTACGTAAAAACAAAGAAGAGAATTTTTTATTGCCGGTGGCCGATGTGCACCGAGAAGAAAAGATCATCGATATCCTCGACCTGCTGAAACTCAACTATAAAAAAGCCATCATTTACCGTACCGTTAGCGCTGATCTAAGTGATTTTAACGGCAAACTGGATTATGATGTGGTGGTGTTCTTTACGCCTGCGGGTATCCGCTCTTTGTTCCGTAATTTCCCCAACTTCAAGCAGGGCGATCTGCGTATCGCCGCTTTTGGTGCCGCTACGGCAAGGGAAGTTCGTGCGCACGGGTTACGTCTCGATATCGCCGCACCCAATCCGCAAACACCTTCGATGACCATGGCGCTTGAGAATTACATCCGCGAAGTAAACCGCCGATAATTGCCACGCTTTACATTCAAAAAAACAGAAAGGCTTTGCAGCCTAAAGGCCATTGACGAACTTTATCAACGGGGCACTTCATTTTTCAGCACAAATTTCAAATTGATTTACAGTTTGCCGGCCGAACCCCAGGCCGCTCCCTGCCAGGTAGTGTTCTCGGTGCCTAAAAAGAACTTCAAAAGGGCGGTAGACCGCAATCTTGTGAAACGCCGTATGCGCGAGTCGTATCGTATGCATAAGGGTTTACTGTATGCACACCTGGCCGAAAAACAAAAGAACATGCATTTGCTTATCATTTATACGGCGAAGGAGATACATGATTTTGATGCGTTGGATGAAGGCCTGTTAAAAGCTCTTAAAACACTGACCCAAAAAACGGGCTAAACAAATAAAATAGTACCTTTACTTAAAGATTTTTACCATGCCGAAACGTTCTAAAAAGATCTGGTTACTTTTCTTACCGGTTTTATTTTCCATCAGTGTTTTTACCGCTGCTTTTACGGAAGATCTTTTTGAGATCAGCAAGAACCTGGATGTTTTCTCTTCAATGTACCGCGAACTGAATTTGTATTACGTGGATGAGACCAAGCCCGGACAACTGATCAAAACAGCGAGCGACGCGATGCTGCAATCACTCGATCCGTATACTGAATACTACACCGAATCTGAGATCGAAGACTATAAGATAATCACTACGGGCCAGTACGGCGGCATCGGCGCTTCGGTGCGAGAGATGGTGGATAAGGTTTTGATCTCCGAGGTGTACGAGAATTCCCCAGCCGCTAAAGCAGGAATTAAGACGGGCGACATGATCATTGAGATCAACGGTACTACCATGAAAGGAAAGAACCCCGACGACATCGGGCGTTTGATGAAAGGCCAGGCCGGCACGCCCATTAAATTGAAGATCGAAAGACTGGGCGAGTCAAAAATACTTGATTTCAGTTTGGTGCGCGAGGAGATCCGCGTGAAGGACGTGCCTTACTACGGCATGTTGAACAAGGAAACGGGTTATATCAAACTTACAGGCTTTACTCAGGAAGCTGCGAAGGAAGTGCGCGAGGCATTCATGAAACTGAAAAATGAGAACGGCTGCAAATCGCTGGTGCTTGATCTTCGCGAGAACCCGGGCGGACTTTTACACCAGGCTGTTGACATCGTGAATATTTTCGTTGAAAAAGGAATTGATATTTGTGTTACAAAAGGCCGCGTGAAAGAATGGGAGCAATTGTACAAGGCAGTGAATCCCCCTCTTGACCTCACTATGCCGCTGGTGGTTTTGGTGGATCGTAATTCGGCATCTGCTTCAGAAGTTGTTTCCGGTTCTTTGCAGGACCTGGATCGCGCGGTGGTCATCGGCCAACGTACTTATGGAAAAGGATTGGTACAGCAAACCAAACCGCTTACTTATAACGCGCAACTGAAATTGACCGTAGCTAAGTATTACATTCCGAGTGGCCGTTGTATCCAGGCTTTGGATTACACGCATCGTAATGAAGATGGAAGTGTTGACCACGTTTCTGATTCACTTATCACGGCGTTTAAAACGCGTAACGGCAGGATCGTTTACGATGGTGCCGGTATCCTGCCCGATATGCAGACAGAACCACAGAACATGAGCGACATCACGTACACACTTATTACAAAGAATTTCATTTTTGATTACGCTACACTTTATACGATCAAACATCCTGCTTTACCAACTAGTCCGCGCGAGTTCAATCTTACGGAGAAGGAATACGCGGAATTTGTGACCCATCTTGAGGGGAAGGATTACAAGTATAATACCAATAGCGAAGAAGCCCTTTCTATTTTGAAAAAGACCGCTGAAGACGATAAATATTTCGGCGATATCGAACCTGAGTTTAAACAACTTGAAAAAAGGTTGATGGACCGAAAAAAGGATGATCTTCAGAAGTTCAAACCTGAGATCAAGCGCATGATCGAAGACGAGATAGCCTCGCGCTACCTATTCCTGAAGGGAAGAATTGAATCATCCCTGAAGTATGATACGGATGTGGCCGAAGCTATGGCCCTGCTCGGCAAACCCGACAAAATGAAAGCCATTCTTACAACCATCGAAAAATCGAAGAAGCCTTTCAATGTAAATAAGAAATTCTAATCATGCAGGGTGGAAATAACAATACCCGTTTTCCGCTTATTCTTGTTGCAATTTTTTTCGCTGTACTTATTTGGTCGGCCATAAAGCCTAAGGAGTACTTTACCTGGTTTCTCGAAGTCTTTCCGGCCCTCATAGCTTTGGCTGTATTGTTTCTGACGTACAGGAAATTCAGGTTGACCAACCTCGCTTATGTATTGATCTTAATTCACAGTATCATTTTAATGGTAGGCGGGCATTATACTTACGCCGAGGTTCCGCTGGGCGATTGGGCCCGCGAAGCTTTTGGGATGGGAAGAAATAATTACGATAAGGTTGGGCATTTCGCGCAGGGTTTTATTCCCGCCATTATTGTCCGTGAGATCTTTTTAAGAAACCGGGTGATTAACTCCAAAGGCTGGCGCAATTTTCTTATTGTGTGTGTTTGTATCTCGATCAGCGCTTTTTACGAGTTGCTGGAATGGTTCGTGGCGGAAGTGAGCGGAACATCGGCCGAAGCTTTTCTGGGCAGCCAGGGCTATGTTTGGGATACGCAAAGCGATATGCTTTACGCCACGGTAGGCGCTATTATTTCGTTAGTACTGCTCGGAAAATGGCATAGCAGGCAATTGCAGTCATTTGCTTAAATTAGTCACGATGAAAACAGGTCTTTTCTTCGGCTCTTTCAATCCCATCCATGTGGGCCATATGGTATTGGCTAATTACATGCTGGAGTTCGCCGGACTGAAAGAAGTTTGGTTCGTGGTATCGCCGCATAATCCTTTAAAGGAAAAGGCCAGCCTGCTTTCTCAAACGCATCGTTTGCAAATGGTGAGAATGGCCGTTGAGGACCATCCCAAAATGAAAGCCAGTAATATCGAGTTCAAATTGCCGCAACCCTCCTACACAATTAATACACTCACGCATTTGCAGGAAAAATACCCGAAGAAGGAATTCGCTTTGATACTGGGTATGGACAACCTGCAGACCTTTGATAAATGGAAGAACTACGAACAGATATTAAAGAATTACTCGCTGATCGTTTATCCGAGACTTAACAATACGGGTGATAAATTCAAAGATCATCCTTCGGTGAACATTACAGAGGCGCCGGTGATCGAAATTTCCTCTTCCTTTATACGTTCGGCAATAGCCGATAAGAAGAAGGTAGATTGTTTCCTGCCTGAAAAGGTAGCAGAATATATTCGTGAAATGCACTTTTATAGAAAATGACAAGCACGCGCTTCGTAAATACAATAGAACGCTGATAACGCAGATGAATACATATCATTTACCGGACCAAAATCATAACTTATCATAATGATCAGCGTCATCCGCGTGCCATATTTGAAATGCCCATAAGAATTTGAATTATGAATAGAGCAGAAGACATAGTAAGAAACAAAATGTACGCCAACGACGAGTTCAGTAAGTGGCTCGGCATCGAAGTTTTGAAAGTTGGCGAAGGTAGTTGCGAATTACGCATGAAAGTGCGTGCCGAAATGACCAACGGGTTCAAGGTCGCACACGGTGGCATCACCTATTCGTTTGCCGATAGCGCGCTCGCTTTCGCTTCCAACTCGCATGGCAAGCAGGCTCTTTCTATTGAGACCTCCATTTCTCATACGCAAAAGGTAATGGCCGGAGATGTGCTCGTCGCCGTAGCCGAAGAACAACACCGCTCTGATAAAATAGCCGTTTATCAAATAAAGGTCACCAACCAGGAAAACAAAGTAGTAGCTCTTTTCAAGGGAATGGTATACCGCACTC
>JANWKZ010000090.1 GCA_025451115.1 Bacteroidia bacterium | reverse complement strand
TCCAGCTTGCGATGGTTCCGGAAGGGATGTGGAACTTCGCCACCCTATTACGGGACTGCCCGGCAATGGTAGTAAAAAAACCACCGGCGTAAAGCGCTTTGTCATGCACATACAAGATGGTTACATCGCTGTTAGCACCCGGATTCCAGGGCAGTAGCGCGCCGGTTGTAAGATTCATGGCAGCGAGCCTTGAGCGGGGAGTTCCGCAAACCTGCGAGAAGTTTCCGCCGATGTAAACTGTATTGTTTGCCGAGTCAATAGCAACCGACTCAACGGTTCCGTTGGTTTGACAAAAAGCAGGATTAAGTACCTGGGCTTTACCCGAAATAAATAATCCACCTAAAAGAATGAGGAATAGTAATTTTTTCATGTAGCTTGATTAAAATTTTGAGAGGTAAAAATAGACAAAACAGGCAAGCTGGCAAAGGGAAAAAGTCTAAAACCCCGAATCTCTCCCGGAATGACAAAAATTACGTGTTTTCACGTACAAGATAGCTGTAAATCAGGCTATTTTCTTAAGTAAAGAAGTGAGACTTACCTTCTGCTCAATAATGCTTTTCAGCTTATCGATAGCTACGCGCTCCTGCTTCATGGTGTCGCGGTCGCGAATGGTTACGCAATGGTCTGTTAGCGATTCATGATCTACCGTGATACAGTAGGGCGTTCCGATGGCATCCTGCCTGCGGTAGCGTTTTCCAACCGTATCTTTTTCGTCGTAAGTAACGTTGTAATCGAATTTAAGATCATTGATTATTTTTTCGGCGATCTCAGGCAGGCCGTCTTTTTTCACCAATGGAAAAATAGCCGCTTTTATAGGAGCAAGTTGAGGTGGAAGAGAAAGAACCACGCGCTCTGAACCATCCTCTAGTTTTTCTTCTTTCAATGAGGAAGCCATAATAGCGAGGAACATGCGGTCTAAACCAATAGAAGTTTCGATCACATAAGGAATATAACTTTGGTTCAGCTCAGGATCAAAATACTGTTGCTTCCTTCCGCTAAATTGTTCGTGTTGTTTAAGATCAAAATCACTTCTGCTGTGAATTCCTTCAAGTTCTTTGAAGCCAAACGGAAATTCAAATTCAATATCACAGGCCGCATCAGCGTAGTGCGCTAATTTAATGTGATCGTGGAAACGATATTTTTTTTCACTGATACCAAGCGCCTTGTGCCAGCTTAAACGTGTTTCTTTCCATTTGTCGTACCACTCTTTTTGCGTTCCGGGCCGAATGAAGAACTGCATCTCCATCTGTTCGAATTCCCGCATGCGGAAAATAAATTGACGTGCCACGATCTCGTTACGAAATGCTTTCCCGGTTTGCGCAATTCCGAATGGAATTTTCATGCGACCGGTCTTTTGCACATTGAGGAAATTCACAAAAATTCCCTGTGCGGTTTCCGGGCGTAAATAAATTGTGCTGGCCTCTTCGCTCACCGAGCCCAATTGTGTAGAGAACATCAAATTGAATTGACGCACATCGGTCCAGTTCTTGCTTCCGCTAACCGGACAAACGATCTCGCAGTCAACGATGATTTGTTTCACCTCGGCGAGGTCGTTCTTTTCAAGCGCGTTTTTGAAACGCGCGTTTATATCATCAATTTTTTTCTGGTATTCTAAAACACGCGCATTGGTGCTGCGGAACATTTTCTCATCGAAATTCTCGAAACGTTTGGCCGCTTTCTCAACTTCTTTTTCAATCTTTCCCTCGATCTTGGCTACGTGCTCCTCAATTAAAACATCGGCGCGGTAACGCTTCTTGCTGTCTTTATTATCGATCAGCGGATCGCTGAAAGCATCCACGTGGCCACTTGCTTTCCAGGTGGTGGGATGCATGAAAATGGCGGCATCAATGCCCACAATGTTCTCGTGCAACTGCACCATGCTCTGCCACCAGTATTGGCGAATATTGTTTTTAAGCAGGGCCCCGTTCTGGCCATAATCGTAAACAGCACTTAATCCGTCGTAAATTTCACTGCTCTGGAAAATAAATCCGTATTCCTTGGCGTGCGAGATGAGGTTCTTAAAGAGGTCTTCAGGTTGAGTCATGGGCGCAAAAGTACTATTTTTTAGAGCTTTAGGCAGGCCGTTATTTTTAAATGAGCTCAGCCCAAAAACACTAAAGGGCTGAAAATCAGCACGAAGTTTAAAAGGTAGAAACCCTGAGACTCCCGCGCAATAGAACTCTAAAAACAGGAGGTCGGATCAAGGCCTAATTTTGTTATAAAATCAGCGGGTATTAAAACTGTTTTAGACCATACAAGAGACTCAAAAACAGACAGAAGCAACCTTTTCAGGTTATTCTACGTCTTTACACGTAAAAGGGAGAAATATGCTTTTCGTTCTATCAAAATTCAATACATTTGTTGTTCAAAATTCATTCTCATGAAATCGAAGATTCGCGCATTTAATAACTCAAATCATTATATCATGCGTAAAAGAAATTTACTAATAGCCGCGCTTGCAGTGTTCTGCAGCCTTTTTTTCTCAACGCAGATAAAAGCTCAGTGCTTTGCACCCAGCGTGCAGGCTTCTAACGTTCAGGTTACTTATAAATCATCAGGCGGAACAGGCGCCACGATCTCATGGAATCGCGGAAGCGGAGATTATTGTCTTGTTACCATCCGTCCTTCAAGCACAAGTTATTATGGCCCGCCCAGTTCTACCGGGACTAATTATGCTGCGTCGGGCACTTATGGAAATGGCTCTAACCTGGGAGGCTCAACCTTTGTGGTGTATGATGGAACCGGAACCTCGGTGTATGTATCCGGGCTCCAGCCCAATACACTCTACTACGCGTATGTTTACGAATATAATTCCTGTACTATTTTTAGTACAACGTATTATTATAATACCAGTACATCGGGCAACAACGAGGGATTCTCAACCCTTGAAGCACAACCCAGTTCATGCAGCTCAATTACTTCAGTCACATCCATAACTAATTCAGGAGCCACCATAAATTTCGCTCCGGGTGGCGGAAGCGGGCGTTATATCTTCATGGGGCCGAATAGTACTTCTCCGGGTAGTTACCCTCAGGATGGGTATTATTATTCATTTTCAACAACCTATGGCGCCGGAAACAACTTCGGGAACTCGTACTACGGAATGTATAATAACTCCGGAACAAGTGTAGCCGTAACCGGGCTCGTCGGGGCAACAACCTATCGTGTTTATGATTATGAGTATACCAACGGAACCTATCCAACCTGGAGCACTTTCGATTACAATACAAAGAACTACACTTCCTGCGGAACATATACTTTTAACACAACCAACGTTCCTCCAACGCTTAATGCCATCTCTAACTACACGGTCTGCCAGGATGTTTCGTGGCAAAGCGTTCCGCTGTCGGGCATAGGCGACGGATCAACGAATGAGAACCAGAACATTTCTTTTTCTTATTCCTCCAGCAACACCACGTTGATCCCTAACGGGAATCTAACAATAAGTTACGCAAGCCCAAATACAACCGGCACATTCTATTATTACCCGGCTGCGGGCCAATCAGGGACATCGATCCTCACTGTTACAGCTAACGATGGCTGGACCGTGAACAATACATTCAGCCGCACCTTCACGGTAACTGTATTGCCAAAACCTGCGGCGGCAGGTGCTATCAGCGGAAACTCGCCGATCTGCGCCGGTGGCGGACTTCAGTCTTACAGTATTGCTCCTGTAGCATATGCTACGGCTTATACCTGGGCGATGCCTGCGGGTTTTACAGTAACAGTTGGAGGCGGAACAAACAATATCACAGTCAATACAACTTCACTTACTACTTCAGGAACTCTTACCGTAACACCTACCAACACCAACGGTTGCGGAAACGGAACTTCTAATACAAGATCGATCACTGTAGACCAACAACCTGCCAATCCATATGCAGGTCCTGATGCGCCTGTGGTTTGCACAAACGCTTATTTTACAAATGCAACCGCGCCCGTTGGTCCTGATGGCGGTGTATGGAGTTGGCTGCCCGGTCCTTCAGCCGTGATCGGAAACACCACATCAAACCAAACTTCTATAAACCCTTTGAATGGCTCTCCAACTCCTAATACCTATAAACTTTTATGGACTGTTACGCGCGCAGGAAGTGTTTGTCCTTCTAAAAAGGACACGTTGGTTTTGACTGCGGATTTCAATAATGTGGCCTGTACGCCGGTATCTAATTTCCAGTATGGTCCAAGCAGTGATGTTTCTTCGAATAAAGTATGTGTGAATACGTCGATCAATTTTCAGGATCTTTCTGTCAGTGCCGACACCTGGCTCTGGGATTTTGAATACACAGGATCGGTGGGACCACATACTTCAAACGTACAGAACCCGAGCTACACGTATACTACAACCGGAACCTATACAGTGTACCTGAAAATACACAGTAACACTACAAGCCTTGATTATACTTCAACTCAAACGCTTACCGTTATTGGTGCACCTGCCACTCCTGGTGCAATTTCCGGGAATGCCGGACCTATTTGCCAGGCTGCTGCCGGACAATATAATTATTCTATCAGCTCGGTTACAGATGCTACCGGTTATGCCTGGTCAACACCAACCGGCATTATAATTGATTCTTATCCGGGCCCAACTTCAATTGCAACTTCTTATAGTACGAACGCTACAAGCGGAAACATCCAGGTAACAGCAAGCAACTCCTGCGGAACAAGCAGCGCTTCTACCTTATCCATTACGGTTAGCCCACTGCCGGCCTCAATGGGGAGTGTTATTTCCGGAAATACATCGGTTTGTGAAGGTACATCCAATGAAGTTTACGGTATCGGCGGTTACGCGAATGCGACCAATTATACATGGACCGATCTTGGCGGAACTCAAACCGTTGGAACAGCTTCTTATACAATGAACATTCCTATGGGCGCCATGAGTGGCACCATTTCAGTTATGGGAACTAACACTTGCGGTAACGGAGATGTAGTAATTCTTCCTATCACAGTTAATCCATTACCTGTAGCGGCTCAGCCCGTATCAGGCATGATGTCGGTAAACATTTGTCCGAACCCCGGAAACATCCTGTTCACAGTTCCGGTTATCGGTAATGCAAATACGTATAACTGGACCATTCCTTCAGGAACCAGCATCTCGGGCGGTAACGGTAAGGATTCTATTATGATCAGCATTGGAAGCGGTGTAACGGGTGGAACCAACACCGTATCTGTTTTTGGATCTAATGGTTGCGGAAACGGCGCTTCGAACAGTACAACCATCGAGATCAACACTCCGGAAGGTCCGCAGATCTGTATGGTAACGGTTGATGATTCGAGCACGCATAATATAGTTATGTGGGATAAATCGCCGATCCTGCACGCAGATAGCTTCCGTATCTATCGCGAAGACGTAACAAATGTTTATACGCAGATCGGAACCGTTCACTATAACTCCCTCAGCGAGTTCCACGATTACGATTCGGTTGCGAACCCAAATGTAACAACCAAGCGCTACAAAATTTCGTCAATTGACAGCTGCGGGAATGAAAGCGTTCTGAGCAATTATCACAACACGATCTACATTACAGATAATGGATTGGGCCAATTTACCTGGGCACAGCTTTATACCATCGAGAATGGACCAAACCCCGTTAACAATTACGAATTGTGGGTTGACTCGATGAATAATGGAGATTGGGCCTTGCGCGCCTCCACGGCCGGAACGCAGCAAGTGATCAACGATATCTATTACACCAACTATGCAAGTGTGGCCAACTGGCGTGTAGAGACCGTGTGGGGTATTTCCTGCGATCCTACACTTCGTATTGGTGGCGGAAACGGCACACAGGCCGCGATCGTAAAATCAAAATCAAACATCTCTAATAACAGGCAAACTACCGGCATCACAAACAGCCTGGCCGGCAAACTTAACCTGTATCCTAACCCAACCAGCGGCATTTTCACACTCAACCTGTCGGGTACTCAAGGTAAGACCACAGTGAAAGTAACTTCACTGTTAGGTCAGGAGATCTTCAGCGAGAACTTTAGCAATGCAAATGGTCGTCACACACTCGACCTTAGTTCGTACGAAGCCGGAACTTATGTGGTTCAGGTGATCACTTCGAACGGCTTATTGACGCAGCGCGTGATCAAACAATAAAAGGAATTATTTTACCTAAGAAAAAGCAGCCCCCGGGGCTGCTTTTTTGTTTTAGAATTTCTCAAATAGTTTTAAGAACTCTTCCTTTTTTCTCACCGCAATATCAATAGCGGTTTCGTTGGTCATGTAAACCACGCTATCGGCCCGGTTGAATTTTTTAATGTAGTTGAGGTTGATGATATACGACTTATGACAACGGAAGAAAACGGGGGCACTCAGCAACTCTTCGAACTCCTTCAGGTTTTTAGAGGATACCAGGCGCTCGTTCTTGGAAGTATGTATTAACGTATAGTTGAGGTCGGCCTGGCAGTACATGATCTCGCTGGCATTAAGAAAAGCATACCCATCAGAGGTAGGAATAGCCAGCTTATTGAAAGCGCTGTTGGTATTCCCCAGGTTATCAAGCAGCACCTCTATTTTTTTCTGATTAACGGAAAGATTTTTCTGGGAAGCGAACTTTTTAACCGCCTCCTGCAATTCTCTATAATTAACCGGTTTAAGCAGGTACTCTATACACGAAGCCTTTATCGCCTTAAAAGCGTATTGCTCGTGCGCCGTTGTAAAGATTATTTTGAAAGCAGCAGAGGGAAAGTTCTTTATAACGTCGAACCCGGTCTCATTGCCTAACTCAACATCCAGGAAGATCAGGTCGGGCTGATTGGCCTTTATCAATTGTACGCCATCTCCGGCCGTTAGGGCGCTACCCGTAACAGAAACTTCGGGACAAAATTTTTCTAAGAGAGCACGTAACACCTCAATGTTGTTTTTATCGTCCTCTATGATAATAGCATTTATCATGAGCCAAATATAGGCTAAAATTCATCAAGCAGCGGAAGGTGAAGTGTTACCTCGGTGCCCGTAGGATCTGTAAGGTCATGGATATGAATGTGCGACGGTACAGTATCGGAAAAACCTTGTTTCGTGAATTCGGCATGGATCCTTTCCTGCACAACACCAAGCGCAACCGAATGATGACCGGGCTTATCTGCACCGCGACTTCGCCCCACACCATTATCCCTAACGGTTATTTTCAGGAATTCGTTTTCTTTTTCAAAAAATATCAGCAGATATTTCTTTCCCTGTTTGGGTGCAAGCCCGTGCTTCACGGCGTTCTCTGCCAATGGCTGAATGAGCATAGGAGGCAAGAGTAGATCCAGTCCGGCATTTTCGATCTTAAAAGAAAATTCAGCGCCCAATAATTTCTGTTCAAAAGACAGATACAGTTCGAGATATGCGATCTCTTCGGCGATCGAAATATATTCCTTTGTTGAATTGTTGAGAGTAGCACGCATAAGCTTACTCAGGTCTCCGATATAAGACAGCGTGCTCGTTTCATCTTTGTTCAGCACGAATTTTTGTAGTGAGTTCAACGCATTGAATAAAAAATGCGGGTTCATTTGACTACTGAGACGGGCGATCTGCGCAGCCTGTGCTTTCAGTTGTCCCGTTTTATTCTCTATTTCCTTTTTCTGTAGCGTAAGTACCCGGTTGTGTTTTTGCTTGTTAAAAAAAGCCCATAGCGCAATGGCAAGCAGAACCAGTGACAGGCTGAGGATGATAACAAGAAATTTTTTCTCGCGATCCTTGGCTTCATTATCAATGTTTAACAACCGGATCTCCTTATCTTTTTTCTCGGTCTCATAAAAGGTCTGGAGCCGGGTTATGGCTTTTGTCTTTTCCTCGCTGTACACCTGATCCTTATAATACATCGCGTCTACATAATTCAGGAATGCGCTTTTATGATCGCCGGCCAGGGTGTCGCAAAGCGCCATTTCTTCATAGATGTTCAATAAAAGTTCATTCGATTTAAGTTTTTGAGCAAGCGCGAGCGCAAGGGCAGTCTGCTCTTTCGCCTCCTTGGTTTTTCGCATCTTCAGGTATATTTCTCCGAGCCCGATATGGCACGAAGAAAGATCGTAATCATTCCCCGTTTCCTTACAGAGCGCAATGGCACGATTCATATAATCTATAGCGGAATTAAAATCGCGCTTGTATTGGTACGCCACACTGATGTTCATCAGGCTGGAAGCCAGGGATTGTTTGTCTTTAAGCCCCCTTTTTATTTCCAGCGCGCGTTGATAATATACAATGGCCGAGTCGTACTCTTTCTTACGGCGCATTACGCCCCCCATATTATTGTATAGTTGCGCAACGTAATTTACTTCACCGGTTTTAGATCTCAGCGTAAGCGCTTTTTGGTAATTTTCAAAAGCCTTATCAAAATCCTTCTGATAATAATGCATCACCCCAATATTTTGGTAGACCGCCGCCAGTCCTGAAAGATTTCGGATCTCCTCGAAAAGCGTGAGCGCCTTTATAAAGCAGGCAGTGGCCGAATCGGGCTTGCCTTTAACATCATATAAAGTGCCCATCCGGTTGAGTGCAAAACCAAGCCATTTAGAACTTCCTGCCTCTGTGCTTTTTTGGATAGAGGTTTTGGCTAACAAAAAGGCTTTATCATCATCAATCCCTGTATAGATCCGGCTCAGCTCGATAAGTGCGCTTATTTTGGCCGAATCGGGCCCTGATGAATTGATAACCAGGTTAAGACTATCGAGTTTTTCTTTTTCCTGAGCAAAAAGAGGGGTTAAGAGCCCAGAAAGGACCCAAAAAGGGACAACTAAAGCCCATCTTATAGTTAAACGATAATCCATAGAAAATCTACGTTCATCCGGGGATAAGGAGCGTGAAATAATATCCCGAGAATTTCATATATTTATTGCTCAATTTTGAATTCAAAGCTATTATAAAAACAGAAACAACACCAAATATCTATCCTATGAATTTTAAAAACTACTCCCGCTCAATTCTTTTTTCGCTGGCCCTGGCCCCCGCTTTAGGGCAGGCCCAAACCATGGTGCAGAACTGGCTAACCCGATCGAATAATGCAGCCATTACCAATTCAGACGATAAACCGTTCTATACGCATGTGGATGCTAATGGAATGATCGGTATCGCGGGCGTGTCCAATAATAAAGTTATAGTAGCTACTTATGATGCCAACGGAAACGATCTGTGGACCAACAAACTTGAGGGTTACTCAAGTAATGGACCGCTTGGGATCGAAAAAGGCCCCTCAGGGAATTATTATGTGGGGTATTTTTGGGGAGGCGATATAAGAAAGATCGGGTTGAACGGTGGCACGGCATGGACCACAACTTCCTCTTCCTATCACGGAGCGGATTTTGTTGTCGATTCGAATGGCGATGTGTACGTAACCGGAACAGACTACCCGCAGACAACTATTTATATAGATAAAATTCTGGCCAACGGGACAAAAATATGGACAAAGACTTATACGGGGTTTTATGGTTTTGGAGGAAGACCTGTTCATTTGAAAATGGATCATGCGGGTAATCTGCTGATGGCGCTTAACGCTACCAACGGATCAGGCGATCGCTTCCTTTCAGTTGCAAAATTTGATACTGTTGGAACCAATCCAACCCAGGTTTGGCATAATATCTACAGCACTACAAAAGGAGAGGTAGTTGACTTCATGGTAGACAAAACCACTAATGCAAGTTATGTAACAGGCGCTGTAGATGTAGGGTCTTTCAATCAGCACGATGTGATCACCTACAAATCCGGACCCGGCGGAGTCGTGAGCTGGACTGATATACATAATGAAATGAACTCGGATGACAAAGGGTGTGGTTTAGAGCAGGACGCCTCCGGAAACGTTTACGTTCTTTATGACAGCCACACGCCAATGACAAAATACTCTGTGCGAAAATATACATCAGGGGGGACTTTTCTAACTTCGAACGGAACTACCTACCAGTATAACTATGTATCCTATCTACAGCCGCACATTAAAATACATCCTACAACCAACCAACTTTATATTTCGGGTACCCGCACCAGTTTCAATAATGATAACATGATGGTGCTTTATAAGACTGACCTTGCTTTGACCAGCATTTCACAGATCTATCAGTACGATCACGATGTAACCGATAACGATTATTCAACTGCCATAGATGTAGATCCTACCACACAGGATATGATCCTTACCGGAAACATTTTTAAAACGGTAACCGGAAATGATTATTACTATGCCAAACTCGACACGCTGGGAGCGTTTATTTACAGCAATATTTATAACGGTGTTATTAACGGCAGCGACTACGCTTCTTCTATGGTAACCGACGCTTCTAATTTACCGGCTGTTGCAGGTGGAACCAAAAGTACTTTGACGCAACAGGATGGTTTTATGGTGAAGTATGACGCTACCGGTAACGAACAATGGCAATCTGTATTCCCCGGCGTGGGAGGATTTAATGATTATCTTAATGTTGTTGACATAAACTCCTCAGGGCATTATTATGCGGGCGGATATACTGAAACAAGCAGCAATAACCCGGATATGTGGATCATCAAGGTTGACGGAAACGGGTTAAAACTATGGGACCTTGTATTACAAGGAACAAATGTGGGCGGTAAGGACGAAGTAAAAGATGTGTTTACCGACAATTTCAATAATGGGTACGCTGCAGGTTATCAGTATAACAACGGCACCGGGCAGGACGCCGTGCTTGTTAAATTTAATTCTTCCGGGACGCTTTTATGGAGCAAAAAACTGAGTGGCTCGGGCAATCAAAAAGACGGATATCTGGATGTGGGATCAAAGAATGGCAACACATTATACGCGGCGGGTTATACGACCAAACCAAACGGCGAGAGCGATATGCTGCTTGCAAAATATGATGCAAACGGAAACCTGCAATGGTCGCGTACATTTAACAGCCCGAATAACGGAAACGATACCGCGATTGCTGTGAATGTTGATTCTAACCAGGACGTTGCTATTGTAGGTCACGGAGATTCAGCAATTGCTATGGTAGCAAAGTATGATTCAAATGGAAACCTATTGTGGTCTTCTTTTCCGGATAGCGTAACGGAAGTTGGCCCAGACGTGATGACACTGCCTGGTGGGCGTACGTTCATTACCTGTTTCTTCGATTCCAGTTCTGCATATTCTAACCGGGTTTTTTGTTATGATAACAGTGGAGTAGAACTTTGGCATCGTGATTTCGTGTATGGTTGCTGCGAGCATCCGATGAAATTAGCAAAGACCAGTCGTTCTACCATCCTCGTAGCTTTGGATTATTATGGCGAGATAGGAGCGATTGAGTTAGATACTTTAGGAAATGAATTGAATAATGTACGAACCAATATCTGGACCAATTATGGTGATAATTCGTACGGAGGAACAAGAGACATTCGCATAGATGGTAACGGAGATGTATATGTTACCGGGTATTTTGCGGATGAAACGGGCTCTGATATAGAAATGCAAAAATTATGCTATGGGCCGGCCCCGATCATGATCAGTGGATCAACCAGTGTTTGTGCGCAAACACAAGGAAATCTTTACAGCGTTACATCTAATACTACGATCACCGGATATAACTGGACATCCACATCGGGATTGACGGTAAACACTACCGCTCAACCTAATAGCGTTTCTGTAGATGTTGCCGGCACTTCCGGGTACGTAATGCTGCAGCAAATGAACTATTGCGGAACAAGCGCCCCGGATTCTATTTATGTGAACGTACTTGCTTTACCGGTGGTGAATGGTGGGGCCGATCAATTGATCTGTCCCGGAACTTCAGTAAGTCTGAACGGAAGCGGAGCAACCTCTTATTCGTGGAACAATGGAGTTACTAATGGCGTGCCCTTTATCCCAACCACAACTATGGCTTACCAGGTTACGGGTACAGACGCCAACAACTGTTCTAATAAAGATACCGTGTCTATCACCTTAAAGGCACCTCCCGCTGTTAACCTGTGTATGGTAACTGTGGATACTTTCTCAACACACAATATCCTCGTTTGGGAAAAAGCAGGCCTCACCAACGAGATTGCGTATTTCAATATTTACCGCGAAGATATTTCTAATAATTACACGCTGATTGCAGCCGTGTCTTACGACTCACTGAGCGAGTATCATGATTATGATACACTCATGGCAGATCCAAATGTAACAACCAAGCGCTACAAGATCGCCGCAGTTGATACTTGCGGAAATGAAGGTCCGAAGAGCGGATTCCACAATACGATCTTCATTAGCCACAGCGGCGGAACATTTACATGGAACACTTACACGATCCAGAACATGCCAAACCCCGTGAACAACTACATCTTGTGGCGCGACGACTTCGCTAACGGCAACTGGGTGCAGGTTGGAACCACAGCGGGAACGCAGAACGTGCTGAACGACCCTAACTACGCTACCTTCCAGGCTACCGCCGACTGGCGTGTAGAGACTGCCTGGAATATTTCTTGTACATCAACTGCAAGACAATCTAACGGTATCCAGGGAGCGATCATTAAATCGAAATCAAATATCAGCAACAACCGCACGATCGGCATCAAGAACAACAACGACAATATGTTCGCGATGTATCCGAATCCTACCACCGGTGATCTGAACATCAGTCTCAACACTGGAAGCGGAAAAACCACTATCAAAGTTGTTTCTATGCTGGGCCAGGAATTATACAGCGCAACAATAGAAGGGGTTACTTCTCATACGATCGACATGAGTTCTTTTGTAAGTGGAAGCTATATGGTGCAGGTCACCAGTAATAACAGCATAGCTATCAAACGTATCGTTAAGAACTAGGAAATAAAATCAAAAGAAAAACCCTGAAGTACAACACAGTTGACTTCAGGGTTTTTTATTTCTATCAGGACACGTTAAAACGATATCCTTTTCCGTGCAGGTTAATGATCTCGATGGAGGGGTCCTCCTTTAGGTATTTTCGGATCTTAGTAATGTAAACGTCCATACTTCGGCCATTAAAATAATCGTCATTGCCCCAGATATTTTTCAGCGCCAGATCACGGGGCAACACATTGTTTTTATACTGACACAGTAAACCTAAAAGATCCGTTTCTTTAGGCGATAGCTTTTGCTCGCCCCTTGGACCTTTCAGCAGTCGCAAATTAGCAAGCAAGGTGTATTTACCAATTTTGAACTCTTCACTTAAAGGCGGTTGAGGTGCATTGGAAGCCCGTTTAAGAATAGCATTTATTTTGAAGATCAATAATTCAGAATCAAAAGGTTTCAGAATATAATCATCAGCCCCACATTTGTAGCCGGTTAAAATGTCTTCCCGGAGTGATTTTGCTGTAAGGAACAGAAAAGGAACATTGTCGTTTATCTGTTTTATTTCATTTGCTAGCTCAAAACCGTTCATCTCCGGCATCATTACATCCAGGAGACACAGATCATATTTGTTCTTTGAAAATCCCTTGAAAGCCTCAATGCCGTTCTTGTACCAGTCAACCTCAAGATCATTCATCTCTAAATAATTCTTCAGCAGCTCGCCCAGGCTGAGGTCGTCTTCGGCCAACAATATTTTTCTTTCAGCTTTCGGCATTGATTTCTATCGTGATCTTAGTTCCGGCGTTTAATTCTGATTCTGCTTTTATAATTCCTTTATGTGCCTCCACAACACTCTTCACAAAACTCAATCCAAGCCCGAAGCCTTTAATATTAGATTGTTTATAGTAATCTGAGCGAAAGAATTTATCAAAGACATGAGGCAGGTCTTTCGAAGCGATTCCTACACCATTGTCGGTTACACTCAGTATTACTTTGTTACCGACGCTTTTTGCAGAAACCGTTATTTCGGGCTGTTCCTTGGCGAATTTGAGCGCGTTATCAACCAGGTTCGAGAATACCTTCTGCCACTGCGATTCGTCTCCGTTAACCAATATCTTGTCGGAAGAGAAATTTGCATGTATGTTGGCCTTAGCGCTTTCGATGTGCGGTTGCAAGAGTTCCAGTTGCCCTTTTATAGTATCCACAATATTGAACAGCGAATGTGGTTTACTGATATTTTCCTCCATCAGCGCGTTCTGCAATACCTCGTTAACCTCTTTGCTTAAGCGCAAACTTTGTTTTTTGATCGTACCGGCCACCTTCATTACCTGGTCCGGATCTACTTGTCCACCCTTACTCATTAAAATATCTGCTCCTAAGGAAATTCCTGCAAGAGGCGTTTTGAACTCGTGCGACATGTGGTTGATAAAGTCATTTTTCATAGCCAGCATTTTGCGGTGACGTACCAGCATACGTAAACTGTAAATGAAAAGAACTAAAATAGCCAATGTAAATACCAGGGATAGTCCCATGGGACCCCAGAGATCATCGACAATCGTTCTATTATCCTGTATAGGTAACATAAGAGCCAATGTAACTTCCCGACCAAAGATATCGTTGGGATAAAGATTGATCCTGTAGAAGTTATAAGTAAGGCCCTCTTCTGCGGGATGTACGTAAGATTTTTTCGGATCTTTTGCTAAAAGAGCGAACGAGAATTTTTGTGGCAGATCATTTTGTTTAAGTTGTGTCTCGATCATTTTCTCGATCTCCTTTGGATCTATGGAAACTGAGTCGGGGTCGCGCAGGCTCAACATCTTTTCCATGATGATCTCCACGCTCTCCTTTTTGTCGTCGAGTGCCTCGATCGTTTCGATCATGGGTGGAACCGGTGGAACAGGAGGTGTAACTATAACTGCAGGAGTTCCTAGAGAGTCGATCGAAGCGGCGCCTACATATACACTGTTTTAAACGTATTTTTCGCCTTTCCCATTCTTCTCGATCTTGATCACCGTCTTGGTTTCCTTGCCATTATCCGAATTTACCATGATCTGTACATGACCGGGAAGATTAGAAACCTGTGTGCGCAGTTTTTTGGGGGAGGAGTGATTTTGTTTAAGTAATTTTTTGGTCTTTTTTAGAAGCGTATCCGTTTCAACCTGCCTTTTAATAAAAACGAAATTTTCTTTTTCTTCTACTTGTTTCACCACAGCCGCCAGCGACTTATAAACTGCGTCTTCGAAAGCCTTTCTGTTAAGCTCGGCGATGCGGGCGGCCCAGCCAAGCTGGATCACGATAATGCCTATAAGCAGAAGCCCGAAAAGGACGGTAATGAGTATAAGGGTGCGATTCTTCACAGGGCAAAGTTAAGGCATAACTCTTTTAAAAAAATGGCTTTAACTTTTCATTAACACGTGCTCCTTGTTGCTTCCCGCTTGCTTTTTCTCTAAAATCAGGTAAATTTAGGGTTTATTAGCCATGGACAGAAAAGGTCTTTATATCATTATCCCACTCATAAGCCTTGCGCTTGTATTTTTAATATTTAAACAAAAAGCTCCAAAGATCATCCCTGCCAAAAAGGAAGTAGCTGATCCTTTCATTTTTAAATTTGATTCTACAAAAGCGGATAAATGCATGGGAGAGAAGTTTGTTTACGACGAATTTACTCTCAATTCCATACCGGATTCAAGCCTCATGCTTAATCAACACCTGGAGTTAACCCCCAATCTGCATTTTTCAAAAGACTCATTTCCGATTTTTAATTACGAAGGAAAGTCTTACGACTTTCATCCCGGGGTTTATACGGAGCGAGTTTTATCTAATATTTACGATTACAAAACCACAGGGAATGAGCTATATTTAAAACGGGTTCTTAAATATTATGATGTTCTGATCAAGAATGGTGTACAGATCGACTCGGCACTTCTTTTTCCGAATAATTATTCATTCAAACTGCACGGCTATAAAAATCAACAGATGGTTCCGCCCTGGTTCTCCGGGTTCACCCAGGGAGTTGCTTTATCGGCGGCCACCCGGCTTTATAAGATCACCAAAGACAAAAAATACCTGGATGATATGCGCCGTATAGCAAACTCATTCTATTTTTTAAAGCCCGCGTCAAGCGATCATAAGAATGTGTGGATAAGCTGTATAGATTCTACCCAAAACATCTGGTTTGAGGAGTACCCGCAGGAGTATCCCGGCTATACCCTAAACGGAAAGGTTTTTGCTATTTTGGGATTATACGAGTATTACCTTGTAAGTAGCAACCCGGAAATAAAAAAACTGGTTTTGGGCGGACTCACAACTATCAAAAAGAACATTGGACGGTACCGTATGGAAGGTACTATTAGTAAATATTGCCTGAAGCACGTTGCCAATTTTGATACCATCTATCATACAATTCACGTAAAACAATTGCACACGCTTGCATTAATTACGGGCGACACGCTTTTTGAGCACATGTCGCGTAAATTCCGTGAGGATATTATGCGGAAATAGACGCCCATCCTGACTTTAACTTTTCATTAACACGTTTTAACCGCCCTTTAACCAAAGCCGAAGGGTAGGCGACCTACTTTTGTTTCAATAAAAACAATCAAAAAAATGAAAAACATACTCACAGGCGCCTTCATCATAGCTACCATAGCTCTTGGAGCGCAAACAACTAAAATGAAAAAAGCCTGCATCAAGATGGAAAAAGAGGAAAATGGCAAAGTAACCAAGATAGATACTTGTGTTACTGCCGCGACCGACGCCGAATTGCAGGAGAAAATTAATGCTTTAGGATTTGGAGAGGAATTGCTTCCGGTTCCCCCCGTGCCTCCTGTTCCTCCTGTACCTCCCGGAGCAGCCTCTATCGTTATTGAGATAGACTCTATGCCTGGCGAAGGGTATGAGTATTCTTATACCAAAGTAATTGCCATTGACGATGAGAACGGCAGCAACGGTAAAAAAAGCGGGGAAAAGAAAAAAATGAAGGTCGTTTCAAAAAGCGGCAAGAATGGCGATGCGCATGTTATTGTGATGGACGGAGAAGGAAATGTAATTACCACCGACAGCCAGGGAAAAGAAGGCGATGCGCAGGTGGTTGTAAAACACCTGAAGCCCGGAGAGAAAATGGATGAAGAACTGGAAAAGATCCTGAAAGAACACGGTGTTGAAGGTGGAAAAGGAGAAGCAAGGCAAGTGATCATTAAAAATCACGAAAGCAAGAATGGCAAGGAAAGCAAAGAAGTAAAGGTGTATGTGTTTAGCAAGATGGAAGTAAAAAAACTTTCTGAGGCAGAGAAAAAGCAATTGCCTGCCGATGCTTCTAAGGCCATCGCCAACGGTAAAACTTTCGAGAGCCTGAATATGGCCCCAAACCCAACCGAAGATGCGTGCACTATTACTTATAAGTCGGTAAGCAAAGAACCCTTACAGATCAAGGTTTATAATGCCGAAGGCAAGACGGTGCTAACGGAGACCGAGAATAATGTAAATGACCAGGTAAATAAGACCCTTTCGCTGAAAAGCCTTGGTCAGGGCGTGTATTTTGTGCACTTAACGCAGGGAAAACAATCGGAAGTAAGGAAAGTAATTGTTAAATAAGAGTAAAGCAAACCCATGAAAAGGCGCCCCTAGGGCGCCTTTTTAAATTATTTTGATGCCCCTGTAACTTTCTGTTACCGATAAGCGTTATACTACAAAAGCAAGCAACATGACCTGGAATTCGGAAGAAGCGGCAAAGACCAAATTGCCCGCGTGGGTAGAGAAGATACGCCTGATCATTCAGGAGCGGTATAACAAGAAACTAAGTCTGAACGAGCTTTCGAAGGAAGCGGGAATACACCCGGTGCACCTTTCGAGGCAATTTCCTAAGTATTTCAATGTATCGCTGCATTATTACGTGAGCCAGGTAAAGATCCAGAAGGCTACCCAGATGCTGAAGGAGAATAAATACACACTGTACCAGGTAGCGCATTTTTGTGGCTTTTCAGACCCCAGCCATTTTAACCGGTGTTTCCGAAAAATTACGGGTTACAACCCCTCGGTTTACCGAAAAATGTTGAGCGGGGCGATTCTATAGGGGCCGTTTGTTTTTCTGAGGGAATACCTTCAGGAGGTTAAACATTAAGAGCCGGATCCCACCAGGCACTTGGAAACACTCCAGGTGCCTTTTTTTTCTTCAGTACCAATGACTTTTCCACCGCAGGTAATGTATTCTCCTTTTTCGTTGCGTTTAATAATGATAGCTCCTCCCTGTATGATGTAAGAAATTATCTCCAGTTTTATTTTTTCTACCGGAAGCGCACGGAATTTCTGACTAAGAATAAATCCCGCTTCATTATTAGCCAGATCCATCAGCGAAGAAACAGAATCGGCCAGCTCGCCGTCTTCTAAAATGCCTTTTTTAAAGTTCAGGTAATTTCCTTTCTCGTGCGCCTTTCCGAGCTTACGTAGCTTTTTTACTTTCACGAATTTTGTGAAATAGGTCATGGCAAAAATGTGCCTGAAAGCATCCAGTTTTCCGCCATTGGTATATTGATCCAGTAAATTTTCCTTTTTCACTTCTTCGCAGATCGCGTACATTACTGTTTGGTGTTTTTTTATTTTGAGTGCGACGAAAGGATGAAAAAAAGCCCAGCGCTTCTCGTATTTACTCAGTGAAGAAAACTTTTTGGTTTGCGACAAAACTGAGAATGAAGTAAAGAAAAAAAGTATGAAAACAAGAACAACCCTCATTACAACCTCTGGGCAAGTTTCTGCACCATTACATTCTTCCAGGAAGCGAAACTTCCTTCGGCGATCTTTTTTCTCGCTTCGCCCACTAGCCACAAATAGAAGTGCAGATTGTGAAGACTTGCGATCTGGGCTCCCAGGATCTCTTCGCAATGCATCAAGTGGCGCAGGTAAGCTTTTGTATATTGTTTATCAGCAAAGCAATCGCTTTCCGGGTCAATCACCGAAAAATCGCTCTTCCATTTTTCGTTCTTAATATTGATGATGCCGTTTGCGGTGAACAGCAGTCCGTGTCTCGCGTTCCGGGTGGGCATTACACAGTCGAACATATCAATGCCCAATGCAATACACTCTAAAATATTAACAGGTGTTCCAACGCCCATCAGGTAACGGGGCTTGTCGGCAGGAAGAATCCGGCAAACGAGATCCGTCATCTCATACATCATCTCCGCAGGTTCACCAACAGAAAGGCCGCCGATAGCATTTCCTTTCAGATTACGTGAAGCAATGTATTCGGCCGACTGTTTCCTCAGGTCTTTGTAAACACTTCCCTGCACAATGGGCAAAAGCGTTTGCTCGTAACCGTACTTATCCGGAGTTGAATTAAATCGTGCAATACAGCGATCCAGCCAGCGATGCGTCATGTGCATTGAATCTTTTGCATACTTTTCTTCACAAGGATAGGGAGTACACTCATCAAAGGCCATCATAAAATCAGCGCCAATGCTCCGCTCAATGTCCATCACATGCTCAGGGGTGAACATGTGAGAAGACCCATCAATATGCGATTTAAAAAGAGCGCCTTCTTCTGTGATCTTTCTTTGTTGTGCCAATGAGAATACCTGGTAACCGCCGCTATCTGTAAGAATTGGCTTATCCCACCCATTGAACTTGTGCAGGCCACCCGCCTTTTCTAAAACATCGATCCCGGGACGCAAATACAAATGATACGTGTTCCCTAAAATGATCTGCGCGTGAACATCTTCTTTCAACTCACGTTGATGAACCGCCTTAACGGTCCCCGCAGTTCCCACAGGCATGAAAATCGGGGTTTCAATTTGTCCGTGAGCGGTTTCAATAACACCGGCGCGCGCACCGGAAGATGGATCTGTATGTTGTAATGTGAATTTCAAGGCTTGAATCGGTCAATGGTTTGTGGTGTGAACTCTTCCAGCGAATTTAGAATAAGATCGGCAATGGTAAATTTAGGGTTTCCCCAATTATGTGTTTCGGGTACCGCTATCACTTTCATGCCTGCAGCCTTCGCCGAAATAATACCATTCACCGAGTCTTCTATTACCACACATTGGTTAGGAGCAACATCCAGCACCTTTGCCGACAACAAAAAAACCTCCGGGTGCGGCTTCCCGTACAAAAGTCCCTCGGCCGATTGGGCATGATGAAAGTAGGATTGTACGTTCAGGGTTTCCATTACACAATTCACCAACTGGTTTGAAGAAGACGTAGCCAGCCCGATCTTTTTTCCTTCCTGCTTCAAAAGTTCAACGGTCTTCATAAAACCCGGCATGGGTCTGCCTTCTTTCCGTATCAGAATGCAAAGTTCATCCACAATGTTCCGCTCTACTTTCAGCTCGTTGTTCGTAAACGGATGTTTCTTGTTCCAGATCTTAATTACCTCATCCAGGCGCATGCCGGTGGTTTGTGCACAGTCAATTTCGCTCACCGGAAGCCCATCTGTATTGAACACTTTCACCATAGCCCTTCTCCAGAGTGGCTCGGAGTCGATGATCACCCCGTCCATATCAAAAATGAAGGCTTTTGGCATTGTTAATTACTTTGTTTAATTCTTGCAAAGGTAACACAATTAGCCTTGTTCGCCCCGTGTAACTTTGTGGAAATGCCTGAAATTAACCTGCATAGTATTTCCTTCTGGGTGGTGGCCCTTTTTGCGCTCGTTTCGGCGTACCAGATCTGCGTTTATCTCTTTGTTTATGGTAAGGTGGCTTTCTACAAAACCCCCGCTAAGAACAACGGCGCCCTTCCGCCGGTCTCAGTGGTGATCTGTGCCAAGAACGAGGCCGATAATCTTACCGAGTATCTCCCTAAGATACTTTCGCAGGAATACCCCGAATTTGAAGTGATCGTGGTGAACGACTGCAGCTGGGATAATACGGAAGATGTTTTACGCGAGTATGGCAAAATATTTCCGAACCTAAAAACCATTCTCATAAAAGAAGATGAATACTACAAGCACGGGAAAAAGTTCGCGCTAATGGTGGGGATCAAGGGAACAAAGTACGAACACATTTTGTTCACCGATGGCGATTGCTATCCTAACACTAGTCATTGGATACAGGAAATGATGCAGGGCTATGATGCAGGAAGGGAGATCGTAATTGGCTATGGCCCTTATAAAAAGGAAAAGAGTTTCCTGAACAAACTGATCCGCTTCGATACCTTCATGATAGGCATGCAGTATTTATCGGCCGGAATTTCCAACAAGGCCTACATGGGCGTGGGTCGGAATCTTTCGTATAAAAAGGATCTTTTTTTTAAGAACAAAGGCTTTGCAACGCATTACCACATTACTTCGGGCGACGACGATCTTTTTGTGAACCAGGCGGCCACCGCAACCAATACAGCCGTGGTTATCGCGAAAGATAGCTTTACCTATTCTGTTCCCTCCAAAACCTGGAACGACTGGAACCGCCAAAAAGCACGACATTTAAGTACGAGCGGACTTTACACCAGCTCTTCAAAGAATCGCCTTATTTTTTTGCACGCGGCCAATTACCTTTTCTGGGCGCTGGCCATAGTGGCATTTACCCGAATTGACTGGATACTTGTAACGGGTTCTTGTTTCATGGTGAAGAATATTGTCCAGTTTATAACCCTGTATAAAGGGGGCGAAAAGCTCGACGAAAAGGATATTAGCATCGGTTTTTTGTTGTTTGAATTTTTATTGCTATTCTTATACCCCGCATGGCACCTTAACCGGTCGCTATTCAAGTCGGCAAAATGGAAGAACTAGAAGATAACAGTCATTTTTCGTTCAAGGCTTTATACGACATAAAGCTGGTAGAGCGTGCGTTGCAGAATGGCGACCAGAAAGCTTTTGCAGAGCTGATGAAACGTTATTGGGAGCCGGTCTTCTTCATGCTCAACCGCATGGTGATGAATAAGGATGATGCCGAGGATCTGACCATCGAAGCTTTCGGAAAAGCTTTCAAGAACCTGCAGCAATATTCGCCGCAATACGCTTTTAGTACCTGGCTCTTTAAGATAGCCTCGAACAACGCCATCGATTACCTGCGTAAGAAAAAAATGGAGAACCTCACTTCGCTCGATCGCCCGGTTGACCGCGATGGGGGAGAGGAATTGAACCAAACTATTAAAGGACACAGCTTAACTCCTGAAGAAACAATCATAAAAAAGCAGGATGCCGATAAGGTACACGAGATCATTGATAAACTGAAACCACGCTATAAAGAGATCGTTGAATTGTTCTACATGGAGCAAATGAGTGTGGAAGAGATATCTAAACGCCTCGATCTTCCGGTGGCCACTATCAAAACACGTTTGTTCCGCGCCCGCGAGCTACTCATGCAGGTGCTCTCCCGTAAGTCAGACTAATGCAAGGAGTAGAGATCATCTTTTCTTATTTCCCTAACTTGAGTGAATTGCAGAAAAAGCAGTTTACCCAGCTGTTCGATCTGTATAAGGATTGGAACGAAAAGATCAATGTGGTTTCAAGGAAGGATATTGATTCATTGTACGTGCATCATGTTCTACATTCGCTGGGAATTGCCAAGGTGTGCCATTTTAAACCCGGCACAAAGATCATGGATGTAGGTACCGGCGGAGGCTTTCCGGGCATTCCACTCGCAATTATGTTTCCCGAATGTAAATTTCACCTGGTGGATTCTATCGGGAAAAAAATAACTGTGGTGAGAGAGGTTGCCACGGCCCTGGAGTTGAAAAATGTAAATGCCCAGCAGATACGCGCGGAAGAACTGCGTACGAAATATGATTTCGTTGTAAGTCGAGCCGTAACCGAATTGAGCGCTTTTGTGAAATGGGTAGAGAATAAGTTCGCTCCTCAAACCATTTTCAATGAGCTTGAAAATGGAATTCTGTATTTAAAAGGCGGCGACCTGGAAGAAGAGTTGAAGCCCTTTAAGAAGGACGTGACCGTTTTTGAGCTAAAGCATTTCTTTAAAGAAGAATTCTTTGAGACCAAGAAGGTGGTTTATCTTCCGGCCTGATATTATTCCTTTTTGCGGGCGCCCCGTTTCTTTTCCCACATGTTCAGGATCTCTACAAACAGCGAGAAGCCCAGCGCGCAGTAAATATAGCTTTTTGGTATTTCGATGTGCGTAAATACGTGGATCGATTCGAAAAGCAGGAGTAAGCTTATTACTAAAAGGAAGGCAAGCGCCAGCATTTTGATACGCGGATTCCGGTTAATGAATTCGGCCACGGCGCCGGAGAAGATCACCATAATAAGCATGGCAATGATCACGGCGCTACCCATAATAAGAATGTTCTTGGAAACAACTACGGCTGTAAGGATAGAGTCGAAAGAAAAAACGATATCGATCAGAACGATCTGCGTGATGATACTGCCTACGCTTACCTTCTTCACTTTTGGTGAGTGACCATCTCCACCTTCGCCTCTTATCTTTTCCATGATCTCTCCCCATGTCTTGTATAAAAGGAATATACCACCGGCAAAAAAGATAATATCACGCAGAGATATCGGCTTATCTGCAATATGAAAAAGTGCGTCGTTATTGTTAGATAGATAGCTTAATGTAAAAAGCAGGGCCACACGGATAAAAACAGCCAGGATAAGACCCGTAGTACGCGCCTGTCCCTTTTGGTTATTAGGTAGCTTATCTGCAACAATAGCAATGAAAATGATATTGTCGATGCCCAATACGATCTCTAAGAGGGAGAGCGTAAGCAAGCTAATAAGACCTTCTACTGAAAATAAGTGGGAAATGAGGTCGGAATAGTCCATGAAACAGGGCGATTTTTTACAAAATTACGATTTTAATGAAGCCAAAGATAAAATTTTTCTAATTGATTATCAATATGATATAAACTATTTTAGTACTATGTCTTGCATAATACTAAATAAAGCCCTTATCTTTGTATCACAGATTAGCTGCTAATACAAATTACTGAAAATAACAAGGCGGATCAAACAAAAAGGCATCCGTCACAAAAAAAGAAGAAAATGAAAACAACCATCAACAAAGTAAAAACCCTGTTCCTGGCCGGCTTATTAAGCTTAGGCTTTTTAACAGCAACCGCGGCGGCCGGCACCCCAAAAGGTGAAACTACCGCAAGCACAGTCCGTCAAAAGATCACCCGCGCGGTTTCTTTACCCGAAGAATTAAAGAACCCGGGCTTCGCACAAAAGGTAAAAGTGGCTTTCGAGCTCGACACAAAAGGAAATGTGCAGGCCGTTGTGGCAAATACGCCTAACGCGGTCCTAAAACAAAACCTCGAGAGCCAGTTCAAAAAGATCGCTTTGCCCGAATTGAAGGCCGGCGCATATAACGTGGAGATAAATTTTAACGTGTACTAAAATTTTCAGTCCCGCCGTCCTCCGGAGGCGGGAACCTGGATAAAAAATAAATACTCATGAATACAGAGAACACAAAAGCGCAGATGAGAAAGGGAGTGTTGGAGCTTTGCATCCTTTCGATCCTCCTCAACGGGGATGCCTATCCAACCGAGATCATCGATAAGCTGAAAGAAACAAAACTGGTTGTGGTGGAGGGAACTTTATATCCGCTGCTTACACGCCTCAAGAACACCGGGCTCCTGAGCTATCGCTGGGAAGAATCTACTTCAGGTCCCCCACGTAAATACTACAGGCTCACCGAAGAAGGAGAGAAATTCCTAAAAGAACTTCAGCAATCCTGGCATGAGCTGGTAGACGCGGTAAACAAAACCATTAATCAATCAACCACACAGAAATAAAACATTAAAACAACAAGTCATGAACAAGACATTATCCATAAACATAAGCGGTATCGTTTTCAACATCGAAGAGGATGCCTACGAGTCGCTTAAAAGTTATTTGAATAAGATCAAAAGCCATTTTCGTAACGAAGAGGGCTGCGAGGAGATCGTAGCCGATATCGAAGCGCGCCTGGCCGAACTTTTAAAAGCCAAGATACACGCCGGTAAACAGGTGTTGGTGATGGTCGATATCAACGACGCCATCTCGGTGATGGGTCAACCCGAAGATTTTGCCGAAGCAAGTTCTTCACAGGAAAGTAAAAAAGAAGAGACCCATACTGCCCAAGGGTATTACGGCAACAAGCGTCGTCGCGTGTTCCGCGATCCAGACAGTAAGATACTTGGCGGTGTGTGCTCGGGTATAGGAAACTATTTCGACATCGATCCGCTTTGGATCCGTCTCGGATTAGTGATCATGTTCTTTGGATTTGGTACCGGGCTTATACTTTATATCATCCTTTGGGTGATCATACCCGAAGCGAAGACCACAGCCGAAAAACTCGAGATGCGCGGCGAACCCGTAGACATCAATACCATTAGTAAGACTATCAAGGACGAAGCAGAGAACGTAAAAAGCAAGGCCCGTGATTTTGGAACGAACGTAAAGAGCCAGTTCTCTAACCGCGACAACACCGGGAAGTTCGTAGACCTGCTTCGCCAGATCTTCGGTACCATTTTCAATATTCTGGGTCGTCTTATAGGAGTATTCCTGGTTTTCTTCGGTATTATCATGATGGTGGGACTTAGTTCGTTATTACTTGGTTTCGGTCAGATAGACAATGTAACCAGCGGCGAGTTCATCAATTCATTTGCAGACCCTGATTTCCCGGTGTTCTGGGCTAAGTTTGCGCTCGTACTTGCGGTGGGCGTTCCTTTGGTGATGATCATTTACAAAGGCACCAAAATGTTGCTTAATATTAAATATCACAACCGCTGGATCAATATTGGGGCAGGCATTGCCTGGGTGATCGGCTTGTGCCTCTCATTTACCATTGCAGCAAAATTTGCGAGCCAGTTCTCGGAAGAGGCTTCATTAAAACAACAATCGGATGTGTCTATGCCAGCGAGTGACACACTTTACGTAAGAGCCAATTCAAATTACAATAAAGTAGATGCGGATATCAATTTTAGCATGGATGGCGACCGCTGGCTGATCAATAAACAAGGCAAGGCCTCTATCTGGTGGGCAAAACCAAACGTTAGGATCATACCTTCTGAGAACGACAGCTTGTATGTATTCATCGTAAAGAAGGCCCGCGGCAACGAAAAAACAGAAGCAGCCAAACGCGCGAAGAATGTGAATTATAAACTTCAGCAAACAGATTCTGTATTGGTTCTGGATAAATACTACTCGTTCCCCGGTTCGGATAAATTCCGCCAGCAGGAAGTTGAGGTACTTATCAAAATGCCACGCAATAAAGTGATCTATCTTGATAATACGCTGAAGTACCTGCTCTACGATGTTGACAACACTAACGAGATCTTCGACCAGGAAATGGTGAACAAATACTGGGTAATGACCGACAATGGCCTTACTTGCCGTACCTGCCCTAAAAATGAGTTCAAACACCCGGTTATAATACATCCTAACATGGAAGAAGTTCACATCGAAGATCCCGATGCAAAAGTGAAGATCGACGAGAATGGGATCGAAGTAAAGTCGAAGGACGCTCATGTGAAGATCAACCATGACGGCATCAAAATAGATGCTAAAGAAGAAAAAGGCGAGAAGGGCGATAAAGGAGAAAAGTAAACAACCAGATCATGAAAAAACTATTTATTTCCCTCGCGCTGCTGGGCAGCGTGACCGGGACCACCCTAAGTGCGCAAACCGACGAACAAAAAGCTGCAAAGGCAGATTCACTTTTGCAGTCGTACGCCAACAAAAACATGTTCACCGGCTCTGTGCTGGTAGCCAAAGGAGGCAAAGTGTTACTGAGTAAGGGATACGGAATGGCTAATTACAGCGACAACGTACCTAACACAGCAACCACTAAATTCAAGTTAGCCTCGGTCTCTAAACAGTTCACAGCGATGGCCATTATGATGTTGCAGGAAAAAGGCACGCTCAGCGTAGATGATAAGCTCAGTAAGTATATCCCGGATTATCCAAAAGGAGATAGCATCACGATCCATCATTTGGTTACGCACACTTCCGGAATAAAGGATTTTACAAGTCTGCCGGTCTTCGATTCGATCATGACACTGCCGATGACCCTGGACAAAGAGATCAGCTATTTTAAGACTAAACCGCTGGATTTTAACCCGGGATCTAAACATCAATACAGCAACTCGGGGTATCTTTTACTTAGTTATATCATTGAAAAAGCGTCCGGAAAAAAATATGGAGTGTTCATGAAAGAGAACATCTTCGATCCGCTGGGAATGAAAAATACAGGGCTCTATGATAACGGCGAAGTGCTTCAGCATGTGGCCCTGGGATATAGCGAAGAAGGAGAGAAACTCGTGAACGCGCAGTATATTGATATGAGTATTCCTTCCGGTGCCGGCGCCTTATATTCTACCGTAGAAGATATGTATCTATGGGACCGCGCTTTGTATACGGAGAAGCTTGTGAGTAAAGCATCAATGGAAAAGATCACAACGCCTTTCCTCGATAAGTATGCTTACGGATGGATGATAGATAATTATGCCGGGCACAAGTGGATCTTCCATACCGGCGGCATCCAGGGTTTCGCAACCGTAATGAATCGTTTTCCCGATGATGATATGTGCATTGTAGTTTTGAAGAACGTTGATAGCCAGAAGTTCTTTAACGCTAACAAGACACTGCGCGCAATCATGTTCGGAACGAAGTACGAGACCCCGGTTGAACGAAAGATCGCCACAATTGATAAAAAAGCCTATGAAAAATTAAAAGGCGATTATGAATTAATGCCCGGTTTTGTAATGACGATTAGTACCGAGGAAGGGAGAATATACGCCCAGGCTACAAATCAACCACGTCTTGAATTATACCCGGAATCTGAGTATATGTATTTTTCAAAGGCCGTTGATGCGCAGATGGAATTCACGAAAGACAAAAAAGGAAATATAACCACACTTACGCTTCACCAGGGCGGCCAACACATGCCCGCTAAAAAGCTAAAATAAAATGTGGAAGAAAGCGCTAATACTATTCGTTCCATTGGCATTACTCGGATCCATGTCTCTTACGGAGGAGTGGATGCAAGAGATCCATAAGGGGTATAAATTGTACTACCAGGGCGACGATGAATCTGAGAAAAAGCGCTATGTACAATACATGGATGATGGGATCCGCTCTGTGAAATTCTTCTCTAAGGACAATTTCAGTAAAGAGTTCGATGTATATGTTCACCCGGACAGGAAGGCATTAGATACCCAATGGCAGAACGATTGGAAAATGCCCGATCTTAGATCGGAATGTTGGATGGTGGCCAGTGGCATTGCCGGCAAGCTTGATCTTCTTTCTCCTCTTAAATGGAAAACCGAAGCCTGTGAGCACGATTATGGGAACAAGGACAAAACAAAGAAGCTGATCACGCACGAGCTTTTCCACATCTATCATGCGCAGAAAAACCCTAGTCCTGATTTTGCCGAGACGCAGGGATTGGATTGGTTTGTAGAGGGATTTGCCACCTTCGCCTCCGGTCAATGCGATACGGAACGCCTGGCCGAGATAAAGAAAGCTATAGAAAATAAAACCGCCCCTTCGCAACTCGACGACTTCTGGAAAGGAAAATTAAAATATGGTTTATCGGGCTCAATTGTGATGCACATTGATTCAAAATACGGAAGGGAAAAACTGAAGGAACTCCTGAAATATAAAACAAAGACAGAAGTACTGGGCGCTTTAAAAACAACCGAAAAAGAATTGTTGGAAGCGTGGGCAGACTATATAAAGAAGATGAAGTAGGATAAGTGCAGTTGGACAATTAAGGTGAAGGAACGGCTCTGCAGTCCCGATAGCTATCGGGAGCGGGGCCGTTTTTTTTACATCTCCCCAATAAGTGTTTTCATAATGAGCGTCATCTTTGGCTCCTGGATGGAAGCAACACGCTGTACATCTTCGTGCGTGGTCTCCACAATTTTTCCGGGAACACCCAGGTCGGTACAAATACTGATCGCAAAGCAAGGTAATCCCATATGACGCGCCACGATCACTTCCGGAACGGTGCTCATTCCTACCGCGTCGCCACCAATAACACGCACATATTTATATTCGGCCGGAGTTTCTAAAGTAGGACCGGTGAGCCCCACGTAAACACCTTCTGAAACTTTGATGTTATGACGCAAAGCGATCTCATGCGCTTTGTTAATTAGTTTTTTATCATAGGGCACGCTCATATCCGGAAAACGCGGGCCCAGCTCAGCGATATTTTTTCCGATGAGTGGATTAGGAAAAAGATTGATATGATCGTTGATGATCATGATCTCCCCGATCTCAAAATCGGGATTCATTCCCCCGCTGGCATTAGAAACAAAAAGCGTTTTTATCCCCAGCAATTTCATCACGCGTACGGGGAAAGTAACCTGTTGCATGGTATAGCCTTCATAGTAATGAAAACGACCCTGCATGGCCACCACTTTTTTACCGCCCAGCGTACCAAAGATCAGTTTTCCACTGTGACCTTCAACGGTGCTCACAGAAAAGTTCGGAATCTTATCATATGGAAGGGTGTGTTCTACCTGTATCTCTTTTACCAAACCACCCAGACCTGTGCCGAGAATAATGCCCACCTCAGGCTCAAAATTATTCGTTTGTTTACGTATATTTTCTGTGGTAGATCTTATTTCTGTTAACATAACTCAGTATTTTTTCGTTGAATTCTTCCGCCTTGTTCTTAAAGTCCACTTCAATAGGGAGCACAAAAATAGGCAACTCTTTTAATTGAGCACTATAAGAATGTAAACGCATCGCATCTTTTTCTGTGGTAATGATGATCTTATTGTCGCCCTCCAGGCTCTTAAAGCTATTTATGATGTCGGCAATATCTGCCGGCGTGAAATTGTGGTGGTCGGCGTATTTCTTATGCCTTACCTCATCGGCATATTCTTTCACATATGTTAAAATGGTTCCCGGGTTAGCAATGCCGGTAATAAGTAAGATCTTATACCTGAATAATTTCTGGGGGCCGTTAATGATATCGCTTCGATCGTTCACATTATAAAGCGCGCCGTATCTTAAATAAGAGAAGAACATATTTTGGTAAGGCCGCGGATTGATCTCTTTCATTACTCCTTTCAGATCGATGGCGTTGGCGTGTTCGGGGGTTTTTGTAACAATGATAATATCGGCGCGCAGGTATCCCTTGGCATTTTCGCGCAAGCGGCCGGCCGGAAGCAAGACATCCTGGTAATATGGATTGTCGTATTCAGTAAGCAATAGGGTGAGCCCGCATTTTATCTTGCGGTGCTGGAATGCGTCGTCGAGCACAATAACGTCGGTATCTGATCTTTGTTCGAGGATCCTTCGCACTCCTTTCACCCTGTTCTCGTTTACCGCCACAAAGGTTTTCGGGAATTTATTTTTGATCTGCAGCGGCTCGTCGCCGCTGTTCTCAGGGATCGAGTTCTCAAGTACTTCGTAATAACCGTTGGTCTTGCGTCCATAACCGCGGCTCAGTGCCGCGGTATTGTAATCGCTTCCCAGTAATTTGAGGATATATTCGGTATGCGGTGTTTTTCCGGCCCCGCCCGCGCAAAGGTTGCCGATGCAGATGGTTTTGACCACGTCGAACGAAGTGGGCTTTAAAAAATGGGAATCATACAAAAAATTACGCAGCCAGGTTATAAAACCATAGACCAGCGAGAAGGGCCAAAGGATTATGCGCAGGAATTCTTTCAAAATAAATATCCCATAAACATAAAAAATTATTTTAATTTTAGGCGTTCTTTTCTCAATAATAATAACGCCATGAACAAAGAAAACCCCGAAGAGAAACCAAATCCCGAAGAGGCAGCGGAAAAGTATTTAAACGAGGAGGAATACAATACCGTTACTGTTGGCACGGAAGATGGAAAGTCGCCCTTGAAAGAGGAGAATTTTGTGAAAACGCTTCTCAACCTGCTGGATTCGGGTAATCCCGAGGATAAGGATAGCGCCCTGGACCTGCTTAAGAAGGAAAACGCGGTTGATTACCTGGTGGAAGCTGTAAAAAACACCCAAAACAACGATAAAAAGGCAGTTCTGCTGGCAGCCTGCTGGGAGAGTGGGCTCGATTTTAAGGGGCATCATAATTTCTTCTTAGAATACACCCTTCATACAAACCCCCTCGTTTCGCTCGAGGCGATCACGGTTCTTGACACGAACCGCGAAACTATTCCGAAAGAAGAGCTGCAAGGCGTTATCGATAAACTGAACGCAGGCATTGAGAAGAACCACGATAATGCCGGGCTTCTTGATGATCTGAAGTTGGCCCTTTCCGATCAACTGGAAGGAACGAATGATCCACTCCCCCCGAAATAGGAATATTCCCGACAAATTCCCTGTTTTTCACTATGTAAAATAGGGGTTGAAAATTTCCATAATCAGTCAAAAAGATTAAATTTGCTATCCTTCGAATGCCGCTGCATGAGCAAATAAGATCTGTGATCAGGGATATCCCCGATTTCCCGAAACCGGGCATCCTTTTTAAGGATATCACACCCATTTTTTTGCAACCCGATCTTTGCAACGATATTACAGACGCCTTCTGTAAGCCTTTACAGGAGAAAAAGCCTGATGCCATTATTGGAATAGAAAGCAGGGGTTTCCTGTTCGGCATGTTGATGTCCCAAAAGCTGAGAGTGCCCTTTGTGATGGTACGCAAAGCCGGCAAATTGCCCTATAAGACCATAAGCCAGGAGTATAGCCTGGAATACGGAACCGCCAGGATAGAAATGCATGAGGATGCCTTGCAAAAAGGCTGGAATGTGGTTATACACGACGATCTGCTGGCTACCGGGGGAACGGCGGAGGCCGCCGCCGCTCTTGTAAAAAAGTGCGGGGCTAACGTAACAAGCTTTACCTTTGTGGTAGAGCTCGGATTCTTAAATGGAAAACAACGATTACTAAATCATACAAATAACATACAATGTCTCATTCAGTATTAGCAGAACAGGCCACAGGCATGAACTTCGCGCTTAGCGAGAACCAGGTGATGATCGCCGACATGATCCGTAAATTCGGAAAAGATAATATCCTTCCCAAAATGATGGAGTGGGATGAATCACAGCACTTCCCCGTTGAAGTATTCAAGAAACTAGGAGAGTTAGGCTTAATGGGGGTACTGGTTCCTACCGAATACGGCGGATCAGGTTTTGGTTACATGGAGTATGTAACCGTTATTTCCGAGATCGCTAAGATCTGCGGATCCATCGGTCTTTCTACCGCAGCACACAACTCACTTTGTACCGGACATATCCTGCAATTTGGTAACGAAGAACAAAAGAAAAAATATCTACCTAAGCTCGCAACTGCTGAGTGGATCGGTGCATGGGGCCTTACAGAAACAGGTACCGGCTCTGACGCGGGAGGAATGAATACCGTAGCAAAAAAAGATGGCGACCATTACGTGATCAACGGCAGCAAGAATTTCATCACGCACGCTATCAGTGGTGATGTAGCCGTTGTAATTGTGCGTACAGGAGAAAAAGGAGATAGTCACGGTATGACCACCTTTGTGATCGAAAAAGGAACGCCCGGATTTAAGCCCGGAAAAAAAGAAAATAAATTGGGCATGCGCGCCAGCGAAACCGCGGAATTGATCTTCACGGATTGTCGCGTACACAAAAGCCAAATGCTCGGAAAAGAAGGAGATGGCTTCATCCAGGCGATGAAAGTTTTGGACGGAGGACGTATTTCAATTGCTGCGTTATCATTGGGAATTGCAAAAGGAGCTTTGGAAGCAGCTGTTAAATATTCCAAGGAACGCCAGCAGTTCGGCAAACCTATTTCACATTTCCAGGGTATCGCATTCAAAATAGCCGACATGGCTACAGAGGTTGAAGCGGCGGAATTACTGACCTTCCAGGCGGCTGATATGAAGAACCGCGGACAGAAAGTTACGAAGGAAAGCGCTTTTGCAAAATACTACGCTTCTGAAGTGTCTGTTCGTGTTTCAACGGAAGCGGTGCAGATCTTCGGCGGATACGGGTACACCAAAGATTTCCCGGCCGAGAAATATTACCGCGATTCCAAGCTGTGCACCATCGGAGAAGGAACCAGTGAGATCCAGAAATTGGTTATCGCTCGCGAATTGTTAAAGTAAGAAATAAGAATAAAAGTGTAAAAGGCCGGTCTTTATCAGACCGGCCTTTTTTATTTTGTGTTTTTTGGTATCGCCCAAGAAGGGTTTTCATCTTGTATATTTTTCTTATTTAAAGAGACGTTTTCCCGATTCCTAAAACACACTGTTCAAAACGGGAAGCAATCGTATCATCATATTTTTTTAAACTAACTGTTATTCAGCGAAGTAACAACTTGGGCACTGTTTTCGTTTATGGCAAGCCGAAGCAAAAACAACTGCTTGCTTAAAAAAACAAAAAATGAAAACAACAACCAAAGTAATTACCACGTGTGTGAGCCTTGTGCTCGCGGTAAGCCTGTGCGGCCAGACAAAGGTTAATCAAACAGGAAAGGGCACCAGTCCTAAAACATCGGTTAAGTATGCAACTTCGCTACCTGCAAAAACGACCGTAACTCCTAAGACATCTAAAGCAGCAAATACGGTTCCCGTTAAAAAAACGGAGCCTCAAAACAATAAAATTTCAAAAAAAGAACCCGTACATACATTATCTGATAACGGGTTCGAAGATTACCGAAACGCTATTGGGTTACGTGCAGGGCAAACATCCGGCGTAACCTTTAAACATTTCTTTACTTCCAACAACGCGATGGAAGCAATACTTGGTATCTGGCCAAACGCCGTAGGACTTACCGGACTTTATGAAAAGTACGTTCCTTTTGGCGATGTTAGGGGCCTCAACTGGTATTTTGGTTTTGGAGGTCACTTCTCCGTTACTACAGGACGACTTTATTATGTATATCGTGAAGGCAACAGGTATTATACCTACCGCTACAATTATCCCGGCATCGGCATTGGTATCGATGGCGTGGCAGGAGCTGAATATAAAATTCCATCAGTTCCCGTCGCCATTAGTTTTGATATCAAACCTTTTGTTGAGGTAAACAGTGCGGGCGTGCTTTTCACGTCTTTCGACCCGGGCCTGGGAATAAAAGTGACATTTTAAAAACAAAGAATCAGTATAAACCCTTTAAAAATTAAAACCATGAACACAAGTAAGATCAAGATCGGAATAGTAGCTGTAGCCGCAGCCTTTATGACCCTGGCAACAAGTTGCAAAAAAGAAGACATGTCAATGACAAAAGACGCCACCCCCGAAGGAGCCGCCCCGGATAAAGTTGAACCCGGAAGTCTTGCCATTCGGATGGCGGCCTCGCCTATGGAATCAGCAAAAATGGTGAACATAGAAATAACAGGCGTTGAGGTGCAATATATGGATGGAATGAAGTTAGGTAACTGGACCGGCATTGCCGTTACCCCAAAAGTGTATAATATGTTGAAATACACAAATGGACCGCTTGCCATTCTTGCCGACCTGAATAATCAAATAGCCTCGGGTCAAATAGTGCGTGTAAGATTGACTCTGGGATACCACAACAGCGTGATCACCCAGGACGGACGATCGCACCCGCTTGTAGTTTCGCAATCAAACCGCATTGTAGTTATTGGAGCTAAGACCATTATCAGCAAAGAACAAAAAGCGTTGGTAGACCTGAAATTTAATACCATGCAATCTGTAAGTTCTGAAGATGGCACTTATATTTTAACGCCTTCGATCAGCCTTAAAGGGATACAATATATACCCGTTACGAACGAACAGTAAAATTTAACCAAACCTATATAAAATGAAAACCGCAGGAAAAATAAAAATGAGCATGTTAGCATTAGGAGTGGCCTTCATTGGGATCGTAAGTTGCAACCGCGACAAGGAACCTGAAACAGTAGCTGTAAGCACCGATAATACTACCGAACTCGTTACGCAGGACGAATACGAAAAAATGGTGGCAGCGAAGAATGCAACAGAAGATACGCTCTATCAAACCATAAATGAGATCGATAATAACCTGCGATCGATCAGGGAGAACCAGGGATTACTGGCTAACAACAACGGAGAGAGATTCTCAAAGAAAGAAGAAATTCTCCGAACCATTAAAGAGATCAGCTCTTTACTTGAACAAAATAAGGAGAAGATCAAAAAGCTGAATGGTCAGCTGGCCTCCCTACGCTCGCAAAAACAAAAATGGAGCAAGGAATCAGAAGAAATGAAAAAATTCATTGCCGATAGGGAACAGGAAGTACTGGGATTGCAACAGCTTATGTCTGACCAAACCAGTACGATCAATTACCTGAACCAGATCGTGGATGAATTAAAGACCGCTAACCACTACGTTGCTGATAATGCTAAAAGACTCGACAATGAACTGCACACGGCATTTTACGCCATGGGAAGTTACAGGGAGTTGAAAGATCACAACGTGGTTGAGAAAAAGGGCGGTGTTCTGGGCCTTGGCGCCACAAAAGAATTAAAAGATGACTTTGAAAAAGAATATTTTACCGAAATTGATACCAGGCAGGTTACAAGCATACCTGTGAACAGCCGCAAGGCCAAACTGGTTACCAATCATCCGGTGGGGTCGTATGAATGGCACAAAGAGGGAGACGATGGGAACACCGACTACCTGACCATTACCGACCCCGAAAAATTCTGGGCAGCTTCTAAATATTTGGTTGTTGAAGTTAAGTAAGTTGTTTTTTTAACTTTTAGAAGTCCCAGGTATAAACCTCGCCGCAAGGCGGGGTTTTTTTATTTCAGCAGGGGGTAATATCTTTCTTTTATTACACCCAGATGATGAATGGTATGGCCACACATAGTGAAGCCAATGGCCAAAACCGACATTTTATTCCCGGAAGCAATTCCTTCGCGATGCATGAATGTAGCATCAAAAGTTCTGAATAATTGAATAGTTGCTGTTCTTACAGTTTTAAATTCTTCCAGGAGATCCGTAATAGTTCGACTCTTGGTAGAAACGTTGGCTGCATAGCGATCTTCATCAAAACCGGGCAATTCGGTTTTGTCATTTCGGGAAAAGCGTAAAGCACGATAAGCGAAAATGCGTTCGGCATCTATCATGTGCTGTAAGAGATCTTTGATGGTCCATTTGCCGGGCGCGTAAATTTTATCGCCTAAGGCTTCAAAATTTTCCTTTTCCGCTTCCAGGAAAGAGGAACCATATTTTTCGAGCGCTTCAATAAGATCGATGTCTTCAACCCGGTTGATGTACCTGTCGAAGTATTTGGGCATTTCTTTAAGATCGGATTTTTTCAAGATCAGGCTTTTTTCAATTCCCCGTTCTGCTCTTTCAATTTAATAAGCGCAAAGACCGCGTAATTGATCATGTCCATGTAATTAGCATCAACGCCCTCAGAGATAAGTGTTTTGCCATCCATATCCTCAATTTGTTTCACGCGAAGTATTTTCATCAAAATAAGATCCGTAAGAGAACTCACGCGCATATCCCTCCAGGCTTCGCCATAATCGTGGTTCTTATTTTCCATCAAGGATTTGGTTTCTTTGATGTGTTTATCAAAAAGCACAGACACTTCGTCGGCGGGCAATTCCATCCGCGCATCGTCCTTTAACGTCTCCTGTATCAAGGAGATAATACAATAATTGATGATACCAATGTATTCAGAAGAAATGTCCTCTTCCACCTTTTGCGAACCTTTTTGCTCAATACTGCGTATCCGCTGGGCCTTAATAAAGATCTGGTCGGTAAGCGAAGAACTACGCAACACACGCCAGGCGGTGCCATAGTCGTGCATCTTCTTTAAAAAAATATCTTTGCATTGTTTAATGACCGAATCGTATTGCTGAGAAGTACTCATATACACTTTACAAATGAGCCCACAAGGTACAAATTTTAAGTCGAAATATAAGCTGCGTGCCAATGGCAAAACGCTTGCCCTTAAGCAACCTGTAGTGATGGGGATCGTTAACTTAACGCCCGATTCGTTCTATGACGGGGGCACTTTAAACTCGCACGATGAGATGCTTCAGAGAACCGACAAATACCTGGAGGAAGGAGCCTCTATCCTCGATCTCGGAGCTATGTCTACCCGCCCGGGTTCTAAAGAGATCAACGAGGATGAGGAGTTAAGAAGATTATTACCGGCATTAAGGCTGATAAGAAATACCTATCCGGAGATATTTATCTCCGTAGATACATATAGAAGCAGTGTGGCTTTGGCTGCTGCCGAAGAAGGTGCCGATATCATAAACGATATTTCGGGCGGCACTTTCGATAAGGAAATGTTTGGCGTAGTGGCCCGCACAAAACTGCCCTATGTGCTTATGCATATCAAGGGTACACCGCAAATTATGCAGCACAAACCCAAATACAAAGATGTCGTTAAGGAGGTATTGACCTTCCTGAAAGAACGATCTAAGGAAGCTGCCAGGGCCGGAATAAAACAGCTAATTATGGACCCCGGCTTCGGTTTTGGAAAAACTGTAGAGCATAATTTTGCCTTGCTTAATGAATTAGAAAGCCTTCAAAAACTGAAATATCCCATACTGGTAGGCATCTCCCGAAAATCAATGGTCAATAAGATATTGGGGATAAAGTCGGCCAAGGCCCTGAATGGAACTACCGTATTGAATACCCTCGCGCTACTTAATGGAGCTAATATTTTGAGAGTTCATGATGTAAAAGAAGCTATGGAAGCTGCAAAGCTGGTGGAGGCCCTCCGTTCATAACTTGTTAGAAGTCTGTTTAACAAGGGGTTAAACAAACTCTATCTTTGATACATGGAAGAAACTCCGGATAAACTGTTTTTCACCATCAGCGAGGTAGCGGCCATGTTCAAAGTGAACGCCTCCCTTATTCGCTTTTGGGAAAAGGAATTCGAAGTTTTAAAACCACGCAAAAGCACAAAAGGTAATCGCCTTTATACCAAGAAAGACATTGAGAACCTTCGGGTGATCTATCACCTGGTGAAAGAAAAGGGGTTCACTCTACAGGGAGCTAAAGAAAAACTCAAGCAAAAGCCCGTTGACGAGCAGAACAAGAACCTGGAAGCCATTGAGAAACTTCAGCGGGTAAAAACTTACCTGCTCGATCTGAAAAAGAGGCTGGCCGAATAAGGCCGACTTGTGAAAACCCTACTGTGAAAAAGTTTCTTTTGGCCTGAAATAAGGCCCTTCTAAATCCCGTATTATTACTACTTGTAAATGAAGGCGTTTAAGCCCCTGTATATACTTTTGTTCCTGCTCTGCATCTTTGTTTCGCTGGCGGGCATTGCCTATGTTTTTCCCGAAGAAGGTTTTGAGATCGCGGGACAAAAGATCTCTTTCCCCACACTGGCCTCTTATTTTAATACAAAGAAGCCTGAGAAAAAAGATATTTCGGCGATCCTTGCGTTGGCCGACGCGGAAGATAAGCTTACCGATAAGAAGCAATTGAAAGACACTTCACATGCCGTTTCCGCAAATGACTCTGCAACGAAGAAAGAGATACAATACATTGAAGTGAATGACCCCGCCATCAAGCTCATCACCAGCCTTCAGTTTAAAGATTCGGCGCGCGGCGCGCTCGATAATTTTTTTGAAGCCCTGGCAGGTTCGCAAGAGGGAGAAAAGGCAATTCGTATCCTTCATTATGGTGACTCGCAGATAGAAGGCGACCGCATAACTGATTATTTACGGCAAAAACTTCAAAATAATTTTGGGGGTAGGGGTCCGGGTCTCATTGCAGCGATGCCCGTAGCGCAGAGTGTAGCCATACGCCAGAGCTGGAGCGATAACTGGGACCGTTTTACCAATTTCGCAGCTACTGACAAACGTGTGCCGCATAAGAACTTTGGCATCGCCGCCGGATTTTGTCGTTATGCCGGGTTTAAAGATACTGCAACCGACAAATCGGCCTGGCTAAAAATTAAAACCTACCAAAGCGCGGGCACTTCTGTTTCATCGTACAACAAAATAAAAATGTTCTACGGCGCTCCTAAACAGAAAGTGAAAGTAGAATTTTATGAGAATGGTGTTTTGAAGAAAAGCGATACGCTGGCCGAGAAAGGAAATTTCAACATCATGCAATTTCCATTAACTCAGGCACCCAATACCTTTGAACTGAAATTTGAAGGAAAGGACAGCCCCGACATTTACGGACTCTCGCTTGAGAATGGTGGTGGCGTAATGATAGATAACTTTGGGTTACGCGGCAGTTCGGGCACGTTCTTTAACCAGTTGAACTTATCACACCTGAAATTGTTCTACGATTACCTGAATACAAAAATGATCATCTTGCAATTCGGAGGTAATTCGTTGCCTTACATTAAGGATAAAAAAATGTGCGAGAACTTTGGTTCGTATATGCGTGCGCAGATCAATTCACTCAAGAAACTCGTGCCCGGCGTAAGTATTCTGGTGATCGGCCCTTCTGATATGAGCATCAAACAAGGCGAGAATTATGTTACCTATCCTTTATTGGAAGATCTACGGGATGCCATTCGCAACGCAGCCTTTGAAACCAATAGCGCCTTTTTCGATATGTATGATTGCATGGGAGGAAAGAACAGCATGCTCAGTTGGGTTGACCAAGGGATAGCCGCCACGGATTATATACACTTTAGTCCGGCAGGGGCACGCAAGATAGCTGTGCTATTGTACAGCGCTATCATGAACGATTATAATTTATTTATTCAAAAGAAGAGGAAAGCGAAAGTATGAGGAACCTGTTGTTTGTTTTGTGTGCGTGTGTGCAGTTGGTTTGTGCCCAGGAAAAAAAATACCCGTTTGTAAACTACCAGCAGAATGTGATCTTCCATGGGAAGGACAGCAGCGATATGTTGGCCTTTTATAAAAAACTAAATAATTACCTCCAGGGAAAAGAAAAGGAAATATCTATCGCGCATGTGGGAGGAAGCCACGTTCAGGGAGGCTTCTGGGGCGATCAGCTCACTACCCGGTTTCAGTCGCTTAAAAAAACAGATGGCAGTGGCTTCTTTGCTTTTCCTTACAAGATGGTAAAGACCAATTCTCCCCCGTACTATAAAAGTTTTTCGGATGGAAAGTGGAAGCGCTGCCGCAGCGCCACCGTGCGCGAATTATGCGGTGATTTCGGGATCGCGGGAATCACAGCCACCAGCAACGACAGTGCCAATAGCTTCGGAATAAAAATAGACTCCTGTCGCCATCATCACACCTTCAATTCGATCAAGGTGTTTCATAATTTTAATGGCAGTTTTGTTTTTTCGTCAGCAAGTCAAATTAACAGCTCGAGAAAAGATTTTCCGGAAGCGGGTTATTCTGAGTTCACGTTCGATAAACTGATCGACTCGATCTCCTTTTCTATGCTCCGGAAGGATACGCTACAGAGAGATTTTGTGCTGTACGGATTTGATGTAAGGAATACGCTAAGGCCCGGCGTTTATTACGCCGCGCTGGGAGCTAACGGGGCCTCTACCCAATCTGTACTGCGTTGTTCAAAATTTACACAGCAAATGACGGTATTGAAACCCGATCTTGTTATTTTTTCGTTAGGCGTGAACGATGTGCAGGACAAAGATTTCTCGGCTGATGAATACATCGCGCATTATGACTCATTGGTGTCGTGGGTTAAAACCGCCTCTCCGGGTTGCGCGATCCTTTTTACAACCATCACAGACAATTATGTAAAACGACGTAAACCCAACAAAAAAAGCAATACGGTAGAATATTGTATCCAGAAATTAATGCATAAACATAACGCGGCTATGTGGGACATGTATGGCGTAATGGGAGGATACAAAAGTATTTTGAAGTGGTATAAGGCCGGTTATGCGCGACGTGATAAAGTTCATTTTAGCGCAAGGGGATATCACATCTTTGCCGATCTGATGTTCGATGCGATGATGCGCAGCTATAAGTACAATTACCCCAAGTGATCAGATCTTTTTGGAACGCTTAATGAACTCTTCTTTTTTTCTTTTGGAGACAACCACTGTATCTCCGTTCGACATCACCACATAACCCCCCACTCCTTTTACGTAATTTTTTATGTGGTCGAGGTTGACCAGGTGCGCGTGATGAATACGGCAAAATCCGCGATTGCTAAGTTGATCCTCGAAATCAAGCAGGCTGCGTGTTGAGTGGTGTTTTTTTCCGTTTGAAACATAGCAGTAGGTATATTTTCCGTCTGCTTCACAACGGATGATATTTGAAATGTCTATAAAGATGAGTCCGTCAAGTGTTGGAAGGGCCACCTTATTACTCTTGGAAACTCCGCCCTGGTTGAGACTTTCCATAAAATGTTGCAATGCCGCCCGCATATCTTTTTTTGTATCCGGAGTAGAAAGTTTCTTTACTGCCGCGGTCAATTCATCGATATGGATCGGTTTTAAAAGGTAATCAACGGCGCTGTATTTAAATGCCTTAACAGCGTATTGATTATAGGCCGAAGTAAATATTACCGAAAAAGGTGGATCTTCTATTTGTTCAAGAAGATCGAACCCGGATCCACCCGGCATTTCAATATCCAGAAAAACCAGGGAAGGGATAGCGTCTGCAATCACTTTTTTCGCTTCTTTAACGGAAGCGGCTTCTCCCACTACTTGTACGGAAGGAATGTATTTTTTGATCAGGTTCTTTAAAACATTCCGTCCCAGTTCCTCATCATCAACGATCACGGCTGTTATCATGCTATATTGGTATTTTAATGATTATTCGTGTTCCACAAGGCCTTTTTTCTTCATCGGTCTTATCGGTAATTGTTACGGTTATGTTTGTGTTCTCAATGAAATTGATAACCGCTACCAATTCTTCGACGATCTCCATACCACGCGAGGTATGTTGTTTGTGTACATCCGACTCCATTTCCTTCGCTTTCATTCGTCCAACTCCGTCGTCGTCAATAATACCAACAAGTTCGCTGTCTGTTATCGAAAAAGAGATCAACAGTTTTCCACGCCGGTCGAGGTTCAAAAGACCGTGTTTAATGGCATTCTCTACGTAGGGTTGAAAAAGCATACTTGGAACCTGGATGTTGTAAACGTCAAGACCTTCCTCGATCTCCAATCTGAAATCAAAACCACTTTTAAAACGTAGCATTTCTATTTCAACATATAATCTCAGCAGGTCGCACTCCTGTTGCAAGGATACGAGATTTGATTTTGAATGTTCGAGGAACATGCGCATCAACTGGGAGAATTTGGCAAGATACCGGCTGGCCGAAGCCTCGTCGTTAACCAGGATAAAATGCTGTATAGAGTTCAGGCAATTAAAAATAAAATGCGGATTGAGTTGAGATTGAAGCGCCCGGAGCTCAATATTGGCGTATTGTCTGCTAAGTTCCGTTTTTCTTTTTTCACGTTTTCGAATAAGGCCAATGACCGTAAATACAATAATAAAAAGTAAGAGTAAAAAAGCAAATATGGCAAGTACTATGAATGTGGTTTGTTTCCAGAACGGAATGGGTTTAAAAATAACCAGCGTGGCCTCTTTGCCGTTCTTACTTCCGGCTACCCTGATCTTAACTGTGTGAATACCGTCGGGAATATTGGTCAGTTTCAATTCACGCGATGTTCCCAACGTGTTCCAGTCTTTGTCGAGACCCTCTGTTTTGTATTGAAAGGTGAGTTTGGATGAATTTATAAAACACGGCGCGGTAAAGAACACGCCGATACTTTGTACTCCGGGAGTTATGGCCAGCGTGTCTCTTACATCTATCAGCGAATCATTTAAAGCCAGTTTCTCAATGACCACTTCACTATGTTGGTTTAAACCGGCCAGGGCACGGGGATCAGCCATAACAGCGCCTCTTACAGTTGGGAACCAGAATTTTCCTTCCCGTGTTTTGACGGCAGAAGGCTGAAACCCGCCATTGAACTCAACGCTTTTCAATCCATCTTCTTTTCCAAGGTACACTAGGTTGAGGGCCCTTGTCTTGTTTTCGGCAAAATCATTCAGCTCATTTTTACTTACCACATACATGCCCGTGTTGGAAGGCATCCAGAAATTGCCAAGGCTGTCTTCTACAATACTCCAGACATTTTTATCCAATTGGTTGGTATACGAAGAATAATAAAAAGTTGTGTTGTTTTTGACGCGAACCAATCCATTTCCGCTGGTGCCTATCCACAAAGTATGATCAGCGTCTTCGTACAAATATCTTACGGCACCTTCTTTCATGTGCATTTCTTTCCCAGCAAGCGCGATACGACCATTTTTTACGCGGGCCAGTCCAACATCTGTACATAGCCAAAGCCCCTGTCCCATGATCTCTGAGATATGGGTAATTTTGTGGTGAAATGCAGGGTCGAGCACCCCTATTTTTTTACCCGAAAAATAGCTCAGTCCATTAGAAGTGCCTATCCACGTAGTATCCTTCGAATCATGAAAGATGGAAAAGATCACATTGTCAGCAAGGCCATCCTGCATTTTATAATTATCGATCTCTCCGTTGTTACGGTAAATAGAAACTCCGCCACCATAGGTTCCAACCCACAATTGTCCTTCCGGATCTTCCATTAAAGACCAGGTACATACGTCGTTGTTTAATTGCCGCAGCTTATAACTGAATTCCCCGTTTACGAACTCGCTGGTGCCCTTGCAATTATTACCGATATAAATACTTCCTGTTTTTGATTCTGTAAGCGCAGTGGCTCCGTCTTCAAACATCCCGTCTTCTTTCGAGAAGGTTTTAAAAAGCTTGGGTTTTAGGCGATTTAAGCCTCCGTTATTAGTGCCCACCCAAATATTCTTATCCCCGTCGATAAAGAAGGAGTTGATCGCGTTGGCAGATAAGCCATCTTCGGTGGTGGTGTAAGTGAACCCGTTTTCCGTTAGGGTGCGCAGACCGTTATCTGTCAGGAGCACCATTCTTCCCAACTCATCAAAAGCAATTTTATATTCATTCAGTGGCTGAAGCGGAAAAGGAATATCGATCTGGGTTTGTCGGGTGTCTTTTAGCCAATAGAGTTTGTAATCTGCGTCAATTAACAACTCAGAACGGGGCGAAACATATAATTGCGACATGCCTGTATTCTCGAACCCCGGCATGCTAAGCCAGTTTTTTCCATCAAAGCGCCAGAGTCCTTTGGCAGTTCCTACAAATAAAGAGGAACCGTTTATGTTTTGAATGCAATATACTCTTGGAAAGACCGGCGATTTCATGACTTCAAACACAGTTCCGTTGAGACGATATAATGTATTGTTGCCACAGGCTATTACAATATCTCCGTTAAAGAAAGTAATGGTATTTTTTATGT
>JANWKZ010000089.1 GCA_025451115.1 Bacteroidia bacterium | reverse complement strand
TTCGTCCGTTACAGTCACCTTACCTGAGTTATTCACTACCCAATAGTATTTGCCGCTAAACTTAACTCCGCTCTGCGCGACATCCCCGATATACTGACCCGAATTGGCCGGCGCATAAGCATCGGGGGCAACCGCCCCACTCACGGGGTCGTACAAAGTGATCGTGGCGTTACCTATACCGAAATTTCCTTCATTACAAATGATAAGTCGCTTTGTAGTGCTGATACTTCCGGTTGCTGTTGGTTTTGCGGGTGGAATATCCTTACGGCATGAAAAAATGCCGGCCGCTACAAACAAAAACAGAAAATGTTTTCCTTTTAACCTCATTGTGTTATGATCACTTTTTTAACGCAGATCCCAATATTAAAGAAATACACACCGGGTGGCAATTGACCTACATCACAAAAGGCCAGATCGCCCTCTAATACGATCTTTTCTCTTTTGATCTCTCTTCCTAAAGCATCGCTTATTCTTATTTCCCCCTTATTTTTCAGGTCTTCGTTCCGAATTGTGAGTTTAAGTTTTGACACTCCTCCTGATGGGTTCGGGAATATCGAAAGATCATTCTCTTTATTTTCCATAATCGAATTAGTTATATCATGTATCACGCCCAAAGCATCCAGGTCAAAGCCACTTGAAGGAAAGGCCGTGGACCAGGGATCGTTCACTCTTCTTCCATTCTGATCGAAGGTTGCGTAGGTTGGAGTTATACTTCCAACAACATCAATTATTTTAACGTGTGTAATAGCATTAATGTTTAATCCGCCAACTCCCTGTAATTCCTGCAGATCGAAAGGTGTGCCGTACATGCCACGATATTTACCCGCCAGGTTATTTATAAGTGTGGCATCCGTAGATCCAAAGGAGCCGGTTTGAAGTGTATCCTGCGTATTGGAAGTGGCAGGAAAACGAAAGAAATTAATTCCATCACTGCTTACTTCCACAAAAGCCAATTCAAGATAATCGTCGTTAAAAGAATTCTCAAACACCGCGAGATCCGGACCCGGCCCATCAGTTATTGGATTCTGAAAAGTACAGATCGCGTAGCCGGCATCGCCCAAACTTACCAGGCTGTTATCGGCCTTGCCTAAAGCTTTGCTACTATCGCCAATGGTAGCATAACCAAGCGAAGGTGTAGAAATATCCTGGTAGCCGCGCGTTACATTACAGAAAGTTGCCCAATTGATGAAAGCGCTGCTGTCCTTATACATGGCTGTGGTACCCGCCTGCCCCACGGGTGGGGCAAACTGGGCCACGCTCAGCAAAGGTAACAACCACAAACAGAAAAAATATCTCATGTTATTGCTTGATCAGTTTTTGAGTAACCGTATTCTCGCCTGCATTTATGATCACGTAGTAAACACCGGCAGGAAATTCAGATACATCCACTCTTAATTTATTCTCTCCGGCAAATGAATTCATGTTCTGCGTGAACATTTCACGGCCTGTTACGTCAACGATCCTCATTTTCACGTAAGCCGCCTGGCTGGTGTTAAAATTTATAACAACCTCAGACGAAGCAGGGTTCGGATACACCGATAATCCACTTTCCGCAATTACATTCTGGATCCCCGTTATCATGCTTAGTGTAAGATCATCAATGCAGAAAAATGCCGGCGTGTTCATTCCAAAAGAACCATTATCACTCGAATGCAGGAAAAACGCGAGACTGTCAACGTTTCCAAGATTAGATAAGTTGAGCCAGGTCCATGTTTTTAAAAGATAATCCTGCGCACTGTTTGAAAAACGGAAATCGGCTAAATACAGTTCCGCGCTGTCGTTCTGCAAAACTCCGCCGTAATATCTCTTCGCCGTAAGCTTGAACCAATCAGGATAAGTCCCTTGCGCGCAATTACAACCGGTTCCGGTTGTGTCGCCAAACTTCTTCGCCACAAAATCACCATCGCGCATGCTGGTATAAGCGTATGTGCTGTTTGTAATATACATGCCGGTTACTTTCTTTCCGATCAAACTATCTGTTAAACGAATGGTCAGCGCGCCATAACCCGTACCGATAGCATACACATTTGAGTTATTATATCCTTTATAAGCCATGCATCCGTATAGGTTCGTGTACCCCGCCGTTGTGCTGTCGTAATGCGCGCTGGCGGCCCATCCCGAGTAATATCCACCAAAAGTAGAGTTGAACCACTGTGTGTGAAAGAACGCGTGACCGCTCTGGAATCCACCTGCCACATTGGTTGAATCATTATACACTGTATTGTGATAATCGGGCAATGCATTCGACTCAAAGTCGGTGATGAAAGTTTGTGCTTTCAACCCGAAAGAAAAAGCCACTCCTACTGTTAAAAATAATTGTTTGATCATATGGTTTTGTTTTTATTTTGTTTTAGATATTGAAAAGTGATCCCTGCCTTAAAATTTCTCAAAGGCATCGGGTATTGAGCTACGGAGTAATAATTCTCATTTAAAAGATTATTCCCTTCGAGGAAAATATTCAGGGATACATTTTTGAGGGAAATAGTTTGTGATAACCTCAGGTCAAACAGCTTATAAGGAATGAGGTAACTATAATTATCGGAGGTCAGGTAGCGATAACCGGTATACGAATAAACCGCACGCAACGAGGTGTTTTTAAATTGAAGGGAAAAGATCCCTGAGCCCGAGTACATGGGCACATAAGGAAGCTGTCTATCCTCTGATTCATCGTTCTCCAATACGGCTTCGGTTCGGGTTGAAACAACATAATTTGTGATCACACCCAAAGACGCTCTGATATCTTTTGTTCTGAAACCAATTTCCGAATTCGATTCCCCTCCCCTGCTCCACACTTCTAAAACGTTCTGCGGACTCCATATCCCATTTTTGCCCGGCAGCCACATGATCCAGTTTTGTATGTTGCGGTTAAACAGGGTTCCTGACGTAGTCAATGAAAATTTAGACAAAGTATAATTTATTTGCAGTGTGCCTTCCTCACTCAATCCTTTTTCAGGTTTCAGCGCTGTGTTTCCTCCCGGACTCCAGTACAGGTCGTTCAAGGTCGGATAGCGATAGATCGTTCCCGCATTTAATTTACAGGTCAACCATTTCAATATCTGTACGCTTCCGCTGATGCCGCCGGTTGGCACAAATGTTTTTCCGTCAAATAACTCCTGCCGCCCATAGGCATTCACGTTTAGGGCTTTGAACCGCCAGGAAATATTTTCATAGAGCGCGGCGCGCGATAACTGCTGCTCTTTTTCATAACCCTGCGTTTTTCCGATTGAAACGGAATTGCTGTTTCCTACCGTGATCATGAAATGATGAGGAAGATCTAATTGCGCCTCGATATCTCCAAGAATGGTCTTGAAGAAATTGTCTGTTCGAACATCGTAGGTATTATTTCGGTAGATGAGACTCTCATTAAAGAAGGCTGTTCTGGCGGTGATGCGGTACTTTTGGTGGGCGAATTTCCAATCAAGCATTCCGCGCAGGATCTTATCGTTTTGAATGGCGTCTTGTTTTATTTCCTGTAATGTAAAAGGAACCTGCCTTTCGGCATCCTGCCACCAGATGTGCAGACCGAAGCGGTTTCTTTCGTTCAATTGAAAGGAAACATCCTGTATTAAAGCAAATTGACTCATCTTTGCGTGCGACTGCGTTTCTATACTTAAGGAATCGAAATTGCGGTAATATTGATATTTGTTGGCTGACAGATCGGCCAGGAACTTCGTTGAGCTGCTCCATTTACCTTTGCCTAGATCGACAGAGATCCATTGCGTGAAATTTTGAAGGGAAGAATAAGTTGACCCTAATTTGACACAAAAACCTTCAGAGTTCGTTCCCGAATTAAGATTCAATACTCCAGCCATCGCTCCGCTGCCCCAATAGCCCGACAAAGCCCCTTTTTGTAAGGAGGCTGAATTAAAAAATCCAACGGGCAGTAAAGATATATCCGCCTGACCCAGCATCGGGTTATTGATGTTCATTCCATTCCAGATCACCGCCGTTTGCTGCGCGGTAGATCCTCTCACTGAAAGCGCAGCTATATTAGCCGGTCCGTATGACTTTACAAAAGCGATGTTCTGCTGTAATAACATTTGAGAAACAGACGAGGACTGAAAACCGTTTCGTGTGGCAGGATCGATCTTTATTTCAGAAAAGTTATCGGAAGAGATCTTTGTACGGTAGTCAGTAACGGTGATCTCACTCAATTGCAAAGTATCTTTCTGTGCGAAAAGATCCGCGCAAAAAAGAATAAGCAAAGCAAAATATGTAGCCTGTTTCCTTTTCATATCGCCAAAACCTTTGTCCACGAAGGTATTTTTGCGTTACGCATTTGGCAGGTCTTCTGACTCCCTCATACCTTCCCGTCCTTTCGAACAGTGGTGTAGTTTTACCCTGAAACAAGTTCAGGGGAGGTTACAGCAGCGGGCACTGTCGGCGATTTTCACGCCGTTCCCTTTTCATTTTCCTGTTGAGAAACTTTAACAGGAAAAACCAATTGCGATGCAAATGTATGCAAATTCGTGTTACTTTTGCAAACTCATTTATGGCACTACTCGTTAAACGTTCACGTATCCCCGGCGCAGGCAAAGGTCTCTTCACCACAAAAGCAATAGAAAAAGGCGCTAACATCATTCAATACAGAGGAGAGATCATCGGTTGGAAAGATTATAACGAACGGGTAAAACAAGCTAAGGACGGCTATCTTTTTTATTTCAACCGCAATTATTGCGTGGACGCTTATAATACACCGCAATACAAAGCACGATACGCCAACGATGCCATGGGCATTACGCGCGTAAAAGGTTTGCGGAATAACAGTCACTACGAAATTGATGGCGACAAATGCTTTATAGTAGCTGCACGCAACATCAAGGCCGGCGAAGAGATTTTCTGCGATTATACCCGCGATTACTGGAAAGTGATACGCTACAACCTCAAGCTTAAAAAAGAGAACGAAAAGAAGCAAAAAGGTAAGCCTTCGAAGCGCATGAAACATTGATTATCAGTGTGTTTAGACTTATCTTTTTTTAATCTTCCAAAAACAGGCTTTGGGCGATTTTATTACCTCTTTCTTAATTAATTACTACCTTTGCAGGCTGGAAACCAATTGTTGAACCAAAAGTAACTGTATGGCTACTCAAACCGTACCTTCTATGGTAGCACACGATAGCATGTTCGATGCAGTTTTGGCCCGTCTTGATGCGGCCGCCAAAACAATGAATCTCTCGGAAGAAGTTTCAAAAGTATTACGCAACCCCCAGAAATTAGTAAAAGTAAGCCTGCCTGTTACAATGGATAACGGCAAGGTGGAAGTTTTCGAGGGATACCGTTGTATACACTCTACCTACCTCGGTCCTTCTAAGGGGGGTATCCGTTACGCGATGGATGTGAGCCAGGATGAAGTTATGGCACTGGCTGCCTGGATGAGCTTTAAGTGCGCTGTTGCCAACCTTCCTTATGGAGGCGGTAAAGGCGGCGTAAAATGCGATCCCCGCAAATTAAGCGTTGGAGAATTAGAGCGCATAACGCGCGCATATACCAAAGCAATGGCTGACGTGTTCGGCGTTGACAGGGATATTCCTGCTCCCGATATGGGAACAAGCGCCCGTGAAATGGCTTGGATCCTTGACGAGTTCAATAAAATTCATGGCGATGATCTTCCCGGTGTTGTTACCGGTAAGCCCATTGTATTAGGTGGCTCATTGGGTCGCGATGCCGCAACCGGCCGTGGTGTAATGGTTTGCACCAAAGTAGCTTTAAAGAAATTAAATATAGATCCTAAAAACGCTACTGCTGCCGTACAAGGCTTCGGTAACGTGGGCGGTCATGCCGCACGCTTATTATCTGAACAAGGTATTAAGATCGTTGCTATCAGCGACCACACCGGTGCTTTTTATAATGAGAACGGAATTGATATTAAAGCCGCGCTTGATTACGCTGCCAAGAACGACCGCGTATTGAAAGGCTTTAAAGGCGGGACCGAAATTACAAACGAAGACCTGCTTACCTGCAAGTGCGATGTATTGGTGCCGGCTGCTTTACAGAACGTAATTACCGAAGAGATCGCACATAAGATCCATGCGAAAATTGTGGTGGAAGGCGCTAACGGACCTACAGTACCGGAGGCCGACCACGTAATGCGCGAGAAGAATATTTTAGTGGTTCCGGATATTTTGGCCAACTCGGGCGGTGTTACCGTTTCTTATTTCGAGTGGGTACAGAACAAAATGGGTTATTACTGGAGCGAGAAAGAAGTGAACGATAAGCACGACGCAAATATGGAATTGGCTTTTGCAAGTGTTTGGGAGAACTCAAATACTTTCAAAACCTCTATGCGTATCGCGGCTTATATCACGGCCCTCAAGAAAATTGAGCAGGCTGCTAAATTGAAAGGTTTCTTTTAATATTGAAAATTATACAGAAAGAAAGCCTCGCATATAGCGGGGCTTTTTTGTTTACCTTTGGTACATGTTAATATTTCTCATAGGAATGCCCGGATCCGGGAAAAGCTCGATAGGTAAAGAATTAGCGGAGCTGATGAATTGTGGTCTTATTGACCTCGATGCTTATATAGTGAAGAAAGAAAAGCTCAGCATCCCGTTGATCTTTAAAACGAAGGGAGAAGATCATTTTCGCAAAGCCGAGACCGATGCTTTAAAAGAGATCATCGAAAAACATAAGAAAGGCGTGGTGGCGGTTGGCGGAGGAACGCCCTGTTTCAATAATAACCTGAACCTGATGCAGAACGGCGGCAAATGCATTTACCTGAAAGTGGGAATAGACACCCTTGCAGAACGCATAGAGAATGATCCTAACGAACGCCCGCTGTTCAGCAAGCTCAATGGCCGCAAACTAAAAGAAAAGGTTACTTCCATGCTCGCCCACCGCGAGAAGTTCTACAAAAAAGCGCTGATCAGTTTTGTGGCAGAAGGTAAACCCGCTGATGTATTCGCAAAAGAATTAAAAGGCCTGCTTACTTAAACCCGTTCACTTCCCATGGATCAATTCCTCTGGAAAAAGATCGAAGAATATGACCTCGACGCTCCCCTAAGCGAATTCGGTTTTTCTGCAAGACTGGCCAAAGAAAATTTCTGGGCGATCAACTTCACCGAAAAAGCGATCCTGGAATACAAAAAATTCATGTACCTGGCCGCAACTTCTGAGCTGATGGTATCCCCCTCTGAAGTGGTAGACGTAGTTTGGCATTTGCATCTTGTATACACACAGTCTTATAATGACCTATGTAAGATATTGGGCAAGCGCATAGAACACGTTCCGTCTACCCACAACCGCCAGGAAATAGTAAAATTCAAAACAGCCGTTGATCGCACCAAAAACACTTACGAAGCCACGTTTGGTAAGCGCCCTGAGGCTTTCTGGGAATACAATGATCCTTTTGATTCTTTGGAACTTCCGAAAGCCCGGTTCAAGCTTCGCTCGGTCATTATTTTCTGTTTATTGGGTTTTGTGGTCATGATAGCTCCTTTTTATTTTTTGCTACGGCCCGTGTACGCACACATTGACAATCCCGATTTCCTGTGGTATCTCATTCTACTGGCACTGGCTACTTTTATCGCGCTCCAGGCTTATAACCAGGTCAAAATAAAGCGCATGCTGCAAACCCGGCATAAAGTCTCTTTTATTTTTGATCTGGCGCCCATGGAATTAATTTATCTTAAGACGGGCAAACTGGCCGAGATCTTTCACGCACGCATGAACAATTTGCTCGATTACAAAAAAATATTTCTTGAAAAAGACAATAAAATCGTAAAAAATAAAAATGCTAAGCCATATGATGCTATGGAGCATGTTATCCTGAACTCTATTGAACATGCAGGCAAAATTCACTATCCTATCCTTTTAAGGCAATTATCACAAAAGCCGCTTTTCAGCAATACCTCCAACTCTATGGATGCACTAAAGAAGTATTTCCTTAAATCTAAGTTCTTCGGCGATCTTTTTCTTCTTAATTTTTCTGTCCTGCTTGTTGTGCTTATGCTTGGCTTTACGCGTCTCGTAACGGGTGTCATGCGTGATAAGCCGGTTATTCTTATTCTCTTGCTGGTGATCTGTCTTTTTATATTTATCGCTATCTACCTGTACCGTCTGAGCATCTATTTTACAAAGTTTGCCCTTCCTGATCATTACAGGGACAATTATAAACCGCAACGCGAAATGGATACTGTGGATTGGGGTTATTTTACACTTGGAAGTTCAGTACTTGCTGCAGCTTTCATTCCGCTGGTAAGGTATACTGAAAAAAATGACAGTTACATCACGGGTTCTTCTTCGCACGGCTCATCTTGTGGTTCTTCGTGCGGAAGTTCGGGCGGCTCGAGTTGCGGTAGTTCCTGCGGTTCGAGTTGTGGTGGCTGTGGAGGTGGAGATTAGAATCCCAGCTTCTCCCTAACCCTCTTTAAAACAGGTTGATTTATTTTGCGGGCTTTCGCGGCACCTTTGGCAAGTTCTGCTTCCAAAAGAGAAGGGTTATTCATCAGGTCGGAATATTTATGGCGCGCGTCTTTGAATTTCTCCAGGATCAGTTCGTACAAAGCTGTTTTGGCATGACCATAACCGTAATTTCCACTGGTATAATTCTTACGCATTGCTGCAATTTGCTCAGCACTTGCCATAAGTTTGTAAAGCGCGAACACATTGCAGGTATCCGGATCTTTTGGTTCTTCTAATGTTTTTGCATCGGTAACAACGCTCATCACAACTTTCTTCAATTCCTTCTCGGGCAGAAAAATATTAATGAAGTTGTTGTACGACTTACTCATTTTTTGCCCGTCGATGCCCGGTACTATCATCACTTCTTCCTGTATCTTGGGTTCGGGCACCACAAATGTATCCCCGTATTGATGATTGAATGAACTTGCGATGTCGCGTGTCATTTCCAAATGCTGCAACTGATCTTTCCCTACAGGAACAAAATGCGCATCGTACATAATAATATCGGCTGCCATTAAAACCGGGTAGGTAAATAATCCTGCGTTCACATCGCTCAAGCGATTTGCTTTATCCTTGAACGAATGCGCGTTCTGCAACATCGGAAAAGGTGTGAAGCAGTTCAGGTACCAGGTAAGTTCACAAACCTCAGGCACATCGCTTTGTCTATACAATAAATTCTTTTCTGTATCAAACCCCAAAGCGATCCATGCAGCAGCAACACCCAACGTGCTGTTGCGGCGAAAATCTGCATCCTTTACGGTTGTAAGAGAGTGCAGATCTGCAATGAATAAAAGAGCCTCGTTCTTTGGGTCTTTACTCATTTCAATGGCCGGCAACATAGCACCAAGTATATTACCAAGATGCGGGATGTTGGTGCTCTGTATGCCTGTTAAGATGCGTGACATAAAATTGTATTTCGCAAAGGTAATATTATACGGGTATTGTGAAAACTACACGCTATATTCATTAATTACAAGCCTCATTTGCTTTTTTATTCGGGTGCGTTTGGTTATATTTGCTTAAGAACCCTGCTATTGGCATGATGCGACATTTATTTACTGTTTTTTTTACTTTACTGATCTTTCGTTTAAGCGCACAAGCCCCTGTAACACAGGTGTTTTCCTTTACCGGCGGAGCTCAAACCTTTACTGTACCCTGTACCAACGCCATTACCGTGAAAGCGTGGGGCGGAGGAGGAGGAGGAGGAGGATTAGACACCTGGAACCCCGGTGTTGGTGGCGGTGGCTCTTATGCCAGTGCCACAATCGCTGTTAGTCCCGGAGATATATTGACAATTACAGTTGGAGGCGGAGGCGCTTCCGGCATTGGCTGCGTAACCGGTTCAGGCGGCGGATTAGGTGGATTTGGAGCCGGCTTCGGTGGTGATGGAGGAAACGCTGGAGCCTCGGGTTGCTCAGGTGGCGGTGGTGCAGGAGGCGGGGCTTCTATGATATACAGATTGGGCGTTCCTTTATTTGCAGCTGCCGGCGGCGGCGGCGGTGGAGGCGGTGGA
>JANWKZ010000088.1 GCA_025451115.1 Bacteroidia bacterium | reverse complement strand
CAGGCCCTCGAGGTTTATTATAAGATCCTGATCGATAACCCAAACATTATAATTGAGGTGGCTACTCATTGCAGTCACGAAGAAAAGGAGCCCGAAGTGCTATCTCAAAAACGCAGTCAGAAAATAAAGGAATTGTTGGAAAAGAAAGGAGTAGATCCGGTTCGCATAGTAGCAAAAGGTTATGGTTTCAAAAAATTAAAGATCAGCGATGCTACCATAGCGAAAGCAAAGAGCCAAAAAGAAAAAGAAGCTCTTCGACAATTGAACCGACGCACGACATTTATGATCTTAAGCTGGGATTATCCTGCGACGGATACGATAATTCAGAAGCCTTACAAACCAAAATTGAGTAGGGAATTAGACGACACTTCAGAATTCAAGCGTTAACTAAACAACTTCACGATCCCGTCAAAAGCCCCGTTGTAGAAGAAGTACAGGATGACGGTCCAGGCTACAGACGAGATGCACATGTAAAGCACGGTCTTGTGCCTGTCTTTAAAAAGACGAATGGCTACAAAACTTCCGAGGGGAATTGAAAGGAATAAAGGCGAAATGATAGCAATACCCGTGATGCCGAAATACTTTTTTGTTTTTACAATGATACGGTTAGTTTTTGTAAAGGTCCTCGGCTTTTTTCGGTTCGGAAAGAATTTGCACATACCGCGCTCCCACAGGATCACTATTTCCTCACTCAAATAACCAAACACAAAGGAACCGCAGATCCCTGCGCCACCGCTTACAATTAAAGTCCATAAAAAAGAGAATTTCATAGCGATAGCCATGGGCAAGCCCACAATACCGGGCTTCAGGGCACAGGCAATAAAAACACTCAGTATTTGTCCCCACTCAGGAACCTCCATGTGTTAAAGTTTTTCCCCGTAGGCAAGATCGCCGGCGTCACCAAGACCCGGAACGATGTAAGCGTGTGCGGTAAGCTCCTCGTCCACGGCACCTAACCACAGCGTGTAGTTATCGCCGGGCAAGTGCTTTCTCAGGTAGTCTACCCCTTCCCTGCTCGCAATTACAGAAACGATATGCGCGTGCCTTGGCGTTCCTTTAGATAGAAGAGCTTTGTAAGAAAGCACCATCGAAGAACCGGTGGCTAACATAGGGTCGCAGAGAATAAGGGTTTTATCTTCTAAAGAAGGTGTAGAAAGATATTCAACATGAATATCAAAACTGTTATCCTTGTGATGTCGACGGTAAGCCGAAACGAAAGCGTTCTGCGCGCCGTCGAAAATATTCAGCATCCCCTGGTGCAAAGGAAGTCCTGCACGCAGAATAGTTCCTACCACAGGTTGCTCGGCCAATACTTTAGTATCGGCCTCGCCTAAAACGGTTGGCGTTACCACTTGTTTGTAGGAAAGCGTTTTGGAGATCTCGTAAGCGAATATCTCGCCCATGCGTTCCATGTTACGTCGAAAACGGATGCGGTCCTGCTGGATGCCCTGATCGCGTATCTCGGCGATATACTGGTTAAAAACGGAAGATTTTTCTGAAAGAATGTGGATCATAGGGATTTTCTTTACCTTTTCAAATATAACGATTAAAACGAATGGTTTTATGGCTTATTGCTGAATGGTTGGAATGGTTGTCTGAGAGCAGTTTTTTAACTTTTGAACGAACCTAAACAGCCAGTTTCACAACCTCGCGGTAAACATCCTGCCAGCCTTTCCACTGCCGCCAGTTACCAATGGTCTCGTTATGCCAAACCGTAATACAGGTCCCTTTCACTTTTTTTACCTGGCTTATCACTTCGGCGCATTTTTCAATAGCCTCCTGCGGACTCAATTTCATATAATAAAGCAGGGTGGCGTCCATAATAGCGAAAGGGTAAACGGTAAGCGGGCTGAGCTGCTCCATATCCATATCATACCATTTAAACGGACTGCAGATCCCGGCCCTGAAACCTATCTGGGAGGCATAGCCCATTGTATAATCTTCCAGTATTCCGCAGCTTATAAGGTTTTTGTAGGTCTCGGGGAAATGTAACTTTAAGAAATGCTGGCGACTTTTGGTTACCGGTTTATGTGTTATCTGTGTAAGCCTGTTCACCTCTATCTTTACCTGGTTCAGATTGTCGTTTGAGCCAAAGGAAGGGTGAATGCCGGTATCGGCGTAATCAGCCAGGCGCTTGATGAGCGACTGGAAAGAAAAATTATTAGCCGAGATGTTCTTATCGTTCACTCCGTAATTACCCAACAGGTTGAAATAGATCATTTTAAGTTTGAACTCATCCTGTACGCTTTGTAGCAGGTCGTAAGTATCATAGGGATCCTGCATCGTTCCCGCCAGCGTTAAAGCCCTTTCTTTTACGTCGGTAAGATCAAGATGGATGAGCGAGCGCAGGTAAGCTCCGCCTGTACGCATGAATCCCTTATGTTTAAAAGCCCAGGCATTATCAATGTCAACAGTAGAAATGTACTCGTAAGAACTTTCCTTGTGTTTTAAGCCCGGATAGAGCGCGAGCAATTTCTTTTTGAGCTCGGCGGCCCAAAGGTTAATGACGGGAAGATGAAGGAATTTATTCTGGAAGGCCAGGCTGCTGTCGGCTTCAAAACGATTGTATGTATCGGCAATATGGGGCAGGTATTCTTCGTAACGGCTTACCAGGAAAAAAGTGGCGGCAAAAATATCAAAGGGGATTCCCGGATTCTGGTTCTTGAAAATAACCGGAAGTTCGTTCCATTTAGAAAGGGCAATGTTTTGCGGCTTTACACCTTTTTCGAAAAGAAGGCTGTGCGGAATAACATTTGGCTCTGAACCTAAAGGAGTTTCGTAATAACTAAGTTTAGGTCCGTCATAAGAAGCAAACTCTCCACTGCTGTTCGAATAAGCCAGTTCAAAACCGCAAAGATCACCCAAAAGAAGATCGGCCGCGTATCTGAAGCGGGGCGATATCTTATGCGCGTAGAGTAAGAGCATTTACGAGAGGTGTTTTACCATTTCACTGCAAATAAATTCAGAGGCATGACCATCGCCAAAAAGTTTTGGGAAGCTAAGGTCTTTCTTTGCCTTAAAGTGATCCCAACCCGCAAGAACCTTTTGCTTATCGGCATCGGCCAGCAGGGCGGCTCCACAGTCAAGCAATTCCACCCATTCGGTTTCGGGGCGCAGGATGATGCAGGGTTTTTCAAAATAGAAAGCCTCTTTTTGTACGCCCCCGCTATCGGTCATCACCAGCGAGCAATTCTTCTCCAGCATGATCATATCCAGGAACGACATCGGTTCTGTGATGATAAACTCTTTTGCTTTTTCGATGTCAGCAAGCAGTTTCTTGTCAAGATTTTGTGGAAGAAATTTTTTGGTGCGCGGATGCAAAGGTAACACCACGGGGATATTGTTCTTTTGATGGATCTCGAAAAGCGCAGAGAACAAAGCGTTCAATCGCTCGGGAACATCCGTATTACTGTCGCGGTGAATGGTTGCCAGGATGAAATTATTCTTTTGAAGGCCGTGTTGCTCCATCACTTTCGACTTCTGCTCAGCTATCGTAGCAAAATACAGGCTGTTATCATACATCACGTCGCCGCAATGATAGATCTTTGGGTTATTGGTATTGTAGGGCGGCTTCGCATCCGATTTAAATCCTTCCTTCACCAAATTATCAAATCCCGCCTTTGTGGGAGAGAACAACAAAGTAGAGGCGTGATCGCAGGTAATGCGATTGATCTCCTCGGGCATGTGTTTATTGAAGGAACGAAGCCCTGCTTCAATGTGCACAACCGGTACATGCATTTTCGAAGCCGCTATAGCGCCTGCCAGCGTTGAATTCGTATCCCCATACAGAACAATTGCTTTCGGTTTTTCTTTCAACAATATCTCTTCGATACCCGCGATCATGGCCGCGGTTTGTTTACCATGTGAGCCACTGCCAACATTCAGATTATAATCGGGCTGAGGAATGCCCAGTTCTTCAAAGAATACACCACTCATGTTAGCATCATAGTGCTGACCGGTGTGAACTATAAGTTCTTTAATGCGATCAGAAAAACCATTCTTGATAGCCCGACTGAATGCAGCTGCCTTAATGATCTGGGGCCTGGCCCCTATTACAGTTACAATTTTCATTCTTAACTTAATCCATTATATTTTCTTACAAACCATTCGATACTTAAAAATACCAATAAAATAAAGAATAGCGCCTTCAGGTTTATGAGGTCATTTACCTGCTTCTGCTCATGTACCAGGGTTTTGATGTTTTCATTCTCAAGGAGTTTCTTTTGCAATTCTCCCATTTGTTTAGGATAGAACAATTGTCCACCCGTCTTTTTGCTCATATTGTACAGCAAGGCGTGGTCAGCCACCAGGCCGGTATATTCAGCCATAAGCGGTTTCACAGTAAACTCTCCTTTTTGCTCAAACACCTGGTTGTTTATCTTCACCTGCGAGCGATAAGTGTAATTACCGGGGGGGAAATTTCCGGTATTCAAATGATAACCACGATTGGTCTTTGAGAAAGTATAAGTGAATTGCTTCTTTTTCTCATCTGTGATCACCATGGTCACCTCCGGATCGGTTATCAATTCGTAGCTTGGATTAAAAACTTCCGCGTCAAACTCTACAGCCTCATTCTCGTTAATGATACGTCGTGTATACACCCTGAAAAAACTCTTATCCGCCTTTACCGAAAGGTATTGTACGGTTTTCTGTACCAGTTCATCAAACACATTGTTGTTCTCGTGGTCTGCATAATCACGCAGTCGCCAGCGCCAGAGACCATCCCCGCAAAACAAAGCCGACTTCTGTCCTGCTTCGTCGTTGAAAATAAGAATAGGGTTTTCGGTTTGCACCTGTCCTATCTGTTGGTTTATAAGTGTAGAAGTTCCGTTAGAGACCTTGTAGGTTGCCAGCGCGGTATTTATGGCCGGGAATTCTTTCATGTAATTCTTTAACTCATTGCTTATACCAAACAGGGCGAAGCCCGGGTTAGACAAAGGCTCTGCATCATTATTGCGCGAGGAAATACCGGCCATACGCAGACCGGAAAAGGCCCAGGGATCGTTGCGGGTAAATTGCCAGGTAGAGGTTTTGTGCGTGTTTATTTCCGATTGTATCTTTTTTGTTGCGGGGTCTTTAAGCGGAACCTGGTGCAGAATGACCAAACTGTAAGGT
>JANWKZ010000087.1 GCA_025451115.1 Bacteroidia bacterium | reverse complement strand
TTATTTAATGCCTACCACTTCAATATCAAATATAGTTGGAGCGAAAGGAGGAATAGGTCCCTGGCCCTGCGGGCCCCAACCTAATTTAGAAGGCAATATCAGGATCGCTTTGGTTCCTACCGGCATGCCGGTGATACCTTCTTCCCATCCCGGAACTACGCGGTGTTCGCCTACACGGAAAACAAATGCTTCCTGGTGGCGATCAGAGGCGTCGAACACTTCTCCGTTGGTTAGAGTACCGTTGTATTTCATTTCTACGTTATCGCCTTCTTTCACTACAGCGCCTTTTCCTTTTTGCTTGATCACAACATAAAGGCCGCTCGCAGTTGGTTTAACGGTGATCTTGTTATCAGCGAGGTACTTATTAAGAATGCTGTCTTCGGCCACGCGGGCTTTTTCAAAATAGGCTTCCTGCATCGCGCGGTTCTTCTTTTCGATCTCCTCTACTTTCGCCGAGCTGTAAGCGCTGTCGATCTTCAGGTGGTAAACGATGAAACCTTTAGGATCGAGGAATTTGGGAATGGGCTTCTTATAATATTTCTCGAACATAGAATCTACGCGCAGCGCGAAAGAAGCGCTGTCGCCCACTTTCAGTTTGTAGATCATTTCGAACATGTCACCTTTATATACAGGAGGCGCGAGACGCATGGCAAAAGGACCACCTTGCTGCTGACCCATGGTTTTGTAATCATAAAGCAGCGAATCTTTCTCGGTGGTCATAGTATGGTGTATAAATACCACATCGCCGGGGTTGATAGCAGTTTTGCCGTCGCCGGGTTGATCTACTTTAAAATAAGCTCCGGTCTCTGTTTCGTCGTAACCGGGAAATTTAGAATTGTTTTTACAGGAAGCGGCTAAAACAACAACAGCCAGCGCGAGGATGATCTTTTTCATATTCTTTTTTCGTGGAAGCGAACTGCGTTCAGCTCCCGGATTAATTTTTTGTATCGAGGATCTCTACTTCGTACAGCAGGGGCGTGTGCGGCGGGATGCTCCCGTTCGAACTGCCCTGGCTGCCAAAAGCAAGGCGCGAAGGTAATATAATTTTCGCTTTTTCCCCCTTTTTGAGGTGATAAAGTGCTAATCTTAAGCCATCTATAAGCTGCCCCTCCTGGCCCACGGAAACCTCAAAAGGCTTACCCTCAGGGGTAAAATCGGCCAGGCGGCCATCGAGGAAATAGCCTTTATAGGAAATACTCACTTTATCGCCTCTTTTTATAGAATCTCCCACGGAAGGCTTGGTTACCTGTAGGAAAGCGTTCACACTGAACTGGAGCGACTCATCGAAACTTTGGGTGACATAATTATTGATCTGGGCATATTCCTCATTCTGTCTGCCCTCAGTTACTACCCGAAGACTGTCGGTTAGCTGAGTATATTCATCCGGACTAATAATACGGAGGATCTTTGCGGAGAACTTAACGGCGGAGTCTTTTTCACTGAAAAAAGCCACTTTCGAATAACCGAAGACCTCCTTGAAAAGAGTTACTGGCTTTACCAGGAATTGCACGCTATCGCCCTCGGCTAATGAAAAAAGATGTTTGGTGAATGAATAGGAATTCTGTTCCACAAAAAAGCTCTGGAAAGCGTTGTGTTTGGTATCCCAGAAAACGGAGTCTTTTAAAGTAAGGCAGGATGCGTCTATCCAAAGTACATCCGAGGTATCGGGTTTTATTTTTCCATCGCCGATGGAAAGCAGTTTGTAATAATAATTGTCTTTTTTGGAATAACCGTTATGTGTTTTTTCGGGGCCACAACCCAAAAACAGAACCGCAGTTAACAGAACAAACGCTACTTTACGAATAACAAATATCGAATTACACATAACCTTTACCCTCATCTCACCTCCAGAACTTCAATTTCGTAAACAACAGTTGTCTTCGGTGGAATTTTATCGCGGTCGCCAACCAGGCCAAACGCAAGGTGTGCGGGTAAAACAAATACCGCTTTTTCTCCCTGCTTCATGAACCGGATCCCTTCGTGCAGACCGCTTTCAATATTATCGGCACCTACCATAAATATACGGGGGCCCTTTTTATCGGAAGAATAACATTCTATTCCATCTAGGAGAGACACCTTGTATTTGATGCTTACTTCATTCTTAAGTTTTATCTCTTTTCCTTTCTTATTTTCTTTGAAAATGTAATAACGCAAGCCTGTTCCGGTAGTTTTCATTGGATAGCCGTGTGATTTTATCCAGGCATTGATCTCGTCGTTCTCCATTACCACCGCGGGCTGGTTCACTTTTACGATGTTCTCTTTTAGTTTTTGGGAATCAATGACCACAGGCTTATCCTTTTTAGGATCATCGCACGAAACAACAAACATGCAAACAAGCAAAACAGCCGTTCCGTGTTTAAAAGTTCCATGTTTCGGGTTGAGAAAAGTCATTATTTGATGAGATCCGTTTTGTATTGTGGAAGAATACCCAGGAATTTGCTTACAGTATTCTCTAATGAATCTATGCTCTTCCCGCCGGCAGCGTTCATGTGTCCGCCGCCGCCAAAATGCGCGCGTGAGAATTTATTCACATCGAACTTTCCCTTACTGCGGAATGAGATGCGTATCTCCCCCTCTCTCTCGGAAAAGAAAGCGGAGAATTTAATTCCACGCACGGAGAGGGCCTGGTTCACCACACCTTCGGTATCTCCTTTTTTAAAATCGTAGCGCCTTAGTTCTTCCTCGCTCACCGCGATATAGGCCGCTTTGTATTCGTGCAAAAAAACCAGTTTTTCCAAACAATGACCCAATAATTTCATTCTTTCCGCGCTGTAATCGTCATATACCGCGTTGTAGATAGCGGCATTATCGGCTCCTGCTTTAATAAGCGCAGCAGCTATCTGAAATGTTTTTTCGGTTGTGCTCGGGAAACGGAAAGTCCCGGTATCGGTCATGATACCTGTATACAAACAGGTTGCTCCTTTTTTATCGATCATCTTCTGAGGATCGATACCGCAGATCAGGTCATAAATAAGTTCAGCTGTAGAACTCGCTTTTTCATCGTGAAAATAATAATCGAAACAGGTATCAGGTTCCCGATGATGATCCACTAATATCTTTGGAGATTCGCTTTTTGCAAGCAGTTCACCTAGTTTATCGAGTCGCGAATAATTATTGAAATCCAAAATAAAAAGAAGGTCAGATTTTGCAATTTGCTTCTGCGTTTTTTCTTCATTTCCCTCAAATACCAGGCTTTGTTTACTCGCCGGCATCCACTCCAAAAAACCGGGAAAAGTATTAGGTACGATCACCTTTACATTTTTCTTTTTCTTCAGTAGGTAATGATACAAACCCAAAGAAGAGCCCATGGCATCGCCATCGGGATTGGTGTGTGTAAGAATAGAAATATTCTTCGCTTTTGAAATAACTTTTTTCAGTTCGCTGAACTTGCTTTTTTTCACTTTACTTTTCTAAGATTAAACATTCGGTGCGCCTGTTCTGCGCTTTGCCTTCTACCGTACTATTGCTTGCTACCGGCTTACTGGCACCATACCCTTTTGCAACGACCTTACCTGCCGGAATACCTTTGGTCTCTAAATATTTTTTCACGTTGTCGGCACGCTTTTGCGAAAGCGCGAGGTTGTCGGCATCATGACCAACGTTATCGGTATGACCTTGTATCTCTACTTTAAAATTTGGATGTTCTTTCAAATATTCGGCAAATTCATCCAGCGTTACAAACGACTCCGGATAAAGATCAGCGGCACCGGTGGCATAGAGAATGTTGTTGATCACAAACGATTTCCCCGTCTCCACTTTTTCAATTTTCACTTCTACTACCTCTACCGGTTTTGTGACGGTAGCGCCTTTCAATGAGACTTTTTCCGATACAAAAGAATGATCGGGCGCTTTCACGGTTATCACCACATCATTCTTGAATTTTTTCATATTTATCGCGGCCACATAATGCCCGGTAACCGAATCTACCACGGCTTCCGTTTTAACATGCGTTTTTATATCCTTGATCTCCACTTTTAAATTGGTACGGGGTGGCTCGCCATCGGGGGTTTTAACTTTTCCTTTGATAAAACCAACAGAATCGGGACGGGCTTCTTTGTAGAGGTCAAAATAATAAACATCATATTTTCCTACGCCTTGTCCGCGCACTTTTCCTTCGTTGCTGTAGGAGCAGAAAAAACCCTTAGTGCCATCTGTACTCACAAAAAATCCGGCGTCATCCTCTGCAGAATTGATGGGCGAGCCGATGTTTTCGGGCTCCTTCCAGTTGCCTTTTTCGTCTTTACGTGTGTAGAAAATATCCAGTCCCCCAAAACCATAAAGTCCGTCGCTGCTGTAATACAAGGTCTCAGAATCAGAGTGAATGAAGGGGCATTTTTCTATTCCCGCAGTGTTGATCCGGGGGCCCAGGTTCACGGGCTTCTTCCACATTTTGGTTGCGGGGTCGCGTTCCGATTTCCAGATATCCACTCTACCTAATCCGCCCGGCCTATCGCTGGCAAAATAAAGGGTATTTCCATCTGCTGAAACAGAAGGCTGAGAATCCCAATAAACAGGGTCATTTATATTGGGCACTTTTCTTATCTCGCCCCAAACACCATCCACCTGGTCGCAATAATAAATATCGGCGTTGGGCTGCTGGCCGCCCTCGGCTTTGTAAATGGTATAGAATAAGTGATTGTTATCGATAGAAAGACAAGCCCCGCCTTCATTCGCGTTCTCGTTAAAGGGCCACTCCATGGGTTTTCCTTTATCAAAAGTTCCGTCTTTCTGTCTCATAGAAATGGTAAAAATTTCTTTTTCTTTATCCGTTTGGTAGATCTTATCCTTACTCTGGTCAGGTTGCGTTCTTGTATACAGAAACATAGTCTCATCAGGCGAAATGTAAGGCAGGTACTCATTATTAGCGCCTGAAACATTGGCCAGCACTTTTGGATTAAAAGGAACGATCTTCTTTTTTAACTCCGTCTCCTTTTTGGCCGCTTTGATCATTTCCTTGCTCTGGTATTGCTCGAACTGATAGTCTTTACTAAACTTACTTTCATCATCGTCCTGGAACTTGATGAATTCTTCGAGGTATTTTACCGCCGAATCGTTCTTGGAGTCCTCGTAATAACTGAAACCGATGTAATAATAAGGCTCCGAGTGGATCTTCGGGCAGGTCTTAACAGCCGCGATAAAATAGGGACGCGCGCTGCTGAAAGGTAGATTATCGAGCTTGCACTTTACAATGAGTTCGTTACCCAAAGCCATATTAGCCTCCGCGTAGCCGGGCTCAATACTGATGGCGTCCTGCAGGAACTTTAAACGTTCTGGTTTTTTGTATTTCTTCTTGTCGGTACCCTTTTTGTAGAGGTCAACCGCCTTCTTTTCTTCCGGTTCGGGACAACCGCTTTTTTTGGTCTCCTCCTCATCCTGGGCCATGATCGATAAGCTACAGGCAAGGCCGAAAAGTATGCTGAAAACGAGTTTTTGCATAGAATGGGTAAAGTTATATAAAATAAAGTAACGCCCTCTTGCGGGCCTTTGGTATATAGGATGCCAAAATCATGCCTTATTCCATAGTGGCACAGGGGTATTTTTGACCCTGGCTTACAGGCCTTTCGGGGCCGGTCTTATTCACAAAATCCGGTTAATTACTAAGTGCCCGGGGGTTTGGCTTTTATGGGCAAAACACCTACCTTTCAAGGCTTGTTTATAGCTTATTTTAACTTATGAAGGCATACGTATTTCCCGGTCAAGGCTCACAATTCCCGGGTATGGGCAAAGACCTCTACGACAGCAACCCAAACGCGAAAGTACTTTTCGAGAAAGCAAATGAGATCCTCGGGTTCCGTATTACCGACACAATGTTTAACGGGACGGAAGAAGAGCTGAAACAAACCAAAATTACGCAGCCCGCTATTTTTCTGCATTCTGTTGTATTGGCCAGCACGCTCGACAATTTCAAACCCGATATGGTGGCCGGTCACTCTTTAGGCGAATTCTCGGCCCTGGTGGCCAATAAAACTTTGTCGTTCGAAGACGCTTTGAAACTGGTTTACAAACGCGCCTTAGCAATGCAGCACGCCTGCGAGGTTAACCCAAGCACCATGGCCGCGGTGTTAGGACTCGACGATGCGAAAGTGGAAGAAGTTTGCGCAAGCATCACAGAAGAAGTGGTCGTTGCCGCTAATTATAATTGTCCGGGCCAATTGGTTATTTCGGGAAGCAAAAAAGGAATAGATATTGCCTGCGAGAAACTGAAAGCCGCAGGGGCTAAACGCGCTTTGGTACTTCCCGTAGGCGGAGCATTTCACTCGCCTTTGATGGAGCCTGCTAAAGTAGAACTCGAAAAAGCCATTAACGAAACAAATTTCAGCAAACCTATTTGTCCGGTTTACCAGAATGTAACGGCCAATGCGGTAAGCGATCCCGACCAGATAAAAAAGAATCTTATTGCACAATTAACCGCGCCGGTGCGCTGGACGCAAACCGTTGAGCACATGCTTAAAGATGGAGCAACACATTTTACAGAAGTTGGCCCGGGCAAAGTGTTACAGGGACTGATCAAGAAAGTAAACAAAGAGGTGGAGGCCCTGAGTGCTTAGTTTATGAAGAATTCACGAAAAATATTTTTTGCGCTGGGATTACTCTTCCTTATGAATGAAGCGTTTCCGCAGTTTGTGAGGGCCTGGGGTGTTTTCCCCGGAGAAACCAGTTCGCGTCATCGCTATAAGAACAAATACCCGGAAGAGCCGTGGCCAACCACCTCCATACTTCGCGCTCACCCCCCTTCCCATAAATCAACTGAGCGACAGAGTTGGAGCGCCGGTATTTTTTTAGAAATGCTGCGCAGCGATGTGTGGCGCTGGCAAACCGAACTGGAATATTGCAACAAAGGCGCGAAAGAGAACGAATTACTGGATCCTTTCCTGGATACGAAAGAGAAGAAGGTGAACAAGCTTGCCTATATTCAGTGGAACAATTTTCTGAAGCGTTATGTGTACCTGGGTTTCAGAAGACCAACTTATCTTATGTTGGGTGTGAGGGCTGAATACAACATTTCGAAAAGCACTCCGGCCTATAGTTATATCTCCGGCAAATTCAAGAAAATATGGGCCAGTCCGGATGTAGGGCTGGGTATGGAATTCAAACTTCGCGGGCCCTGGCACTTGTTTGTAGAGGAGCATTACAACCCGGATGCCTGGTACCAGTATATTTCTGACGGAGGAAAGATCTGGGCCATGAACCGCACCTGGGAAACAAGGGTTGGGATTATTTATAGGATGAAACAAGGCATTGGCGCGTATGATCTTGATTGCAACGCACCCAAATATCACGGGCGATGATCACAACACAGTTGAATCACGCACTAAAGAAATTTAAAAACAAGGTATGGTAATTTCAAAAGAAGCACTTTACTCGCTCACCAAAGGGGTGATGATGCCCCAGGAAGAAATGCTGGAAGTGGCCCGCAAAAAGGGAAAACTTTTTATCGGCATTCCTAACGAGATCGCCTACCAGGAGAACAGGGTGCCGCTGGTACCCGACGCCGTGGCGCTGCTCGTTAATAGTGGTCACAAAGTAGTGATAGAGACCAACGCCGGCAAAGCGGCTAATTTTTTGGATAACGATTATAGTGAGGCGGGTGCTGAGATCGCTTACAGCTCTGAAGAAGTGTATAAGGCGGATATTGTTGTGAAAATTGCGCCACCAACTATGGAAGAAGTGGAAATGATGTCGCC
>JANWKZ010000086.1 GCA_025451115.1 Bacteroidia bacterium | reverse complement strand
TAGGACTCTGCATTGATTCTAACGGGGTGAGCTTACGGTGCTGCTTCACATAGCGCTTCATGTAATTGATCTCGTTGGGCTTTATCTTGTTCGCGTAAACCGTAGTGGGAGCCAGGTTCACCATAATGGGTTTCATCACCACCTTGAGCGTTCTTTTTGTGCTGTCGCTTAAGTTCTTGATGTGCGCAACCGGTATTTTTTTTCGGGCAAAACCCAGGTAAGAAAAAATGATCGTATCACTATTCTGGGCAATGATCGTGAAACGCCCGTTATAATCTGTGATCGTGCCGTTACCGTTTGTTTGGTTGATCAGGTTCACAAAAGGCATGGTGGTAGACGAGTCACCCTCGAAAACGGTGCCGGTGACGGTGAATTTTCTTTGCTGGGCTAAAACAGAAAGGCCCGAAAACAGCACTAAGAGTATGAAAACAAGGCGATTCAGAGGAGCTAATTTACGGTTATTACTTATTCACAATAGTTAAAAACTCTTAACGCAAAAGTAGGCTTTAAAATTTTATCTTTGAGCGTATAGTTATGGAGCGTTTTGTAGTATCGGCCCGCAAATACCGGCCACAGACATTTGTTACCGTGGTGGGCCAGCAGCACATCACCACTACGCTCAAAAACTCCATTAAGAACAACCATCTTGCCCAGGCTTTCTTATTCTGCGGTCCGCGTGGAGTGGGTAAAACCACCTGCGCCCGTATACTGGCCAAGACCATCAATTGTTTTAACCGTACGGCCGATACCGAGGCCTGCGACGAATGCGATAGCTGCAAGTCGTTCAACAGCGGTCAGTCGCTCAACGTGTTTGAGCTCGATGCCGCGTCGAACAACTCGGTGGAGGATATCCGTAACCTGATCGATCAGGTGCGTTTTGCTCCACAGCTGGGGTCATTTAAAGTGTATATCATCGACGAGGTTCACATGTTGTCGGCCTCCGCTTTCAACGCGTTCCTTAAAACGCTTGAAGAGCCACCAAAGCATGCGATCTTCATTTTAGCAACGACAGAAAAGCACAAGATAATTCCAACCATTCTCTCGCGTTGCCAGATCTTTGATTTCAACCGTATCCGTTTAGACGATATTTCCAATCACCTGGCCTATATTGCCAAAACAGAAGGCATCACGGCCGAAGCCGAAGCCCTCCGCATCATCGCGCAAAAAGCGGATGGAGGTCTGCGCGACGCCTGCAGTATGTTCGACCAGATGGTGAGCTTTGGCGGCACTACGCTTACCTATAAAACGGTTATTGAGAACCTGCACGTTCTCGATTATGATTATTATTTCAAAATTACCGACGCGATCAATAAATTGGATTCGTCTAATGTCTTGCTCACATTTAACGAGATAATCAATAATGGTTTCGACGGCCATCATTTCATCGCAGGTTTAGGTGAGCATATCCGCAATATTTTGGTTTGTAAAGACCAGGCCACTGTTCAGTTACTGGAAGTAAGTGAGGACGTAAAAAAGAAATACCTGCAACAGGCGCAGGAGTGCGGCATGCAATTCCTGCTGAAAGCGCTTGGTATTATAAACCGTTGCGATGTTAGTTACAAATCGGCAAAGAACCAACGCCTGCAGGTAGAGATCGCGCTGCTCCAGATGAGCTACCTGAACGCTGCTCCCGTGGAAGCAGAAAAAAAAAATGACGACAGTCAAAACGTAGTACAACAACCTGTAAGTACTGCAAAGAAAGAACCGCTTACTGCGCAAAAGACCAATGTGCTGGCCGAGGAAACGCCTCAATACAAAAAAACCGACAAACCCGTTACTTCCTTTAAAGATCTCAACCTTACTTCCGGTTTCCGTTTGGGGCAAGCAAAACAAGTGGTGCAGCAATCTGCCGTAACTGAAGAAGTGCCGGTAAAAGAAATTCCGGCTGTACAGAACGAGGAAGTTACGCTTGAGAAATTCCGTTTAGCCGCCGCCGCTTACGCCAGGGATAAGAATAAGATGCAGATCACCGCGCTACTTCGTGCAGAAATGATCACGCGCATGGATGATGAGATCGCAATCATTGAGATCGAGAATTTATCGCAGCGCGAGAGCTTTGAGCCTTTTCGCCAGGAGTTTCTCGATTCTATTCGTAAATTCTGTACCAATAATACCATCAATTTCCGTTTCGAAGAGAAGAAGCAGGACGGCACCACCAAAAAGGCTTACTCGCCCATTGAGAGGTTCGAGGCCATGATAGAGAAGAACCCGCTTTTGAAGGACCTGAAGAGCAGGCTGGATATGGAATTGGATTATTAAATCCCTTCTTGTTTTGTGAGATACAAAATTTCCATCTTTCTATTTCTTATTTGTTTGGCGACTCATTTTTTCGCTCAATCTACTATTCAAAAAGAGGATACAGGGCCTGCAGACACGCTTAGATCTAATGCGTACCTGGATATTGCAAATGACTACTATACTAATGGGGAAACAGATTCGGCTATATTTTTTGCAATGAAGGGATACGAATTGGCGCGCAAGCAATATTTTGTGAGGGGCATATACAAGAACATAAATATAGCCGGGCTAAGCCTCTCTTTGCAGGGCAAGAACAATGAGGCCATGCAGTTGTTCAATGTAGGGAAAGCTTATTCGGTAGCGGGGAAGAACAAGAAAGGTGAATCGAAGATGTTGCTTGGATTGGGAATTTGCGAAACGCGGAAAGGAAATTACAAGCAGGCTATCGATCACTTCCTCGCAGCGTTGAAGATAGAGGAGACCGTAGGCAAGAATAAAGAGCAACTGGCTAATATTTATAACAATATAGCCGTTGTATTTAAGAAAAGCGGTGATTTCCTGCAGTCGAGAAGATACAACCGCGTTGCGCTGCAGATGCGCATAGAACTGAAAGATTCTTTGCAGATAGCCTTGTCCTATAACAATTTGGGAAATACGTTCAGCTATAACGATCCGGCCAGTTGCGATTCGGTATTTTATTTTGTGAACAAGGCACTGGAAATAAGAAAAAAAATAAACAACCCAATGGGCATCGCACAATCATGGAACAACCTGGGTACCTATTACCTCAATATGGAGATCCCTGATTCCGCGCTTGTATATTATCATAAGTCGTATAACGAGAATGTAAAGCTGGGATTGACCGGCGAGATAATGAATTGCCTAAATAACCTGGCCGAAACATACTATGATCTGAAAAGGTTTGAAGAGGCACGAAAGTATGGCGACGAAGCCCTTAAGGTGGCCATAGACAATGAGTTTAAGGACCTGGAGAGTAGTTGTCGTAAGAAACTGGCCAAGATCTATTTTGCTTTAGGTGATTTTAAACGTTCGGCCGAGCTATTTAAAAGTTATGTGGCCATTCGGGATACTTTTTTCAGTCAAACACTTGAAGACAAGATAGCCGAGGCACGTCATAACTTTGAGTTTGAGAAGAAAGAAGATAAATTAAAGCAGGAGCAGGCCATTAAGGATGCGGTTTTTGCCGAAGAGAAGCGCGTGCAGAAAATAATCATTGGATCTATTACCGCCGGGCTTTTGCTTGTGTTATTGGTTCTTGTCCTGGTGTTTCGTGGGTACCAGCAAAAGAAAAGAGCAAATATCCTTATTGCTAAACAAAAGGAAGAGGTAGAAGAACAAAAACACATCATTGAAGAAAAACAGAAGGAGATCATTGATAGTATTTACTATGCCCGTCGTATACAGCGGAGCTTACTTACCAAAGAAAAATACATAGACAGAACGATCAGGAAATTATCCAAAAGCTAATGCATGAAACAGTTCTTTGTATTCATCCTGATGTGTTCTATTCTAATGGGTTGTGTTGACAGAAAAAAAACGGCCGAAAGAACCATTTCCGTTAATGGGATTGATATCCTTGTAAGGGCTATCTCGGCCAAAGACATGGAAGCCGGCATTACCGGAACACCGCATGCCCCCATCATTCTTCCTTATATTAAATCGGAAAAAAGCCTGGTGATCACCCTCGAGTTGAAAGGATGGCCGCTGGTGGTGGCTGAGTCGCACGCGAACATGGAAGAATTTTTATCGGGCAGCGACCTTGACGAAACTCTTGAAGGTATTGAGATACAGCTTTCTTCTTCTAAAGAACATTTACTCTATGAGCGAAAACATGAGCCGGTTAATTCGAGGTTTGTCTTTCATCGCGTGGGAGATAGCACTACTTTTTTTACAATTAGGCCTGATAACGAAGAATTGGTGCTCAACAAATTACCATCGCCCCTGAAGGTTGCGGAAGGTATCCTCGCCGATACTGCTTACAACCTCGATAAATTCGGAGGACTTGTGGAAGCCCTTGTGCAGTCAAAGGATATTTCAGAGATCGACTACGTAGCGATACGGAATTGGGATCACAACCCAACAGCCCGCCGCCTGGTTGGTCAACGCACGTATTGGAAGCATGTCTCTCCTGAATGGAAGGAGGGGATCGATAATATTTTTAAGTCCTGCACTGAAAAGTATACGGACGAGTATATTAAAACAAAGAATCCATTTTCACAGATCAAAGCGCTTTGTGAATTGGGCGAGCAGACGCGCGAACCAAACTTTATCATTACCGCGCATAAGCTTTTGATGAAAGGCGTAGCTTATGACGGCCAATACTGTAGCACGCTTTCTATGGAGCGATCGCGATACGAGAGCGATACCATTGGAGTGATAGAGGCGATGCAAACGAACTATGAAAAGGAAGTTGATAGGAAACTGAAGCAGGATGCCAATACCTTTGTGGCGGAACGTTATCTCAATTGCGGCCTGTTCCGATACGACAGCGCGGCTATGGGCAAATGTCTTTCTGTTTTGGCCGACAACTGGCCCGAAGATTCGATTGCAAGGGAAAATGTAGGGCGACGCTCCACGCTTGTCCCCAAAAACAAGATCCCCGCACTGAAAAAAGCTGCGGAGACGCAGCTTGGCTCAAGCTATGAGAAAAATGCCAAATATATTTTGTCGTGTTTCTGCACTTGTGAGGAGATTAAAGCACTTGAGAAGAAACATAAAACGGAGCTTTGGGGACCTCCGGGTTGTAAATAGTTATTTCAAAAGATAATTCTGCAGAAAGAGGATCATGCAGGCGTTCTGAAAGTCTCGGTTCTGTTTTTTTGCGAACCCATGTCCCTCATCCTTGGCCATCAGGTACCAAACCGGGTTTCCATTTTTTTTCAGCGCCTCTACCATTTGTTCGGCTTCGGTAAGAGGTACGCGCGGATCGTTCTTGCCTTGTATGATGAACATAGGCTTGGTAATTTTCTGAACGTTATTGTTAGGCGATACCTTTTGCTGGAACTCATTCATTTTGGCGTCGCGTTCATCGCCGTACTCCACTCTACGCAGGTCGCGCCGGTATTCGCTTGTATTTTTGAGGAAGGTGACAAAGTTAGAGATGCCCACAATGTCAATACCAAGTTTCATTCGCGCGTTGAAGTTCGTCATAGTGGCAAGCGACATATAGCCGCCATACGATCCGCCCATAACTCCCACGCGATCCTTGTCGAGATCAGGTTGTTTTCCAATCCAATCGAGTAGCGAGCCAATATCTTTCACCGAATTCTCACGTAAAAAACCATTGTCGAGCTTCACATAGGTTTTTCCATAACCCATGGACCCACGTACATTGGGGAGGATCACGGTAACCCCCAGTTTGTTTACGAGGTATTGGATAAAGTTGCTGAAATAGGGCAGGGCTTGTGCTTCAGGACCTCCGTGAATATTGATCACAACAGGAGAAGGTTCTTTTTTCTCTGCAGATCTCAAAGGTTTGTAAATGAAGGCAGGAACCAATCGCGGCTTTCCGTCCAAAGAATCAAAAGTAGGATAGCGTATCAATTGAGGAGTTATAAGTTGACTTTCATTAAGGCCGCCCACTTCGCTGAAGGTCCATCGGGTTATGGGTGAGGCAACTCCTTGTACGGCCGCAGTATTGAGCACAAAAACATCGCCCGCTAAAGTAGCAGAAGCTAAAGAAAGCGCGAGATCGGTATTGTTCGGATTGAATTTCATGGCGCCAATGATCCCTTGCGGCAGTCCGTTCGCCTTTGTATACTTGCCTGTAACTACATCAAGTAAGTACAGCTGCGAATACCCATCTTCATTGGCTAAAAAAGCGATCTTCGATCCTTTGTCGTTCATGTCAAAACCGCTGATATCCCAATTGATCCCTCCGCTCAGGGATTTTATATTTTTAGTGTTCATGTCATAAACGCACAGGCGGGCGAACTCAGCGTCCTCATCGCAAATGAAATAGATATGCTTCCCATCCTTAGAAAAACGGGCCTTTTCGGAATAAGCGATCTCTTTTCCGGGTTTTTCATTGATCTGTTGGAGTGTTCCGGTTTCAACAGTAAGGATATACAGGTAAGATTCCGTAACGGATACTTCCTTTTGCAACAGCATGAGTTTATCGTCGGCGCTCCAGTCAAGTATGTTCCAATCGCCTTTGTCGGCCTGGCCCAGGATCTTTTTGTCTTGTTTTGCGTCGGCGAGGCTATTCACGAAGATCTCCATTCCTTTTCCGCTGGCCTTGTTGCTCTTATAGGTAAAGCGGGTGCCGGCCTTGTTCCAGCTAAAATTTACGTTGCGGGCTTTTCCGTCGGAGAGAAGCGTATGCTGCGAGGTTTTAAGATCGAACCAGTATAATTGGTAGTTCTCGTTGCCACCGATGTCTTTTGAGAATACAAAACCACTTTTTGTTTTATCGGGGCAGCTGATCCCTACGGTTACGGGTTCCTTGAAAAAAGTGAGTTGTTTCCTGTACGCTCCGGGCGCTGCTACCAGGTGAAGTTGGCCTACGTCGCCAAAGCGGGTACTGATAAGCAGGCTTTTTCCATCGGGTGCCCAATCGGCCAGGGCCGCGCTGCGCACGTTGCTGTACTTATCAAGTTCGTCGAGGATCTCATGTGGGATGTCCGGAATGTTCTCCATTACCAGGTTGCCTATCTCTTTGCGGTTTTGCGCGGAAGAGGAGGGAGGGAGTAACCAAACAAGCAGGCAGGCGACAAGTAGTTTTCTCATAAGGATAATTTTATATAAAGGTAAAAAAATACCGATAGCTTGTATACGCTGGCTGCTGTTGACTGATCTATTCTTTTATCAACTTCACTTTTTGGCCTTTAACCATAAGAATATACATTCCGCGCGGAAGTGTATTCAGGTCAATTGTCTCTTTCAATAAAGAGGTTTCCTTAGAAAGGATCAACTGCCCTAAAATATCGTAAAGATGTATTGTGCCTAATGCAGCTATGTCTTCTATCGTTAGCCTGTCGGAAGCCGGATTAGGATAGATGCGAATACTTTTTAAGGAAGTGACATCTTTTATTCCAATACCCACAACCTGCACATTAGTACTTGTATTTGTGATCACGGCTGGATTGTAATCAAAATAAATATAGGCTGTGTTCTTTATTGTGTCGGCTATTTGCCACGAAGTTTTTGGTTTTATGCGGTATTGAAAATGTCCCATAGAGCCCTGTAGGTTACTGGTGCTGTCGGCCAGCATAATATTTGGAAATTTTACGGTTAAATTATTTCCGGTCAGATAGACATTACTGGCATGACTTGCGGCCAGAAATTCAAAAGTAGTTACGTCAAGGTTGGTGTCTAATTGATCTGTAACGCGAATGTTAAAGGCCGGAGCGCTTCCGGTATTCTGAAAATGGACTGTATATGTGAACCAATTCTGGTAGCCCGGAGCAACATTCGCCGGGTATACTTCCTTGAAATTGGGATCGAGAGAGTTAATGACCGCATAACAGAAATTATATGTGTTGTTAGTTACATTCAGATCACCAACAGTCGGACTTACCGAAACGTGCGCGCAAATAGTATCTCCCATTTGGGCTGTGGTGTCGGTTTTCAGAAGAAGGCCAAAGTCGGTAAGATTATTTACGGTTCCAAAATCGGGTATACTGTACGTAAATGTATTTCCAATAACAGTGGGCGTTAATGCTCCTGCTGCCGGTCCGACATAGGTGTAAGGGCCATTCACAGTTATTTGCACAGTTCCACTTACGCCACTAACGCAGTTAAGATTGTATTGCTTCGACATATCCCCTATATCGCACCAAAGCAGGTGGGTCTGACCAGGAAATACCCAACCAGACCTTCCAACACTCTGGACCCCTACATCAAAACCTGGTTTACATTGAATGGAAAAATTTACGTTTGAGTCCAAAGCCGTAACAACAACAACTGTGTCAAGACCAGGATAAGGACACGGTGTAAGAACCGGGAGACCGGAAGTGTCAATGACTACAGTGTATGTTCCCTGTTGCAAAGCAAAGGAGTAATCTCCATTCGACTGGGTATAAGCCGTGCCTAAAAAATTGTTATTGTTATCATAAAGTTTTATTGGAATGTTAGGCACTATGCCGTCTCCAGAATCTTTTATGCAGTTACTATTATTGTCTTTGAATACGCTTCCTTTGATAGCTTTGTCTACATTCATTAGAACTTCTGCTGTGTACTGAGTCCTGTTTCCATATCCAATATCTGGAACACCATCTGTATTGAAGTCACCGGTAACTAGTGTGTTAGCGCCCGCGTTAACGGTATAAGATATCATGCTTGAAAATGCACCTGCTCCTGTACCGTAAAAAAAAGAGAGAAAAGCAGAACCATTATTAGCAACTGCAATATCTACATTTCCATCGCCGTCAAAATCCTCGGCAACAGCAGAAAGAGGAAAACTGCCAACCGAATAGTTGTTAGG
>JANWKZ010000085.1 GCA_025451115.1 Bacteroidia bacterium | reverse complement strand
CGCGCAATAATCGGCGTTGTGCCAGCCCAAATTAAAATCCCAAACCGGACCGGCATGTAGCTGACCGCCCTTGCTGTATTTGTCCTTATGGAAATAAGAACTTAAGCGGTAGCCATCCACATTCCTTCCGATCTCATTCAAAATAAAAAAGTCAACGAAACTTTTTACGCTGATGTATTTTCTATAGCCGGTATTCGGATCCTGGAAATTCGCCCCGAACAAAGCCGTTTCGAAACTATCTACATAATCCTGCAGGTAGGCGCCCTGCTGAGCCACAATATTAGAAGGCTTCGGATAATTGTATTGATAATTGATGGTTTGTCCCGAAGAATTATTGGGGACATAAGGCGATGTCCATTGGGTAGCGCCTTTATCTATACTGAAAATATATCCGCCCGTAACCTGATCGCCGGTGATGTCGGTTGGATTAAGATCCGCAATATCCACACGATTCGAATCGCGTTTGATCTTTTCCATGAAGTAATACACGCCCTGGTAATTTGTATTCACAAACACTTCGCAGAATCTTGTGCGCGCCGCCCAGCGGCCCATGTCTCTCGATAATTTATAAGTGAGCGCGTTGCGCATTAGTGTTTTATCGTCATACGGACCATAAAGCACCCAATCACTCTCGGCGGGCATTCCTAAAATAGCCGTAGCAACGTCGTTACCCGAGAGGTCGCGCGTTTCTACATTATAAGATTGCTGTGGAAAGCCCGAAGAGGTTTGGCCGTGAATTTCAATCCCGATTTTTCCATTATAATGATTGTGAGGATCGTTACGAAAATTTCGCACACCCACACCGTTATAAATAATCCCCATATCAGCCGTGATCTTCCCGCTGCCCGGGATGGATTGACCCGAAGTATTGATGAATACCAATGGCAGATCGGATGAACTGAAGAAGAGGCCGCCCGCCGGACTGTTTCCAAATTTCAAGGACCAGGAAATAAGACTACCGTTATTGGAAGAGGTCATGTCTCTTATCGCAAGCGTCCAGGTGCCGTTGCCGTTCTGTCCGTTATTCACTGCGCTCAACGCTTCGGTGGGATGAAAATATCCTGTAAATGGAGCTGAGGCGTTTGTGATGGAATGCACGGCTGTATCTGAGAAGATAGTACCGGTGTAATTATTTCCGGTTCCGCCATTATAGGAAGTAAGTACGAAATTAGTTCCGTCCGGTGCGTATAAACGTATTCGCAGATCGGCGGTGTTGGGATGATTGATATTGAGGGTTACGGTCTCTAAACCAAAAGAGTTCGTATTTATGTTCTGGCTTAATCCGCTTACATTAAGGTTAAAATTGGTATAGTTATTATTACCCGGAATAGAGCCGCCACCACCGTTATATACCTGTGGAAGGCATTTCGCCACCAGCAGCGTAAAGAGCAAAAAGAAATAAGACCTCATTTGATGAGTACAATATAGTAATTTTAAGCCGGCAGGCCATAAGAACTAAAAAGATTTAGATTAACGGCGGTTTTTACCCCAAAAAGGGTTAGGATTTAATGACGGGCAATTGCTACATTTGGCCTTCCAAATCAAAAACATGAAATCGAAGATTCACGCATTCAATAATCTGAAAACAAAAGCCATGCGTAATAGAATCTTTTTTCCAATAGCTGTTATGGCCATTATGGCTTTTACCCTTGTAAAAGACGATAAAGACAAAGGCAAAAAAGGATGGGACGTAAGCAACCCGCCGGGTAAATACACCGAGACCGAGTTCACCGTGAACGAAGGCACCTGGATGAGCCTCGACATTTCTCCCGACGGAAAAGAGATCGTTTTTGATCTGCTGGGTGATATTTATACTATGCCCATTACGGGCGGAGAAGCCAAATTATTACGCGGCGGTTTGCCTTTAGAAATACAACCCCGTTTTTCTCCCGACGGAACAAAGATCTCTTTTACCAGCGACGCGGGTGGCGGAGATAATATCTGGATGATGAACAAAGACGGTAGCAATGCCAAACAAATTACCAAAGAAAATTTCAGGTTGCTGAATAACGCCGTGTGGATGCCCAATGGAAATTACATTGTGGCCCGCAAGCATTTCACCTCCGGGCGTTCTTTAGGTGCCGGCGAATTATGGATGTATCACACCAGTGGCGGTGAGGGAATTCAACTTACAAAAAAGAAGAACGATCAGCAGGACTTAGGAGAGCCTTGCCCTTCTCCCGATGGAAAATACATTTACTATAGTGAGGATATGTACCCCGGTGGATATTTCCAGTACAACAAAGATCCAAACAACCAGATCTATGCTATCAAACGTTACAATACCGAAAAAGGCGAGAATGAGTTTGTGACCGGCGGCGTGGGCGGAGCGCAAAGACCTCAAATTTCTAAAGACGGGAAAACATTGGCGTTTGTAAAACGTGTACGTGAAAAAACAGTTTTGTATTTACGTAATATTGAAACCGGTGAAGAATGGCCGATCTGTGATAAACTAACCAAAGATCAATCGGAAGCGTGGGCCATTTTTGGTGTGTATCCTAATTTCAATTGGCTCGACGCAAACACGATCGTGATCTGGGCGCAGGGAAAGATCTGGAAACTGGATGTGAAAACCTTCGCAACAACCGAGATCCCTTTCACAGCGAAGTGCAAACACAAGATCCGCGAAGCCGTTAAATTCAAACAGGAAGTAGCCCCCGATCAATTCACCGTAAAAACCATTCGTCACGCAGTAACTTCACCCGATGAGAAATTCATCGTATTCAACGCCGCAGGTTATTTATGGAAAAAGGAAATGCCTAACGGAACTCCAACCCGTTTAACGCAGGGAACCGATTTTGAATTTGAACCCAGTTTCTCCCCCGACGGAAGTTTTGTAGTGTACACCACCTGGAGTGATGAGAACTCAGGTGCCATCTTAAAATTCAACTTTAAAGAAGGGAAATCTACCAAACTCACTCCCGAAAAAGGTATTTACCGTACACCGCATTATTCAACAAACGGAGATAACATAGTATACATGAAAGAAAGCGGGAACGAAGCCCAGGGTTCTGATTTCTGTACCAATTTCGGCCTGTATTGGATGCCTTTCAGCGGCGGAAAAGGAAATCTTATTACCAAAGAAGGAGAGAATCCCCGCTTTGCAAAAGACGGAAAAAGAATTTTCTATCAGATACACGAGGGAGAAGGAATGGCTTTAAAGAGCTGCGACCTCAACGGAAATGAAAAACGTACGCACTTCACTTCTAAATACACGAACGACTTTGTTCCGAGCCCCGATAACAACTGGATAGCTTACAAAGAATTATTTAAAGTATACATCGCTGCCTTCCCTGAAAGCGGCAAATCCACTGATCTCTCGGCAAGCATGGGTTCACTGCCACACGTTCAAGTTGCAAAAGACGCGGGTATCAGTATTCACTGGAGCGCCGACGGAAGTAAATTACACTGGACACTGGGCGATGAATACTATACCAATGAATTAAAGAACCGCTTTGCGTTTTTGCCGGGCGCACCCGCAAAATTATTGCCTCCCGATTCGGCCGGACTAAAAATAAATCTAGTTCTCAACACAGATAAACCTGCTGGTTGGATCGCTTTAACCAACGCACGCATCATCACCATGAAAGGCGATGAAGTGATAGAAAACGGAACCATCCTTATTAAGGACAACAAGATCGTTAACGTAGGGAAGAATGGCGACATTGAATTACCGGTGAACGCGAAACTAATTGATTGCAGTGGAAAAACGATCATGCCCGGCATTGTGGACGTACACGCGCATATGAATACTTTCCGTTACGGATTGAGTCCGCAAAAACAGTGGCAATACTATGCGAATCTTGCCTACGGCGTAACTACCACCCACGATCCCTCTTCTAATTCGGAAATGGTTTTCTCGCAAAGCGAGATGGTGAAATGCGGTAATATGACAGGCCCGCGTATTTACTCAACCGGAACCATTCTCTATGGAGCTGAAGGCGATTTTAAGGCGGTGATCAATTCGCTGGAAGATGCAAAATCTGCCATTAGTCGTACCAAAGCCTATGGAGCATTCTCTGTAAAAAGCTATAATCAACCGCGACGCGAACAAAGACAGCAGGTGATAGAGGCCGCAAATCAATTAAAGATCCATGTGTATCCCGAAGGCGGATCAACCACCTGGTACAATTTAACGCACGTTCTTGATGGTCACACCGGCGTTGAGCATAATTTGCCTGTAGCGCCACTGTATGATGATTTTGTAAAACTTTGGGGCGCCAGCAAAACCGGCTACACTCCTACCCTCATCGTTTGCTACAACGCCATGAACGGAGAGAACTACTGGTACCAAAAGACCGACGTTTGGAAAAAAGATCGCCTGTTAAAGTACACGCCGCGCTTTGTGATCGATTCGCGCTCGCGCCACCGCACGATGACGCCCGACGAAGAATATGAGAATGGTCACATCCTGGTTGCAAAATCCTGCAAGAAATTACTCGACGCCGGTGTTTGCGTAAACCTAGGTGCCCACGGTCAGCTCCAAGGACTTGGCGCTCATTGGGAATTATGGTGCCTGCAACAAGGCGGCATGAGCAATATGCAGGCCTTACGTTGCGCTACCATGAACGGAGCAAAATATTTAGGGATGGATTCGGAGATCGGTTCTTTAGAGAAAGGGAAGCTTGCCGACCTGATCATCCTGGATAAAAATCCGCTGGAGAATATCCTGAACTCGGAAACCGTTAGATACACGATGGTTAACGGCCGCATCTTCGATTGCGAAACGCTGAACGAGATCGGCAATTACGATAAGAAACGTTCGAAGTTCTTCTGGGAAAACCCCGGCTACAGCCCGGTGTTCAACTGGCATGATCACGCTGTAGGGGATGAAGATTAATCCCGGCTGGAATAAGAGCTGATCCGGCTACCATGAATTAATAGAAGGAAATATATTTTACTTCACAATGATGAGCTTCTTCTTAGCTACGTTTACGCCATCCAGGTTTACATAGTAAACACCTGCGTTCAAAGCGGAAGTATTTACTTGTGTGGTGCCACTAACATCTGTTGTCAATACCAACTCGCCATTCATGTTAAATATGCGCAGTGCCTTTTTTGTTCCTTGAGGAAGCTCGATCGTAAAACGATCGCCCGCCGGGTTCGGATACATAGCATAGTTCTCCTGCGTCTTCACCATGGAAGTGGTACGGTTGTTCTTGATATTTGATTTTGATTTAACAATGGTACCCATCGCTTCGTTATTACCCTGGCGCGCCGTAGCTGTACAGGTTATATTCCACTGCGTTTCTATCCTCCAATCAGCTGTAGTTTGCCAGGTAGCGTATTGGGGATCTGATATCAACGTGGAAGAAGCCGAGGCTCCCGCTGCCAATATATAATTTCCATCTGCGATATTATCCCGCATCAAACGATATTGCGTTAAACCAGGAACAGGAACAGGCTGACCTTCTATCTCGTAGTGATTCCACTGGAATAAACTACCGGTATTGAACATGTAAACCGACTGGTGGTAAGGGCTCATTGGACTCATCGCCCCGCAGGTATCTTTGTAGGCTATTTTATATTTGTAATACGTAACCTGCGGATCACCATTAACAATGGCACATACAGATCGCGCGGTATCGGTATAACTGCTTAAAGCGCTATAGGGAAGAACGCCTACAACCGTATAATTATAATTGGCTGTATCGCGATAAATATAGAAAGAGTCTGCCGCCGGGTAGAGCGTTTTATCCCAAT
>JANWKZ010000084.1 GCA_025451115.1 Bacteroidia bacterium | reverse complement strand
TTCCTGTTTCGCAATACCTGTGATCTTACCGGGATCGTATCTATTTTGGCAGCCACAGCGGGAACCTCGTCATATTTATGAAGGTTATTGAGCACTACGATCTTATTATGAAGAACGTTGATATAAGGCTTGGGCCTCTCCGCTATCATGTGAGGACGAGACTCCACAAGTTCTATAAGTGCGTTGATCCCATCAAGAGCGTTCTGGTAATCACGTTTCATAAAACTGATGGCAAGCTTGGAAGTATAGAAATTCCACGCCGCGGAGAACTGGGTAGGTGCTTTTTTTAATTTACTGTTCACGTCCAGTCCAAATACGTCATCCAGGTTCTTTTTGTTTCGCGGAAATCCACCTTTCGCAAGTCGCTGTGAAATGCGTACGGTTACTTTTTCGAGCTCGATGAGCGAATGGAGGTCCTGAAGGGTAGTGTGCATATCGGCAAAGATCGACTCTATCTTAGCCTCATCGGCATCCGCGAAACCATGATCGCGGTGCAACGACATTTCCTTGTGAAGGATTTCGAACGACAATTCAAAGAATTGGTATTTCGCGGCTTTGGCTTTAATGGACTCGATCAACTCCAGGGCCTGGTCGAACAATCCTTTTTCTACCAGGATGTCGATGTAATGGATCTGTTCGCGTATTTCGGCCTCCGCGGTCTTGCCTGCGTGAAAGCTGCGTAACGATTGAAGGATGAGCTTATATAAAAAATGCTTATTGAAACGGTAGTGTTTGGCGAAGCCCTCTTTTCTGTTCTTTTCCCGGAATTTCTTCTCGTCGTAATTCTGCAGGCCTTCCAGCTTTTTGAACATTTTCACACTGTTGTTCTCCTCGCCCACGGTATGACGCGAGGCATAGATCGAGAAATACCTTTTCTCGCTCGCGCTAAGCGATCGGATCAGTTTGAACAGGTGATCTTCGTTGTTAGACATCTAACGATTTTTGGCCTTTTATATAGCTAAAGTATTGTATTTTATTGATATATGCAAATCAGATGTCTAACAAAAATGAAATTACGTATTGGCCTTGGGGCCTTCCTTCACGAATTTAGCGGTACTAAAACAAGCCCATGAAAAGAATAGCCCTTATCCTCCTCACACTTGCCGGCCTGGCCACAAAGGCACAGCCCTCTATCGGCACTTCGAAAGAGCAACTGAATTGGCTGAAGGATAAGCCCTTTGTGCAAAAAGCCTTTATCGAAAATAAAGGTCAGTTTGTATTGAGCCCCGGGCAAAAGGAAAACGAGATTCTTTTTGGTGCTGAATTCGGGCCCCAGATGTATTTCAAAAAATCAGGTTTTGTTTGCCGAATGATGCGCATGGAGGAACTGACAAAGGCCGAAGAACGCGCTTTTGAAAAGGCCATGGAGAAAAATGAAGGTCACAGGGAAGAAGAAGAGGAAGAGAACGAAAGATTGAAAAAACTGCCGCACAGCTATGATATATATATGCAATGGATCGGCGCAAACCCCAACGTTACCATAGAAGCACTGGATATCACATCTGATTATTCAAACTACTTGGATCCTTCCAATCGCACAAAAAGCATAGAGCACGCCGCGGGGTTCAAAAAAATTATTTATAAAAACCTCTATCCGGGTATTGATGTGATCTATACTTTTCATCCGGATGGTGGATTGAAATACGACCTGGTCCTTCAGCCGGGTGCCGATATTTCGCAAGTGAAAATGAACTATACGGGAGCGAAAGATCTGTATATCGACAAAAAAGGAAATCTGTGTTATTCTACGCGTGCCGGTGTAATGACCGATCATGCACCACAAACTTTTTACGCGGAGGATCACACACCCATTCCTTCAGCTTTCAAATTAAAAGATAATGTTGTGACCTTCGAACTTGGTAATTACGACAACACAAAAGCTGTGATCGTTGATCCCTGGATGAACAGCAACCTTACTCCATCGTGCACGGTTGTTGAGCTAAGTGCCGATGCAGCTAATAACGTTTATATCTATGGTTTCACAGGACAATTGAACGGGAACAATGCGGCAGGACAGTACGTGCAGAAGTATAGCCCCGCAGGCACTTTACTCTGGAGCTTCAATTTTACCTCTTCGATGAATTTCCTGCAGAATACCGGCGACATTACGGTTGACCCTGCCGGTAATGTTTACATGACCTGCGGTTTTTACATGATCGGGTATTTTATTGCCGATTGCATGAAAGCAAAGTTCGATCCTTCCGGATCTTTGCAATGGAACATGGTGAGCCCGATGCATTACGAAAATTGGCGCATCGCTTTCAATTGCGATTTTTCTCAACTCGTGCAGTTTGGTTGCGGCCCGGCTTGCTGTAACGTGGGAACAGGAACGCAGTTGAGTACTGCTACCGGAGCGGAGTCTAACAAGTTCGCGCCTCCTGCCACAGGAGATATTGTAAGCGCGTCCTACGGTAAGAACGGGAACCTTTATTTTATATCAGTAAAGGACACAAGTCCGGTGTCTAACTCGCATATTACCTGCCTGAATCCTTCATCGGGTTTTTCTACGGTGTTCCATATTCCGTTCCCTGTTAACGCGGCCTTTAAAGACGGGTTCAATACGAATTATAAAACTTACGGTTTTAATGGTATTGTGGCCGGCTGTAATTTTCTTTATGTGTGTTTGGGTTCAACGCTTCAAAAGAGAGATCTAAACTCGGGCGCTTTATTATCCAGTGTTGCGGTTCCAGGTGGTGTGCAACATGCTAACTCGGGACTTACCGTAGATAAATGCGGAAATGTATATGTTGGTTCTTCTAATGGTGTGTATGTCTTTGATCCGAACCTAAGCCAGATCGCCAGTTTTTCTACACCCAACCAGGTGCTGGATATCGCCATGGGAACGAACGGAACATTCTACGCCTGTGGAGGTGTGGCCGGCACAAGTTTTAATTCAGGTTTTGTGGCTCAATTCTCTCTTTCAACTTTATGTACACCTATCACCACCACCTTTACTCCTAATTCATGCGGAGCTTCCAATATCGGTACAGCCACTGCGTTTCCGGTTTTTTGCGCAGCGCCTTATTCTTATGTGTGGAGCACCAATCCTGTTCAAACAACACAAACCGCAACCGGACTGGCGGGTGGAACATATACTGTGATCGTTACCGGCGCCGGCGCGTGCAATGAAATAGACACCGCGGTTGTAACAATTCCATCGGGTTCATTACTCGCTTCAGTAACCACACCAACAAACGTTAGCTGTAACGGCGCGAACAACGGCGCAGCCAACGTAACTCTTTCGGGAGGCACCGCTCCTTTTACATTTTCCTGGAGCCCGGGTGGACAAACGTCGCAGACCGCGAGCAATCTTTCTGCCGGAGTTTATTCGGTGACCGTAACCGATGGAAGCGGTTGTACAGGAACACAAACTGTAAGCATTACGCAACCTTCAGCGCTCACGGTTACTGTAAACTCAACCAGTACAACTTGTGGAAACAGCAATGGTACTGCAGCTGTGAACGCACAGGGAGGAACAAGTCCATATACTTACTTGTGGACTCCCACCAGTTACACTACACAAACGATCAGTAACGCGCAATCAGGAAGCTATTCTGTTTCGGTAACCGACAGCAAAGGATGCGCAACTACCGCTGCAACAAGTATTGCAGCGAGTACGGGTCTTGTGCCGCTTCCAACAAGTAACGGACCGCTGTGTGCCGGCGCCACGCTCAACCTCAATTGCAGCAATGGCATCAGCTGGAGCTGGAACGGCCCGAATAGTTTTACTTCAGCAAATCAAAATCCTGTGATCGTAAATGCGCAGTTGAATTCAGCCGGTGTTTACACGGTACAGGCAACTGATGCAAATGGATGTGTGGGCACCGCTACCGTTTCTGTGGCTATTAATTCACTTCCGGTTCCGACTGCTTTAAACAATGGGCCCATTTGCGCGAACCAAACACTCAATTTAAATGCATCGGGCGGCGCCACTTATTCATGGAGCGGGCCTGGAGCATTTTCTTCTTCGCAACAAAATCCCGTGATCAGCCAGGCAAACGCGGGTGCTTCCGGAAATTATACGGTAACTGTAAGTAATGGAAGTTGCCAGTCAACAACAGTAACGGCAGTAACAATTCATGCCTTGCCGCTTGTTACAGTTAGTGGAGCTACAGTATGTGCAGGCAGTACAATTAATCTTACTTCCTCGGGTGGAGTTACCTATTCGTGGAGCGGCCCCAACAACTATTCTTCCGGCCAGCAAAACCCGGTGCTCGCAAATTCAACTTTAAATATGTCGGGCACTTATTTGGTAACGGTTACAGACAACAACGGCTGCGCGAACTCCGGAATAGCGCAGGTGACAGTTACTCCTCCTATAGCTGTGACGGCAACAAGCAACGGGCCGCTTTGTGAAGGCTCTATGCTTAATTTGTTTTGTAACACCGCCGGTTCGCTGAATTGGAGTGGACCGAATAATTTTTCGAGTAATCAGCAAAATCCTTCAATAAGCAATGTGCAGCCGATCGCGGCGGGTGTTTATACGGTGAACGTGATCAACGCGGGTGGATGCACAGGTAGCGCAACGGTAGCTGTTGTTGTGAACCCGCTTCCGACCTCAATCAGTCCTGTATCAGCTTCTGGCTGCGCGCCGCTTTGCGTGAATTTCACCAATACATCTTCTACTCCCGGAACCTGCAGCTGGAACTTTGGCGACGGAACTGTTTCGAACAATTGCAACCCTACACATTGCTTTAACGGACAAGGAGATTTTAGTGCGGTATTTACACTTACGGATAATAACGGTTGTAAGGGAACTTCCGTTTCAACGATACATGTTTATCCTGTTCCGCATGCCGATTTCAGTGCCAACCCGCAGCCTGCAACCATACTTGATCCGGAGATCCATTTTTCGAACGCGACTTCGGGAGCGGTGATCACATCTTACAGTTGGAGTTTTGGCGACCAGAACGGATCGAACCAACAAAGCCCAATTCACGTTTATCAGAACGCCGGTCAGTATCCGGTACAATTGATCGTAATCTCTGATCATGGTTGCGTGGATACGATCGTAAAAATAATTCTGATCAATGAGGACTTCGAGATCTTTGTTCCGAACGCTTTCACGCCGAATTCGGATGGAACGAACGACGTATTCATGGCTAAGGGAGTAGGTATAGAAGAGTTCAGGCTGATGATCTTCGACCGATGGGGCAACCAGGCTTTTGTTTCGGATGATCTTTACAAGGGCTGGGATGGCACTGTGAACGGGCAGGAAGTGCAGCAGGATGTTTATGCCTGGAAAATAGAATGCAAGGGGAGTGGACTTAAAAAGGAGCTCAGCGGGGTAGTTTCTCTCATTAGGTAGCTGTTTTTGCCCATATATCAGGATTGGCAGATGTCTAACGAAATGAGTTCGTTTATACTTATTTAATAAAAGATTTAAAACTCTTAAAATTACCATAAATACATATAAAAACATATAAAAGTCACTAAAAATCATATATTTTAACATAAAAATGTAAATTTTATATACTTAATCAGTTGCCATATTATGGCTTAGACAACTAACTATAGTCCTAATGAGGGATTGTTTCCGGGAGGCTTTGGGGCGAAATTAGCTCTACTAAAAACAACCTCATGAAGCATTTTCTCACTTTCTGTTTAATTGCGATCACAGCCCTGGGCTTGCGTGCGCAAAGTTGCTCCTGCAGCAGCCTCGGTCCTGAACTGGTTGTGAACGGCGATTTCAGCCAGGGTAATATGGGCTTTCAAACTACCTATACATTTTCAACCTGGGCATGGCCCGATTATTATGGCATCGCTTCTTCAAGTGTAAACCCCAACCCGGGTTCGTGGATGAACTGTGGCGACCATACCGGTGGCGGAAATTACATGTGGGCCGACGCTTCTTCAAGCAATCAGAACATGCCTATCTGGGAAGAGATATTTTCTGTTCAACCAAATACCAATTATGTTTTCTCCTTCTGGATGTCGAACATCAACGGCGATTCTATCACTTGTCCTCCGGGTAAAGTACAATTCTCTATCAACGGTGTGGCACTTGGTTCGATGTTGCAGGCACCTAACGCCAGCTGCGTGTGGATCCAGAATTGCGTGGTGTGGAATTCCGGAAGTGCAACACAGGCTGATATCGCCATTCTCAACCAGAACGCGTTTTTCAGCGGGAACGATTTTGGCTTTGATGATTTTTCTTTTCGTGAGTGCATGAACGGTTGCCAGATCACACCACAAATTTCTCCTAATGCTTTTATTTGTAAGAACGGAAGCGCGCAACTCACCGCTTCAGGCGGAACCAGTGATACCTGGACACCTGCAACAGGTTTAAGTAACGCAAACATCGCGAACCCGGTGGCTTCTCCTTCTGTAAATACAACGTACACTGTCATCATTTCAAACGGACAGTGTGCGGATAGCGCAACCGTAACCGTAAAGATCAGTCCCGATCCGGTGGCAGTTGTTTCTCCAAATGTTTCGGCGTGTGCCGGCGTAGCCAGTCAACTTACTGCATCGGGAGGATCGAGTTACCTGTGGCAGCCTTCTACCGGGTTGAACAGTACAACTTCGCCGATCGTTACCGCAACTCCTCCGCAAACAACAACCTATACCGTAACAGTATTCAGCGGATCGTGCAGTGATGTTGCGCAGGTAACCGTAACTGTTTTACCAACTCCGGTTCCCACAGGGCAAGACGCGAAGATCTGTCGCGGTCAATCGGCACAGATCACTGCGGGCGGTGGTCTCACTTACAACTGGCAGCCTTCCATCAACAGCAGCAGTCCTTATATCTCGAGCCCGGTTGTTACGCCTTCAGTAACTACGGTATATACCGTAACAGTTGGAAACGGACAATGCGAGGCCACTACCTTTATTACTGTTCTGGTTTCACAACCTCCTAAGGCAATTATTGCTACTACAAATGATAACGATGAAAGCACCGCGCCCATGACCGTAAATTTCTATAACCAAAGTATTGGCGCCACTTCCTCTATGTTTACTATGTTCAGTCCTGTGCAAAATACCTACGCGCATAATTTCTCTTATACCTACAATGAACCCGGTTCTTATGCTGTGCAATTGAATGTAAGCAACGCGGATGGCTGCAAGGATTCAACAAGTGTTATCATAGAAGTGAAACCAACCTCGGGCCTTTATATTCCAAACGCTTTCACACCGAACGGTGATGGATTGAATGAGATATTTAAAGTTGTTTCGCATGGCATTACTGAACTTGAAGCTTCGATCTACGATCGTTGGGGCAATTTGGTTTACAAGTGGAGTGAAGTGGAAGGCGGTTGGGATGGCACTTATAAAGGAGAAGTGGTGCAGGAAGACGTTTATGTTTGGGTAGTGCAGGCCAGGGGAATTGACGGAAAACACTATAGTCCAACCGGCCAGGTGAGCGTCGTTAGGTAAAATTCGGAGTATTTATTTGATATCGGATATCTAAGTTATTTGCCATATAAAAAGCTTATTTTATGGCCTTCAGACATCTAAAACTGAAGGCCAATTTGTTTGTATAAGGGCTGTTTCTGCAGGAATTTAGCTGTACACAAAAACCCCTATGATGAACAAAACTTTACTAACAGCCGTTGCCGCGGGCTTTCTAATGAGTACCTCGCTGGCACAACTTCCTTTCTCGTATAAAATGGATTCCACAAGTTTCAATGCTTTACAGCTTGAAGGTGGAATGACGCAGGTGCGTCTTGCCGACTTAAATAAAGATGGTCACCTCGACATCGTTTCTATCGGCGATCACGGGAGTCCGTATGTAAACACCAATCAACACGGTATTAGTGTTTTCTTTGGTAACAGCACCGGCACAGGCTGGAGTCTTTACCAGAACGGCGGTTTTGGTTACGGCGGCTGCGCGGTGGGCGATATTAATAATGACGGCAACCAGGATATAGCCTACAGTTTGCATCACGATTATTCGAGCACTGATTTCGGCGATCAATTGATAGAAGCTGCTGTGGGTGATGGAACCGGAATGAACTGGACACCGTGGGACGATGGATTGGCCGGTAACGGCGAATCGTGGGGAATGTTTGGAACCGACCTCGGTGATTACAATAATGACGGTTGGCTGGATATAGGATCGAATTCTTTTGGTTCGGGACAAGGCATTCACATGTACAAGAATAATTCAAACGGTACCTGGACGCAATCGTATTCTTTCGGCAACGGAAATACCGGCAAGTATTTACAATTTGGCGATATTGATGGCGACGGTAATTTAGATTTTGTAGCGCCTAATTTCCAGGGAGCCACTTTCTTTGGTAACGGGAACGGAAGTTTTTCTTTGAAAGCTTTTGGTTTGCCTTCGCTGCCTAATTCGAGCCAAACGCCTTACGGTGATGTTTGTTTGTATGATATCGATAACGATGGCGACGATGAGTTTGCCTTTACTTATAAGAATAACACAACCGGGATAGCGGGCATTTATGTATACAGCTGGGATCGTAATGCGCAGCAGTGGAATAATATGTCGACCGGTTTGCCGACTTCTTCAACGGATATGTTCAATCTTGCCCGTTTAGCGGATATCGACATGGATGGTTACGCGGATCTTTTAACCTCGAGTGATATCGCTGATGAATTCCAGATCTGGAAAGGAAATGGCGGAACCTCATGGACCAAAGTGGCGGGTATAAAAATGACAAAGCTCATCGGAGTGCAGGATGTAGTTGTGGCCGATATCGATCACAGCGGGTATCCTGATATTTTAGTTTGTTATACCTATTTGGGCGGCGGGGTTTTCAATCCCACTACTTATAATCAATATCGTCTGTTAATGGATCAAACCACCGCGTCGAGTGTGGCCGCTACCGTCTTATACCCCGGTGGTGGAGAATGCTGGCGCAGTGGTTCGGTTCGTTTCATCAACTGGACCAGTGCGGTTCCCGCGGGACATGCTTCAACTGCAACTATTGAATATTCTTTAACCGGGAACGGCGGCCCGTGGATAAACATCGCCACGAACGTACCGAACACAGGAAGCTATCAATGGACCGTTCCTATGTCGGTTACTTCAACCAATTGCTTCATTCGTGTAACAATTACTGATAATGTAACTTCTAACACGGCGCTTGCCACGAATGGTTTTGCGTTTAATATGGGTTGTACAAATTCTACAACCGGCATCATCGAAGAATTGAGCGGCGGGGTTTCTATCTTCCCAAATCCCGCCAGCGGATCGGCAACCGTTTCGGTTCCCTCCGAATTGATCCCGACAAGCGGACTCAATTACAAGATCTACGACGCCATGGGTAAATTGGTTGCAGGCTCTACAGTATATCATGTTGAGACCACTATCTCCTGCGATCAGCTTTCAAAAGGTATTTACTTTATGGAGCTGTATTCAGAAAAACAGACGGCCCGCTTAAAATTCATAGTGAATTAAACATGAACATTACAGTTGTTGGCATTATATGATCTGCCATTTGTTTATTGAGGAAAATAAGGCTAACTTGGCTTAAAATACCAGGTTAGCTTTGTCATTAGCCGAAGAACAAATAGATCCAGCGCTTATAAAATCGGAGTTCTACAAGAACACTGAGAAGTTCCACATCATTGCCTGTTGGGTGGGTATCACGCTTAATCTCGTTTGGTTTGCCAGCGATTATTTTGTGCTGCCCGATCACTGGAAGCAATTTGTAGAGTGGCGCTTTGCTGTTTCTATTTCCAGCATGATCATTCTTTTATTTCGCCACAAACTACGACTCAACATCTATCAATGTATATTCTGGTTAGTACTTGGTATTTCCATACAGAACGCTTATATGTGGAGCGTGATGGACCTCGCGCACATGCAAAAACACGCCTTCGCGTACATGGTTCTGTTTATTGGTGTGGGAATGCTGGTTCTGTGGGATTTTATTTATTCAGTTATCCTGGTGGTGCTCACCATCATTGCCAATATTGTTTTTTATAAACTTTATAGTCCGCTCTCGGTTGACGAATTCACCATTAACGGCGCCCTGCTCACTTTTACAGTTGCTATTTTTTCCATGTTCCTCATCCGTGGTCGCCAGCGTTTAACGATCAAGGAAATTACCAGTCGACTTGCCCTTGCGCGCTCTAAAGAAATTCTGGAGCACGAGCACAATATTGTGATCGAACAATCACGCGAGATCAAGGATAGTATCAATTACGCCAAGCGTATCCAAACGGCTTTTATTCCTTCCGAAAAAGTATTTGCTTCTCATTTTCCGGAAAGTTTTGTCTATTTCCGTCCCAAAGACATAGTAAGCGGGGATTTTTACTGGATCACTAAAAAAGATGGGCACATCTTTTACGTAACCGCTGACTGCACCGGCCACGGCGTCCCCGGCGGCTTCATGACCATGCTGGGTCTTTCCTTCCTCGACGAGATCGTTGAGATCAAAGGAGAAATGCATACCGACGTGATCGTAAACAAGCTACGCGAACGTATCATCAGCACGCTCAAGCAAAGCGGCGACGCCGGAGAAAGCAAAGACGGGATGGATATAGCTATTTGTAGTTTGAATACCGAAACGCTGATGCTTACCTATACTGGCGCTAACAATCCTATTTACATTTGCCGCAATGGAGAATTGATCGAGATAAAGCCTGATAAGCAGCCTTGTGGTTTTTATTTTGAGCTCAAGCCTTTCAGTCGCACCGATTACCAATTGCAAAAAGGAGATGTGATCTATTCCTTCACCGATGGTTACGCCGATCAATTCGGCGGCCAGCAGGGTAAAAAATTCCGCTATAAATCTCTGAAGAAAATTCTAACCGATAGCTGGGATAAACCCATGGCCGAGCAAAAGAAGATACTCGCTTCCACGATGGAGGATTGGATGGGAGGGAAGCACCAGCAATTGGATGACATTCTCGTTATCGCGGTTAAAATTTAAAGATCGGCCTTGTAAACGGACCACCCCTCACTCCCCTCCTTTGCAAGGAGGGGAGGTAGCAGCCAATACAGTAATACGGCGTCTTTCTTTTAATGAGGAATATCGAGCAATAAAGTTCCCCCTCCTCCGTGAGGAGGGGGTTAGGGGGGTGGTCCTTGTACTACTATTATCAGTTACGGTTACAGATCAGTTTGTAAGCACAAAACTCACAAGTTTCAATTTCAGCAGTCGGTTCAAATTTCAGGTTCGGATCAAAGAAACCGGTCACAAAGATCCGTAGTTTTTCTTCGAAGTTCTTAAAGTATTCATCCGAGAAAACCAACGGCGCGCGGCCTTGCGTGAGAGCATATAATTTTTTCTCGGCGCGGAAGGCGATGATGCACGGATTGATCTTATCGGCGGGAGCTAATTTTTCTTTCCAGGCCAGCCAGGCGTAGGTTAGGAGTTGCAGGGCCTTACTGAATTTGGTATTTGTAAAGACTTCATCCAGAGAAGCGATATCGAATTTATCCTTTACGGCATTAACAGAAGATTTGTAATCTACAATACGCAGAATCCCACCGATATCATCAATACGGTCGGATTTACCGAGGATGTTTATCTTATTTCCGTTGGAGAGAACAAGCTCCGCCTTCAGTTCTTTTTCGAGATGCTTCACATGGATAGCTTGCTTCGACCTTTCTATTTCCTGCTTCTCGAAATCCAACAGGTTGATGATATGTTTCTTGATCACGTGGAGTGCGAGCGCCTTCTTGCCATTATCTTCGGCAGTTTCTTCGTAATATTCTTCGAAGTACTTCTGCGCGAAAGCCGACGATTGTTTTTTCATCAGCTCCATGTCCTGAACAGTTAAGTTCTTACCGAGAACCGGTTTATACAATTCCTCTAATGCTTTGTGAATGATATTTCCCATCGCAGAAGCTTCGATATCTTCTTCCACTTCATCCGCTTCTTTTACATTGGCGATGAAACGCAGGTAGAACTTCAAGGTACATTCTTTATAGGTATTGAACGAAGTAGGGGAGAGTCCTTTTTCCGACCCTGCTTTTTCCAGTAATTTTTCTAAGACCGCTTCATTTTTTTCGATGATCACGCCGTATTCCTGTCCCGTCGCGCTTACCGGGAGCGAAAGTATTTTTTCTATAATATCGGCCTGCGGGTTCTTCTTTTTTAGCTCGGAGACCAATTGGGTGATAAATCTACTCTTCTCACCTTTTCCGAAGGTATCGGTTTCCGTGTTATAGATCAAAGTGATGTTCTTTGCGCGTTGTAACAAACGATAAAAATGGTACGAATAGATCGCGTCTTTTTCGCCGTGCAAAGGCATTTGTAAATGGCGTTTAAGATCATCCGGAATAAAGGAGTTGCTCGATTTCCCCGAGGGTAAAACACCTTCGTTTACTGAAAGAAGGATCACATTATCAAAATCCAGGGTGCGGGTTTCGAGTACACCCATAATCTGTAGTCCGCTAAGTGGTTCTCCGTAGAAAGGAATGCCGCTTTGCGCCAAAACCTGCTTTAATAATACGCGTAGTCCGCGTAATGTAATTTCAGGATGTTTTTCCAGGGCGCTTTGCAAAGCATTCAGTTCTTTCTGAAAAGCGAGGGCGGTTTCCAGTTCTATCGATCGATCATTTTTTACATGTAATTTCTCAACGATCAACTCGTTCACTCTGCAAAACTGCGTCACGGCATCCAGCGCGAAGGGAAAACCCGTAAAAAGTGGTTCCGCAACCGAAAAATTATCTTTGAACCAGTTTTTAAGTAACCCGGTGCGTATATAAACAGCGTTGCTTCTGTTCAGTTTTCGGATCACTTCACGAATGAAAAAGTTATCTGCCCAAAGATCTGAAAAGAAGGGATTGTGTAGAACAGCGAGCACTTCTTTGAAATAAAAAGCAGATTCTTTGGTTCCGTCCTTTTTGTTCACCTGCATCTGAAGTACATGCTCGTATAGGTCGAATAGCTGCGTAATGGCGGCAGGGTACTCAAGTGTAACGTTGACAGACTGCACCGACTTAGGCAAAACGCTCAAAGTGGGCAGAAGCAAGGTCTCATCGCAAAGCACCACCGCTGTTTTTTCCAGCGCTTCGTTCCCAACGATAAGTCTTTCTATTTCCTGGGCTCCCGCCGCTACCTGCGCCATACGGCCCGCTACGCCGGTAACTTCTATTTTCTTTGGCGAGTTTGATAGGTTGTCGGTTATGAAACTGGTGCTGTTCTTATACTTCGCTAAGTGTTTTCTTAAGAAAATGCCTGCTTCCTGCTCGTGGTTCTTCAGGTAATAGTTGTCGGCATCCCAGAGCAACTCCGCGATCTTGTGCTCAACTAAATACGAGATCATTTTTTCCTCGGCCAGGTTCACAGCGTTAAAACCCGCCAGGATTATTTTTTTATAAGGTAATTTGTATCCTTCTTTGATGAGCTTGTCGTGAGCGAGCCGGTAAGAAAGACCCTGCCAACTATAATTCTTTGACAGCACGTTCTTGCGCATCTCTTTGTATACTGCGCCCATGTGCTGCATGAACTCGAGGTAACGCTTCTGCATAGGTGATAATTCATCGCCTGCCAGGCTCCAGTTCTCAATTTCCTTGATGTTCTTAAGGTTCTCGAAAACTTTCTCCGAATCCACGAGGTAACGGTCTACCTCGTTAAAATCCTGCATAACCTGTGGTGCCCAGCGAAGGAATTGCTCGAAAGAAACCGCTTCGCTCTGTAAAACATTCTGGTAAGCTTCGTAAAGATCGAAGGTCAGTGTAAGTTCTCCGCCTGTGGGCAATCCGGATAAGGTCTCAATAAAATTTTCGGCGGCCATGATCTCGGGTACCCAGGCAAAGCCATTCACCAGATTGCCCAAATGCTTTTTGAGGTATAGCGCACCCCGGCGGTTAGGGATAACCACCAGCAAATCCCGATAGCTATCGGGATCCTGCCCGGCATAATTTTTATTTATATGCTGCGCGACTAATTCTAAAAAAAAGGGCACCTTTGTATCCATGGATAGCAAGGATGAAAATACCAAATTCCCCCAATACCGCCGGTATAGTAATGGCCTTAGTTATTTTAAGATATTATCGCTTACTGAGTTTGAGGAGATTAAGACAGTAGGCGAAAAAAGTATGAAGCAACATGTCGTTGCATCGCAATATCCCGAAAAGGTCTTTATTAATGATCTTTTATTCAATTTCAAGGACTTCGCCGAGGAAATATCCGAAGAGCAATATTTGGCAGTGTAGAAACTATCAACATCCGCCGGTATTTCTGTTAAAAACCTCCCTTTTCCCCTTACCGTCTTATTGCTAACTTGCTACCTCTAATTATGGCTAAAAAACACGAAGAAGGACCGGATCTCTTTGGCGAAAAACCAAGCGCCGCCAAGGAAACGCCCCTGATGAAGCAATACAACCAGGTAAAGCAGACCTTCCCGGATGCGATCCTGCTTTTCAGGGTGGGCGATTTTTACGAGACGTTTGGCCAGGATGCTATTACGGCTGCCGGGGTGCTGGGCATAGTGCTCACTCGTCGTGCCAATGGCGCAGCCGCTTTTATTGAGCTGGCCGGTTTTCCACATCACTCATTGGAAACCTATTTGCCTAAATTGGTTCGTGCTGGCTATCGGGTTGCCATTTGCGATCAGCTGGAAGACCCAAAAATGGTGAAGGGCATCGTAAAGCGCGGGGTAACAGAATTAATTACGCCGGGCTTAGCTTATAGCGAAAAGATCCTTGAACACCACAGCAACAACTTTTTGGCCAGTCTGTACATGGATAAAGAACTGCTCGGCGTTTCTTTGCTCGATATTTCTACCGGCGAGTTCTTTTTGGCGCAGGGCAACGCCGACTATATCGAGAAGATCATCCATAAGTTCTCGCCCAACGAAATTTTATTTGAACGAAACAAGCGCAGCCAGGTTATAGACCTGATAGGCGAAAAATATTATATCTACGGGATCGATGATTGGGCTTTTACCAGTGATTACGGAACTGAGAGCCTGTTGAAGCATTTCGGAACTAATTCACTTAAAGGTTTCGGTATCGAGGAGATGAACAGCGCCGTGGCATCCTGCGGGGCTATGTTGTTCTACCTGCACCAGACGCGCCACGATAAATTAAAACACATTACTTCGATAAAACGTATTGATGAAAAGGAATACGTTTGGCTGGATAAATTCACTTTCCGTAACCTGGAGTTGATCTATTCTTCGCATGATGGAGGGAAATCGCTCTTTGATGTGATCAATGCTACCGTAACGCCCATGGGCACGCGCCTGCTGAAACGCTGGGTAGCCATGCCGCTAAAGAATGTAACCCAGATAAACAAGCGACTTGACGTAATTGAATTCTTCGGAAAACACCCCGAAGAGGCCAACAACCTGCATGGTACGCTCTCTGAAATGGGTGATCTCGAGCGTTTGGTCTCTAAGGCCGCAGCTACGCGTGTGAGTCCGCGCGAGCTTGTGCAGTTAAAACGGGCCTTGCAGAGCACGGAAAGGATAAAAGAGAATTTAGCTAAGCTGAACTCGCCCACATTAAAAGAAATTGCAGACGGATTGCAAGCGTGCTCCTCTTTGCAGGAACGTTTGAAACAACTGAACGAGGACGCCCCTGTGGCTGTTGCCAAGGGAAAAGTAATTGCAGAAGGTGTGAACGCCGATCTTGATGAATTACGTTCTCTCTCACATTCGGGAAAAGACCATTTGCTGAAGATCCAGCAGCGCGAAGTACAACGCACAGGAATTACTTCATTGAAAGTTGGCTATAACAATGTGTTCGGTTATTACCTGGAGGTTACCAACTCGCACAAAGACAAAGCTCCCGCCGACTGGATGCGCAATCAAACTTTAACGAATGCCGAGCGTTACATCACACCTGAATTAAAAGAATACGAGGAAAAGATATTAGGCGCCGAAGAAAAGATCATGACGCTGGAAACCCGCCTGTTTGAAGAACTGGTAACCTACGTAACGGAATTTGTCCTGCCCATACAACAGAACGCGGCTTTACTTGCGAAGCTGGATTGTTTATTAGGCCTTTCGATAGTTGCGAAGAGCAATAATTACGCGCGCCCTGTTTTGAACGAAGGCTACGCGATAAATATCACGGAAGGCCGGCACCCTGTAATCGAAAAACAATTACCGGTGAGCGAGGAGTTTATCAGTAACTCGGTTTATTTGGATAACGAGACGCAGCAGATCATGATGATCACCGGTCCGAACATGAGCGGTAAGTCGGCTTTGCTGAGACAGGTTGCTTTGATCGTTCTGATGGCACAGGTTGGAAGTTATGTTCCGGCCCAGGCTGCAGAGATAGGATTGGTGGACAAGATCTTTACGCGCGTAGGCGCATCCGATAATTTATCGGCCGGCGAATCTACCTTTATGGTAGAGATGAACGAAACGGCGAGCATTTTGAATAATTTGAGCAATAGAAGTTTGATCCTGCTTGACGAGATAGGAAGAGGTACTGCTACTTACGACGGAATTTCTATTGCCTGGGCTATTGCGGAGTATGTACACCAGAACCCATTGAAGGCGAAGACGCTCTTTGCAACACACTATCATGAATTGAACGAGATGGCACAGTTCTTTCCCAGAGTGAAAAATTACCACGTAACGATCAAGGAGCTGAGCAACAAAGTGATCTTTATGCGCAAGCTGGCCGAAGGCGGAAGCGAGCACAGTTTTGGTATTCATGTGGCCAAAATGGCCGGCATGCCCAAGGATGTGGTGGAAAGAGCAGGAGAGATATTGAAAAAACTCGAGAAGGAACACGAACTGGAGCCCACAGAAGCCGTTGTGGATGCGGAAGGAAGATTGATGCACAAGAAAAGCGGCGAGAAAGCGGAATTCAACATGCAGGTATTTTCTTTAGATGATCCTGCTTTGCAGCAGCTAAAAGAGGAGATACTGAATACGGATATTAATACGCTGACACCCGTGGAGGCTTTGCTGAAACTGAACGAGATAAAACGGTTGCTGGGGAAGTAACCCGCAAGACCCCTCTGTCGCTAAGGCGACATCTCCCCTAAAGGGGAGAAAACTGGTAATAAAGAATGGCAGAGTACAACGACATATTATTAGACCTTAAAAGGAAAATGTACAAGCCTGTGTATTTTTTGCATGGGGAGGAGCCCTATTTCATCGACGAGATCAGCGATTATATTGAGAAGAATGTTTTGGATGAGGCGGATAAAGGTTTTAACCAAAGCATAGTTTATGGCAAGGATACCGATCTAAGCAGCATTATTGGTTTAGCCAAGGGTTTCCCGATGATGGGAGAGAGGCAGGTCATTATTGTAAAGGAAGCGCAAACGTTGAAGGAGTTTGCAAGGAAGAGTGCCGAAGATGGAGGAAGCGAAGAAAAGGAGGACAAGAAAAGTGCAAATAAAAACCCTCTGGCTGCTTATCTCGAAAATCCGCAACCCAGCACTATCCTCGTCTTCTGTCATAAGTATAAAAAAATAGATTCACGTACTTCCCTTGCCAAAACGATCGCTAAGCAGGCCGTACTTTTTGAGTCGAAGAAGATGTACGATGACAAACTGCCGAACTGGATCACATCTTATTTAAAGGACCGCAAATACAGAATTACTCCGCAGGCTGCCGCTTTGCTGGCCCAGCATTTGGGAAATGATCTTTCTAAAATTGTAAATGAATTAGGGAAACTGTTCGTGAGCATACCCGAAGGAACAGAAATTATTCCGGACCATATCCAGCAGAACATCGGTATCAGCAAGGACTTTAATGTATTTGAGCTACAGGACGCGCTGGCAAAGAAAGATGTGTTGCGGGCCAATCGCATCGCGCAGTATTTTGCGGCTAATCCGAAGGACAATCCACTGGTTTTAACTACGGCTTCTTTGTACGGGTACTTCCATAAAATTCTGCTCTATCATTTTACGCCTGATAAAATTCGTGGCAGCATAGCCTCCGCTTTAGGCGTAAATCCT
>JANWKZ010000083.1 GCA_025451115.1 Bacteroidia bacterium | reverse complement strand
GTTCTGGCTTGAAGCTCCGGAACTATTGGAATTATCGGATGTTTTTTTACACTGGAAAAGAAAAACAGAAGTTCCGATCGATAAAAAACCGAGCAGAAGCATGGAAGAAAGATCTTTTTTCATGATCAGATTTTTACGGGTATCTGCGGGGCAGGCACTCCCGGTTAACGGATAACAGGCTCGTCTACCATTTCGTTGGTAATGGAAGGAAGGTTGGGAAACTCGTCCATGTCCCCGATGTCCGTTACGCCAACCTGACAAACCAGGGGCGCCTGCCACGCAGTTTTTCCCGGGTTATTTTAATGATCTTTCACTTTTACCAGTTCGCTGCAAGCGGAAAGGTCCTTATTTGCGGGGCCATTGATCACTTTTCCTTCAAAAGAGAAACGGCTTCCGTGGCAGGCACAGTCCCAGCTTTTTTCATCGTTGTTCCATTTTAATTTGCATCCCAGGTGTGTGCAGGTTGAAGAGACCATATGCAGAAAACCCTCTTCATCGCGATACACCCCACAAGTCTCACCTTCCAGTTCAAATTGCTTTGCCTGGCCTTTTTTAACTGAAGAAACCTGTATGTGATCCTTATGATCCGGATCTTTCTTGATCGATGCCAGTAAAGCGCCAAATACTTCCTTGAAGAAAGGTTTGCTTGCTTTCAGTGTAAAACGTGAAGGCTTGTAAATTTCTTCCCATGGGTTTTCCTTCCCAATGATCAGGTCGGTGATCAACATACCGGCGATAGTACAATGCGTCATTCCATTTCCTGAATCCCCGGTAACGATATAGACATTGTCCTGGTCGAAAGGATTTCTTCCAATGTAAGCAAGTCCGTCCATCGGTTCAAGTACCTGGCCCGACCAGCGATAGGCAATATTTTCAAAATGAAAATGCTCCCGCGTCCATTCTTCGAGTGCTTTATATCTTCCTTCTTCGGGAATATTGTTATTGCTTGTATCGGCTATAGGATGGTCTTCTCCGCCACTGATCAGCAGATCGTGTGTGTCATTGTATTTACTGATCCTTACGTAGTGGTAAGGAGGGATCTCCGGGTTCATTTTATAGTCGCCTGTATCCCACCATAAAGCCTTATACAAAGAATCTTTTTTGATAAGCGCCCCGATCACGTAAGTACGGTAAGCGTACTGCTTAAGATGCAGGGCGTATTTATTATTCACAGGGCTATTGGTAGCTACCACCACGTGTTTGGCTTTGATCCTGTGGCCACTTAAGGTTTTTATTCCTTCATGACTTATTTCGGAAGCGTGCGTTTGCGTATATATCTTGCCTCCTTTTTTGAGTATCGCTTCACAAAGGCCCTTTAAATATTTTACCGGGTGAAACTGGGCCTGGCCCGGGAAACGCAAGGATCTTCCGTATCCTTTAAGCACCTCATCCCACTCACTCACATTGATCCCGGCCCGGCTGCAGGCTTCGTGTTCTTTTTTGAGCGAAGCGGCTTCATCCGAAGGATGAATAGAGAGATATCCATCCACCCTTTCAAAATCGCAGTCTATATTCTCCTTTTTAACGGTACGTTCCACAAAATCAATTGCAGCTGCATGACTTAGGGCGATCTGCTTTGTTTTTTCTACACCAAAATTCTTCTCCAGTTTGTAGTAACGATCGTCAAGAACGGTGACGAGATGGGCTGTTGTACGGCCGGTCTCTCCGCTACCTATCAATCCATCCTCAACAAGCACAACCTTTCTTCCCGCCTGGGTGAGGCAATAGGCTACGCTCAAGCCCGCCAGTCCTCCTCCCACGATAACAACTTCCGTTTCCATATCCTGGTTCAATGCAGGTAAGGCCCGCGGCGGGGTTAACGATTCGGCCCAATAACTCAAATGTGTTCCTGAAGTAATGTCTCCTTCTTTCATCTCGTCCATGTAAATACAATTAATCTATAACTACTGCTTCCGGATATTTCTCGAGCCAGGCCCTTAGTGAAACTTCCGTTCTTACGGTTACTACCGTTCTGTAATTCAATCGCAATTTGATCGGTTTTTTTTCGCGTACCTTAACTTGTTTTTTTGCCGCTGCTTTCATTCTTTCCGTTTTTTACTCATTCCGGTGTTCTGAGATAACTGGTTCTGTTTGTAGTTCTTTACCATTTCTATCAATGAATCATAGTACTCCTTTAATTTTCTACGACCTACATCCGGATTTTTTTCATCGGGCATGGTTTCGGTCATTTCCTGGAGGTATTTAACAAGCTCAGGGTAATTCTCCTGAATTTCAAGGGTTACTGCCAGGATCCTTTCGGTAAGTTCCTTTTCTGATTCCATTTCATTTCCAATAGCAGAACTAAAATAGTTTCGGGTAGCTCAAAATGAGCCCAAAATCGGCAACCCAGTGTTTTTAATAGCTTAAAGGGAGAAACGTTGATCTGCAGAATATCCCGTCACATTTTTGCCGGGTGAAGGCATTTTTTAACTGAGCTAAGGATGTGCTCATGCAGGAACTGATCTTTCATCACAAAATCATGCGCCCCGTATGCCAGCGCCTTTACCGCCCTTTCAGAATTCATCTTGTCGGAAAATATGATAATGGCAGCGCAGGGAGCCTGTTCCTTTATGTGGTCTACCATGTGCTTTCCCTGTTCGAGGTTGAATCTTCGGTTCTCTGTATACTCCAGGATCACAACGGCCGGATCCTCCTCTCCATCCTGCATCGCCTGTACGAAAGATTCCGCATCCGGAAACACCTTCACGCCTACTTCAGCCCCCAGGCTTTTTTCCAGTGAATGCTGGACCGATAATCCATTATAATAATCATTATCGATAATGTAGATGTTATAACGCTGAACTATTCTTACAAGAGTTTCCATACTGATCGTTTTTTGTATTAAACAATATCCTTCCTTTCCTCCCGAAAAAAAACACCACAGTATCGTGGTGTCCTTAAAAGACGGCAAGACTTTCTTTTTTGTCTTTGCTTATTAGTTTGTCGGGCAAATAGGTTCTGTTCTTATTAGCCTGCCACCATCTGTTGAGATCGGGTTATTTATTGATCCTGTTGTACAAAGATGGGTTTAAAAACACCGTAAACCGTTACAGCTTTTTTCAAAGCCTGTTACATAAATAACAGAGGGGGCTAATCCAACAAGTTATGTTTCATTGCGTACATCACGATTCCCGCCGTGTTCCTGGAAGCCGTTTTTTGCAAAAGACTTTCACGATAACCTTCAATGGTGCGCTGACTCAGGGCGAGTTTCTCTGATATCTCCTTGTTGGTATATTCTTTACAGATAAGCTTCAGCACCATGATCTCCTTATCGGAAAAATGCACATCGATGACGTCGGCCTTTTTCTTGCTTTTAACAACGCCTTGCAGCAACAAGCCGGCTATTTTCTTTTCAAAATGTCTTTTTCCTTCCATCACCTGGAAAATAGCATCAGCTACCGTATCAATGTCACTATCCTTTAATAAAAAACCGTGGGCCCCTTGTTTTGCGAGGTAAAGCACAAGCTCCTCGTCGTCATGCATAGTAAGAATGATGATCTTTATATTGGGGTGCTTTTTGTTCAGGTATTCGGTCACCGCAGATCCATCCATTACCGGCATTTCAACATCCAGCAAGACCACATCCGGCTTCTCTTTCTTCATTTCTTCAATGAATTCCTTTCCGTTAGAAGCCTCTATGATGACTTCAAATTCTCCATACTCACGGATCAATGATAATAATCCCTGGCGGAATAACTGCTGATCGTCTACAACGGCAAGCTTAATGGGTTTTTTCATAAACTATTTTAACTTCCACATAAGGTCTCATATCAATGCTTCCGGCACTGTAATGTACCGAAGCCCCGATCAATTGAGCGCGGCTTTCTATACTTTTAAGACCGAGCCCTTTCTGTTCGGCACTTAATTCACGTACCTGCTCATCGGTAATACCTCTGCCGTTATGACTAAGGCGCAATTTATACATTTTGTCCTTCTCTTCAAACTCAGCAAGTATATGCGATGCGTTACTGTGTTTTATGATATTGTTAAGAAGTTCTTTGGTGAGCCTGTACAATTGAAGTTCATTCTTTTGCGAGAGCTGCAATAGCATGTCTTCACAAACCAATACTATATTGATATTATCCGTTCCGTTGATCTGCCGGCATAATTCACCCAGCGTTTTCAGGTAACCCAGTTTGCTTAGGGTTGGTGGAGCAAGGTCTTTAATGGCTCCCCGAACGGCCTGGATAGATTCATCCAATAATTTGTAATTCTCTTTATTGATCTGTTCAATTAATTCCCTGTTATCTGTATTTCGTGAGGCGCGGCTCATGTTCAATTTGAGTACGCTGAGTAAGGTTCCTACATCATCGTGGATATTTTTGGCGATACGTTCGCGTTCCTTTTCTTCCACCTGCACAGTAGCGCTGAGCAATTGCTTTTGAAAGTCGTTCTTTTGGGAAAGGACCCTTTTTTGGTAATATACTACAAAGAGAATAATGGAAACCACCAGGATAAGCATACCCAGGCAGCCCGCTATAATGAGCAATACTATATCTGCCTGGCCGCTGTTTTCCAAAATCCTATGCTTATCAAAATATAGAACGTGATATTAAGTAATGAATGAATGCCCCATAAGGCCGGCGACAAACGCGGAAAATGATCTTCTATATAATTACTGAAGATAAAAAGGAAGAGATTGCCCGAAAAATAAGCCAGGATCCCGGTATTGAACCAGAATAATGGTGCCCGAAGTATGTTATCGAATACCGGGTTTTGAATGAGATGGAAGAAAGCTATAATCGAATATATCATTAAAAGAATACAGGCTGTGGTCAATGATATATTGTCCATTGAATTGAACCCGTTCGTATACAAATCAAAAAATGCCACCCCTATAAAGATTATCATAAACACCTTAACTACAGAAGAAAGTGCGTGTGAAAATTTCTTTTTGGTTTCAGAAAAAATTCTTTCGAAAAAGAAACTCAAAAGAATAAATTCCACCGCGTCAAATAATCTGGCCACAAATAAGTTGCTAATATGCAGTTTATGCAAGGCGAATATTGATATTTCCGTTACTATTGATATGATCATTAATAGCAAAATAAGCTTTGTGCTTACTGAAAAGTGTTTTATCCTAATCAAGCCTAATGCAATTGGAATGCCTGTCAAAAAACAAGATAAATAACTTAGATATAAAAAATACCGGTATGTAGATGGCATAAAAAGATGGGATTAATTTAACAATAAAAGGCGGGAATTCCCGCCTTTTATTAAATAAATCATTGTCCTCCTCCGCCATTTAAGCCGCTACCCGAATCACAATATGGGGGGCATAAAACAGATTTATCCAATATCAACCCGCTTGTCATGTCCGTTTGGTTAGAGACTACACCCACAACCACTAATTGTTCCGCGCCTACATCGTCAATAGCGCGGTAAAAACGAAGTCCAACGCAACCGGTTTGGTTAAGCATTTCTGCTAATTTCGTTTTACCGAAAAAATGCCCCTTTACTCCGTCAGGGTTTGCGCTGCGATAAGATCCGGTCCAGGTGCTGCCCTGGGTTAAGGTAATGTAAGTACCTTCATTTCCATTGAATGCCATAAGATTTTGTTTTTAAAAGTTAAACATCTGTTTTTCAAAAATACTAAATCGTAATTATCGCTTTTGTTGTTTTAAGGATGTCAAAAAAGTCAAACAATTTACTTTCAATAAATTAACAAAAACAGTCCCGTAAAAACCCCTCAAAAATACCGTATTTATACGGTAAAATACCGTATAAATACGGTATAAAAAAAGCCGTATTTCTACTCTTTTTTTTGTGTTTCGGGCTCCCGACCTTTGTAGCACCACTAAAAAAATCAGGATGAGCTGGACACAAATAGAGAGGAGTCATTACGAGAAATACAAGCGTGATTTTGTTTTATGCAGGGAAAAAGAAGAACGTTCTTTCCTTGTGGAAGTGATCCTAAGCACATTTCCTTTTATCGGGCGGGAAGAAGTAGAAAAGACCTTTGATCATTTCTGCCACAACAGCGTTCATCCTGTAGAAAGAGATCTGTTTCTTGCGCGCATTAAGGAACACTTAGGTAAGGAGATCACCTTTAACTACGTTAAGCGTTGCAGTGTACAATAGATCGGATGCTATAACGAATAAAAATGTTTTTTACGCCTTTCTGATAGCTATAGGCCTCCTTCTTTGTGTTTGCTCTATACTCTTGAGTTTCACTTCTTAAACTTTAAGATCGTGGCTTGATCGTACTTTTCATCCTGATCTTCACTTAACCCGGAAGATTTATCAGGGCCATCTATATGCTGATTAACCTTTATTATTTATATCTTGCTACAAGAAATCTACAGACCAAGGGGTTTCATGGGTGAGATGAAAAACAGCTCTTACATTCAAACCGATGTCGGCCGCATAAAGGCCATTAACAGGTTTTGCATCATAACCTCTTTAATGGCCTCTCTTTACGTGGTCCTCCTGTTCTCGCTGGGTTTTTGGGTGCATGCTTTTGTAATGATGGTCACGGCTGCTACCTTTTACAGCTGTACTCTATTAAATAAGTACCACCACTATGCCTTATCGCGCATTGCCATCATTACCAGCACAAATTTTGCGATCTTTTATTTTTCGGTATTGTTAGGCTTTAAATCGGGTGTGCACCTGTATCTCTATATTTCACCTCTGATCGCTTATCTTTTGTACGACTACGAACAACGAAAGAAGATCTTTCTTGTGTTCAGTGTTTACCTGGTGACCTTCCTGATCATTTTTTACGTTCATAAATACAACCTTTTGGGGCACTTATATCTTACGGAGGATACGGTCACGCTATTCTATATTCTTAATTTTGCCTTCAGCCTTATCCTGTGCTTTACGCTCATCTTCTATTTTGCCTTTAACAGCACCGCGTATAATAAAAAACTCCTGGGATCGAATCAGCAACTGGAAGAACAACAAGTGCAGCTACAACATGAAATACATGACAGAACAAAGGCACAGGAAGAGCTTTTACGCACGCTGCGCGAGAAAGAGATCCTGCTTAAGGAGATACATCACCGGGTAAAGAACAATCTGGCCGTGATCTCCGGGCTGGTTGAACTACAGAACTTCTATATTAAAGACGAAAAAGCAGCCGCGATCCTGAAGGAATCGCGCAACCGCATTAAATCGATAGCCGTACTTCACGAAAAATTTTATGAGAACAAAAGCCTCGAAAGGATCGAGATCCGATCTTATGTCGATGAGCTTATCTACTTCATAAAACTTTCCTTTTCCAACCACAACCAGGAGATCAGCATACATACACAGATAGATCATATTGAACTATCCCTGACGGAGGCACTCCCCTTCTCACTTTTACTGAACGAAATGATAACCAATTCATACAAACACGCTTTCAAAGACCTCGAAACCGGAAATATTTATCTTTCCCTGGCAAAAAAAGACAAAGATGTGATCTTTCATTTTAAGGATGACGGTTGCGGGTTTGATTATGCCTGTTTCTCAAAAGATACTACTTTAGGCATGAACCTGATAGAAGCTTTTTCCAGGCAGTTGAAAGGGAAAATGTCTTATAATTCGGAAAAAGGAAAAGGAGTGGATTTTAAATTGTACTTTACGTTAAGCTGATATGACCAAGAAGGTATTAATAGTGGAAGATGATTTTATGCTTAGCATGATAAACCGCAAGTATGTTGAGTTGATGGGGCATGTGGTGGTTGATTCTGTAACGAATGGGGCGGATGCTATTGATGCCGCTAAAAAGCATTCGCCAGACGTGATATTAATGGACCTGCGATTGGATGGCGATATGGACGGAATACAAGCAATGATCGAGATCGCCAAATTCTCGGAAGCCAAAGCTATTTATCTTACAGGTAATTCGGACGAAGAAAATAAAGGCCGCGCGCAGGAAACAAACATGCTCGCCTTTTGCGTAAAACCTGTGCATTTCGAACAATTACAGCAACTTTTCTCTCAATTGTAGACGTATGACACTGGTATCCTTTAAAGAAATAGAAAAGATCACCGCGGGAAATAAAGAGGTCATGAGAGGCCTCCTGGAGCTTTTTATAAGACAGAATACAATCTATGTGAATGACATTGAAATTTATTTTAAGATGCAGAATTGGAGTGATCTCAAAAAAGTTTCACATAAATTAAAATCCTCGCTGGCATTGATTGGTATGTTAGGTCATAGAGCGCTTGCCGAAAAACTTGAACACATCGCCGGCTACGAAATTTCTGAAACGCAAAAACTGGTTGATGAACTGGTGCAGGTTACACGCCTTGCACTGGTAGAAATAGAGAGTAAATTAAAAGAGATCTCCTAGAACTTGTAGGCAAGTCCAAGCCCTAATACCTGTTTGAACTGTACGCGCGGGCCTATCTTTCCGTCCTTATCTTTTATCATTACGGCCTCATCGTAAATAAGCTGCGTGCTTAAAGTGGCGCTGATGTATTTGTTCACCTTCATGGTAGTGAGCGTAGTCCAGTTGACATATAAATTTTCCGGGTGGTTCAGGTAGTCACTGAACAACTCGAGTACCGTACCAAACTCTACGTTCTCCATAACGGGTTTCTTGAAAGAAAGTTTAAAGTATCCACCCGATTGCTCGCGCATCTTACGGTATTTGGTGGTGATATCTCCGGTGGAAGGGTCGCGCTCTTCCTTCTGGACGCCAAAAGCGCCGTATTTGGCCAGTGTATCATCATTCACAAAAGTAAAACGAGCCGTTATGGGGGCCAGGAAGATAGAAAGCGATTTATCAGGACTAAAATCAAACCCGATGGCTACAACCAGGTAAGCGGGAGCCATAAAATTGGAAATGCGCACAGAGTCGTTCGGATAATTATACCCCGCCGCGAACTGTGATTTGAAATCGGTTAGGACTGTATAATAGGTATTGGTGAATGCTTTGTACCCGTATTTAGAGTTGACCTGTATCCGGTCGTCATTTTTCCACCATTTGCGGTTTGAGGCCTGCTTGATAACGCCATAAGCAAGATCTAGGTTGTTGCTCCAGATATTCTTGTTATTCGTATAGTTTGCAAAAAGACTAAGCAGTCCGTTCGCCGACATCGCGCTTTGCCCGCCGGCTGCCCAATTGGTAAGAGACACTTGTTGACCACTAAGATTTACAGTTCCTCCTTTTTTCCAGCGGACCTTTGAAGTATCGTTAACGGTTTTCAGTTTAGCCGCTTCCTTGTTCAGGTCTTCGGCCTGTGTTTTGGTTTCCTGTGCTTTTACAGTAACAAGGAAAGAGCAAAAAAGTATGATAAGGAATTTAGAGATCCTCATTTTTTACCTTTTGGTTTGGCTTGCATTTGCTGACGCTGCCTGGCCATTTCCTCAAGACGCGCCGTGAAGCCCGATTTCTTTACCGGTTTCTTCATGTGTTCATCGATCTGGGCACGCAGTTTTTCGTCGCTTACGAATTTACGCATAGCCCAGGTTTGTATGAAGGTAATTACGTTAGCAAGGAAATAATACCAGCTTAAACCGGAAGAATAGGAGTTCATGAAACTTAGGAAGATGAAAGGCATGAAATACATCATGAACTTCATGCCCGGCATTTGCTGCTGGTTTGCCGGTGTATAGAACTTACTGTTCATCCAGGTATAGATAATGGTAGAGACGAACATCAATAACGCGAACAAACTCACGTGATCTCCGTAGATAGAATTGATCACGGGTACGTGACCAAAGGTCCAAACCGAGTCGTAAGTAGAAAGATCGTCTGCCCACAAGAATGCTTTCTGACGCAGCTCGATAGAGGCCGGGAAAAAGTTAAGCAGCGCGATAAGGATCGGGAATTGAATAAGTGCGGGAATACACCCGGAGAAAGGAGAAGCGCCTGCCTTTTTATATAAAGCCATCGACTCCTGGTTCTTTTTCATGGCATCGCCCGGGTCGGAGAATTTTTTGTTTATCACATCCAGCTCCGGCTTCAACACACGCATCTTGCTCGACGACATGTATGTTTTCCAGGCAATGGGGAATAATAAGGTCTTAATGATGATAGTAAGAATGATGATGATGATCCCAAAATTGACCGTTGAATTATTGAAAGCGTTGAAGACAGGGATAACGAGCCATTTATTGATCAGGTTAAACACGGGCCAACCGATATTGATCATGGTCTCAAGTTCTACTCCATAAGTTTTCAGGACGTTATACTGGTTTGGGCCAAAATAGAATTTCATATTGAAATTCTCGGTTGCGTTGTGATTGTATGGAATTCCTAATTCGGTGCCGAAACTTTTTACATAAGTAAGTGAGTTATTTTTAGCCTGCGTACGAACGATGCTTCCGTCTTTCATGAAACCTTTTTCGCTGATCACAGCCGCGGTAAAGAACTGCTGTTTAAAAGCCACCCACTCTACAGGGGCCTCGTTAATACTTTTCTCTTCGTCCTTACCGGGATTGATATAATCTGAATCTTCTTCTTTGAATTTCCAGTATACAGTGCTTCCCTGTCTTTCTTTTTCAATATGCGCCTCCTGGCTTGGCGTTAGCATCTTCCATGCAAAAGCCAACTGATCGGTATTCGGAGAAATGATGGCCTGCATATTCACCACGTTGATCTTACAATCAACCATGTAATCGTTATTCTTCAGCACATACACGTATTCGAGGTAACTGCCCGGGTTAGATGTTTGAAGACGCATGCTCAGCGCCTGGCCCTCTGCTGTTTTTTTAATGTCGCCGGCAGTGAAGTACAAACTATCCGTGTGCACCTGCAATGTATTGTTGTAGGCAAGAAATATCAGCGCTTGCCTTGAAGAGTCGGCATTGAACAGTTCAACTTTTGTTTTTTTATCGGGGCGGGTGTATTCTTTTAGTTCAGCCGCGGCAATGCTACCGCCTTTGGTTTGTAGGGTGATCTTGATCTTTTCATTCTCAAGTACAATGTTCTTATTCTCTCCTGCTGCCGCTGCTGTAAAATCGCGGTATTTATTCTGGAGGTTTACTTTTTTGATGGAATCTATGTTGATGATGACCTGTTTGGAGGTATCGCCTTTAACAACAACGGTATCGGCGGCGATTTTCGCGGCAACAACGGCCGCTTCGGCTTTCGCTTTTTCGGCCAGTTCAACGCGGGCCAAAGAATCCTGTTTTATTTTTTGTTTACGTAATTCTTCGTTGCTGGGCCCATTCAAAAGAAGCCAGCCTATTAAAATACCACCGATCAGCACCAGTCCAATAAGGGAGTTCCTATCCATTTACCTTAGAATTTTGAAGCCGCAAAGATATACATTTAGGCCGCACCCGTAAGAAATTAGACCTTAAATGGCCTAAAATCGGCCTTCTTTAATTTTGAAATTCTTAATAATATCGTATCTTTGCGTCCCTTTTTTGCAGATGGACAAGAAGCAGTTTATAATCCGGTTGAACGGGTTAGCAGTAGGAAGTCACCTGTATGAATTTGAGGTAAACGATACGTTCTTTGAAGGCCGCGAGTATAGTGAGATAGAGGGCGCTGAAGTGAAAGTTGAGCTGGAATTGCTGAAGCAAAACAGCCTGATACAATTGAACTTTACCCTTTCCGGAACCCTTAGGGCAGCGTGCGATCGCTGTACAAAAAGTTACCCCGTGGAGGTTAGCGCTTACGAGGAAATGCTCCTGAAACATGGAAATCCAGAAGAGGAACACCCTGAAAATGTGCTTGTTATACCTTTCGGGGAGAATGAGCTTGATATCTCGCAGCCTGTATACGAATTTATAAGCCTGGCCTTACCGGCACGCAGGGTGCCCTGCGAAGAAGATCCCGGCTTTAAATGCGATTACGAAACACTGAAGAAATTAAACGATGTCTCTACCGACGAGCCCGAACAAAACCCGGGCGATACGATATGGGACAAACTTAAAAATGTAGATTTTAATAATAACTAAAAACAAAGAGTCATGCCAAATCCCAAACGAAAAATGTCCGGAGCGCGCACTAATAGCCGCAGAGCTACCTATAAAGCAAGCGTACCTACTGTGGGAGTTGACCAAACTACAGGCGAGGCCCATCTGTGGCACCGTGCACACTGGTACGAAGGAAAGC
>JANWKZ010000082.1 GCA_025451115.1 Bacteroidia bacterium | reverse complement strand
GAGGACAAAAAGTACAGGCAGTAAGCGTTTAAGCATAGGGTAAAAGTATTAAAAATCTACATGCAAATAGTATGCCCTAAAAAAGTATATTTGGCCCATATTTGATGGAAAACCTCAGAATATCACTGGTACAGAGCCCCCTGGCCTGGGAAAACCCCGACGCCAACCTCCATTATTTCGATCATATGCTGGGTAAAAAGCAGGATACCGACCTGGTAGTGCTGCCGGAGATGTTTACCACCGGTTTTACCATGAAACCCGAGAAGAACGCCGAAAAACAGGAAGGAAAGGGCCTTTTGTGGATGAGGCAGAAAGCCAAAGAACTTAAGACCTCTATTACCGGAAGTATATGTGTTGAAGAAGGCGGAAATTACTTCAACCGCCTGTATTTTGTAGGAACAGATGGAAATTACAAGAGCTATAACAAGCGTCATCTTTTCCGGATGGGTAACGAACAGAACCACTACCAGCAAGGAAAAGAACGGATCATTGTAGATGTTAAGGGATGGAAGATTTTGCCCTTGGTTTGTTACGATCTGCGCTTTCCGGTTTGGAGTCGCAATAAATGGACGGTTAAGAACGATGTTCCGGTTGCGGAGTATGACGTGTTGATCTATGTTGCCAATTGGCCCGAAGCGCGAAGTTATGCGTGGAAACAATTGCTTATAGCGCGCGCTATAGAGAACCAGTGTTACGTAGTAGGCGTGAATCGTATTGGCGCGGATGGAAGCATCATCATGCATTCGGGAGATAGTGTGGTAATAAACCCACTGGGAGAAATAATCAGCGTCACCAAAGCACACCAGGAAAATATGGAGACGGTTACTTTAGACAGGGAATTCCTGGAAGGATTACGAAAAAAATTTCCGGTTGGACTTGACACTGATACATTTGATCTAAGAACATAATTTGGTTCCTTCTAAAATTCAACAAATCAAAAATTCAACAAATGGATATACATTTAGGAAGCGATCACGCAGGTTTTGATATGAAGCAAAAACTAAAGAACTACCTCGCCGAAAAAGGGCATCATGTGGTAGATCACGGATGTTATACCGAAGAGCGCGCGGATTATCCGGATCATGCGCATAAAGTAGCGGTGGCCGTATTGGCCGACACGAATTCTTTGGGAATTATCATGTGCGGAAGCGGCAACGGAATTAACATTACAGCCAATAAACACAAGGGAATTCGTTCGGCTTTGTGCTGGACAGCTGAAATTGCCTCTTTGGCACGCCAGCATAACGATGCGAACGTTTTGGCTATACCGGCACGTTTCATCGACTATAATACAGCTTCAGCCTGTGTAGACGCGTTCTTATCGGCAAAATTCGAGGGAGGAAGACATTCTGACAGAGTGAAAAAGATCGAATCCTGTTAAAAAACATTGCATAACTTCACACTAGACTGCTGCTAATACCGTTATATTCGTGCATCTAAATTTTACCCAAAATGCTAACTATGACATTGCAGAACATATTGACCGAAGTTGAAGACAAGGTTTTGATCATTACCATTAACCGCCCTGAGAAACTCAACGCGCTTAATGCGAAAACCATCGAAGAACTTCACGAAACTTTACTCGAGGCCGAGAACCACAATGAGATCCGTACGATCATCATTACCGGTTCAGGCAATAAATCATTTGTAGCCGGCGCGGATATCGCCGAGTTTGCAAACTTTAGCATTGAGCAGGGAAAACAACTGGCCGCTACCGGTCATTTTAAAATTTTCAATTTCATCGAGAACTATTCCAAGCCCGTGATCGCAGCCGTAAACGGTTTTGCTTTGGGCGGCGGTTTGGAATTAGCGATGGCTTGCCACATCCGCATTGCCAGCGAGAATGCCAAAATGGGATTGCCCGAAACTTCTTTAGGCGTAATTCCCGGATATGGAGGAACTCAGCGTTTGGCCCAATTGGTTGGAAAAGGAAAAGCCTTTGAAATGATCGTTACAGCCGATATGCTGAACGCGCAGGACGCTTACAAATGGGTCCTGGTGAATTACGTGGTTACACAGGAAGAACTTTTGGCAAAATGCAAAGAAGTGGCCTCTAAAGTCGCGCTTCGTTCACCCGTTGCCGTTAAGACCGCTATCAAAGTGATAAACGCGGGTTACAACGCGCATGTGAATGGTTTTGATGTGGAGATCGAAGAGTTCGGAAAAATGTTCGGCACCAAAGATTTCAAAGAAGGTGTAAAAGCTTTCTTAGAGAAACGCAAACCAAGCTTTAATGGCAATTAGAAAAAGATCAAACGTTATTCGTTATAAGTCAGAGGTGATCTTGCCTCTGACTTTTTTTATTCTTGTTTTTTTTCAGTCATGCGCTCCGAAGAATGACAATCCGCCTCCCGCCGATCTTATTGAGCGAGGAGAGATGACCACCCTAATTACGGATCTTACGCTTTCTGAGGCGGCGCTTGCCGGCGAACCTTTGGCGGGCTTCAATGATACCCTGAGAAAGATCAATGTTTTGAAAGAACACCATGTCACTCACGAACGTTTTTTAAGCAGCTTCCGCTATTACTCCGAAAACCCACAGGTATTAAGAGTGATCTACGACAGCGTGATCGTTACGCTTGAAAGAAAGAAAGAGCTGAACAAATAAAGAGATCCCTAGTATTGTACGAGCACTTTTCGTGACACATTTTGTTTTCCGCTTAGCACAGAAATGATCAAAACCTTATTCTCGAAACCCGAAAGGTCGAGGTATTGTTTTTCATCCTGCCATTTTTGTTCAGGCATGAAATGTACGATTCGTCCCGACAGATCAGTAATGTACAAGGTCGCTGGGGTAGGTGCGTTGAAGTTAAATTTCACGAAATAACCCTGCATATCGCGGGTGATCTCCGTATTATCCGTTGCTTTTACAGTTGAAGTAATATCTAAAGAACCGCTTACCAGGATCTCTTTTGTAAAAACAGATGTTTCGTTGCAAAGAGAACTGTATGCGGTTAAAAAAACTGTATAGGTACCCGCTGTAGAATATTTATGTGTGGCATTCGTGTCATCGCCTCCCATTCCATCTCCAAAATCCCACCAGTAGGTATCCGCAAGCTGACTTGTATTTGTGAAAGCTGTATTCTGGAAAGTACCTGTTACTGTATCAGAAGTAAAATAAGCCTTGGGGCTTAAGTTGCCCTGCAAAGTAAAATAGAGCGCGCCGTTATCGCAAGTACCACTTGTATTTACATCCACACGATAAAATCCGCCATTCGCAAAATTCAAAGTATCCGCAGTAGTTGAATTGTAGGTTGTTTTAATGATATTATTCAACGAATCCTTCCAGTAATAATTCCAGGGGCCGCTACCTGTTCCGGTTGCAATGATCATTCCATCCGCTGAAGAGAGGCAGGTAGGATCTACGGATTGTCCGTTCGTGTTCAATACCGAAGTAATTATGTTAAGTGTAAACCTGGCTACCTGCTCGGTATCCGAGATGGTGCATTCGTAAGAACCCGTGCGCAGGTCCCAATTCACCTGGGCATAACTGTCGTAAAGAAAAACGCAGGCGCCTTCAGGCAGGTTTTGCATACCATCTGTGTAGATCTCGTACATGCCGCTTGTGCCGGTAACAACTTTCACCGGAACGGAGATGCTTTGCGTTAAGGAAGGAAAGCCCTTTACCTGGAAATCCACACCATTTACCTGGGTAACAATATTGAGGAAGCCCGGGTTTACACCAAGAGAAGGCGCGTCATATAAGGTATTATAATTATAAGTGGCTCCTGCTTCAAAATAAACTACTGTTTCGTTCTGCATGGAGTTACCGTTGGCCTGCAGGCGCAAGAGCATGGAAGATGAATTTGCACCGATAATAGACGGGAAAACGGCTAAAAGAAGGATGAAAAGGAAGCCGTAAGTACGGGTCATTGGAAGTTGTTGGTTGTGGTTGTTGAACTTTTTCATTTGTTATTTTTTTAGAGAGTGTTATATTGAGAGATCAGGTAATAAGCTGTGAACAGAACGGAGAGACAAAGAGTGGCCCAGAAAAAGATCATCTGCAGCTGGTTTACTTCTGTGATCCTGTATTTTAAAAAGTTTTTCATAGTCAACTGTCTTAAAAGGTTAGATTATTTTATTTCGTATTTGATACCTGTGCGCAGCAATAAACCCGCGTTTTTTGCATCATAGAAGAGCTTTTGGTGGTCAGGGAAATCAAATGAAGTGTACCCGCCCACACCTATGCTGCTGATCCATTTCAGGTTTTTTGCAAGGTTTACTTTTATGCCTACACCTGCATACAACTCGGCTGATTTGAAGCGCAGGTCTCCTACACTGTTTTCGTTAGCTGTGCGGTTAGTGAGCACCTCTTCTTTCAAAGTATGTCTACCCATAATAGCATTATAATGATAGGCCGCGCTCGTAAAGAAATATAATTCGAGTTCATTGCAATTACCTGTGGCCTCTAAACCGGTAACAGAATAAGCATAGCTGAACTGAAAGCCCGACATATTGAGCTTCCTGTTCTGAACTGTTGCGCTTAAAGTATAAGCTCTCCTACCCTGCTTTAAATAAAGGCCCGGAAGGGTAGTTGCGCCATACCCGTTAGCGGTTACCTGGCTTTCGAGCGACAGGCCGAAAGCGGTTTTTTTGTTTTGTTCGATCAATTGTGCATTAGCAGTTACAGAAAGAAGGCAGAGGATAAAGAACATCCCTATAAGGGTAACTATTATCCGGGTTTTTTGTGTGGTAGTTTGTGTTTTCATTTTAATTTGTTTTATGTGTTATTTATTGATACAAAGTAACGGCAGCCATGGCCGGTATTAAATAGTACTACCTCTAGTAAAAATGTAGAGCAATTCATTTCCCGGCATCATAGATATCTACGACAGAGAATCATGGTTTGCACTACAAAAAGGGGTGGTTTGTAGTAGAAACTACTACAAAAGGAAAGGCCGCGCTAGGGGCGCGGCCAACAATGGATTTTTGGAGAATTTACGCTAAGCGGTTATCGCCTCACGGTTATAAGAGATAAGGCCCTGGGAACCTCTTCAAACTCGTGCGATTTATCAAAAAAGTAGTCCGCCCCGTCATTTCTTGCGGCTTCCCTGTGGGACTCATCCGCGAAATTTGAGAACATGATCACCCGGGTAACCGGAGAAATGCGCTTTATCCATTTTAGAAAATCGAGCCCGTTGCCATCCGGCAATTGAATGTCGAGTACCACAACGTCTGTTTGGTCTTTTTTGATGATCTCCCTGGCCTCGTCGAGGTCGCAGGCCGTTTCAATATCACCGATATTACCTATTTCCCGGATCATCATTTCGAGATAGGTTAGGATGCGCAGTGAATCGTCGATTAGTAGTATGTTTTTTCTATGTGACATATGTATTGATTTATATCACAAAGGAACGGTAAACGAGGGGCCGTTAAAATAGAAGTAAGCGTAGTTATAATGTCGTTGCGGATATTACAGGCGCTTCCCCGGTCAGGACAACCTGCTTTTCAGCTGTACTTTAGTGCCCTTACCTTTTTCGCTTGTGATCTGCAGATCGGCCCCAATGATGCGCGCTCTTTCGCGCATACCAAGCAGGCCCATAGAGAAGGGGTTTTCCAGTTTTTCACTCGCTATCCCCTTACCATTGTCGGAGACCGTAAGCGTCATTTCGTCTCCTTCGATCTCTAATTGTACTTCTACTTTATCCGCATTTGCGTGTTTCGTAATATTAGTAAGTGATTCCTGGCATATCCTGAAATAACAAACTGAAACATTCTTATCGATCTTAGGCTGGGTAGCCGGCGTTTTTACAACACACCTAACCCCTTTTTTTCGCTGGAACTCGCCCACCATCCATTCGAGAGAAGGAATTAAGCCAAGGGTATCAAGTATACCGGGCCTTAACTCTGTAGCTATTTTACGTACCGACTGAATTGTTACATCGACATCTTCCATGATCCCCACAATGGTTTTTTCAAAATCTTCCTTATCGTTTCGTTTCAGCGCGGTAAGGGCCATTTTTATACCGGCCAACTGCTGTCCTAATTCGTCATGAATTTCACGGGCAATGCGGGCACTTTCCTCTTCCATGGTCTGGTTCAGATGCTTCGCAAAGTTCCGTATCTGTTTTTCAGATTGCACAAGTTTTTCATGCGCTATCTTTCTATCGGTAATATCTGTGACCATTCCCAGGACCCCGATAAACTCGTCATGACCGCCCGACAAGGCAGAAGTGGATAATTCTATCCATATCTGCCGGCCCGCTTTTGTACGGCATTTAAGTTCCAGGTATTCGGTAGTATACCCGGGCATGGCTGAAACCACGATGGTCTTTGATTCTTCGTCGAGAAAGGAGACGAGTTTTTTTCCCATCATCTCTTCGAAAGAATATCCGAGTATCTCAGACATTTTCTTATTTACGAAGAGTGTTTCGAAATTAAGGTTCAATATCCAGATACCCTCATGGGCCTTTTCAACGATTTGCTTGTAACGCTCCTCGCTGCTGCGTAATTTATTATTGGCCTCCCTTTCCTTCAGGGCAGTGCGAATGGCATTAGGAAGACGGGTGAGATTACTTTTTAGTATATAATCGTTGGCCCCACCGCGGATGCAGTCTACAGCAAACTCTTCCGAAACGGTACCTGTTATCAGGATAAAGGGCAGGTCTGGTTTTACGGATTTAGCGATCTTAAGGGCATTTATAGAATTGAATTGGGGTAAGGTGTGATCTGACAAGATCAGGTCAGGCTTAAATTCGTGCAGGGCATTCTCATAACTTTGCCTGTCTGCTACAGCTTTTATATCGCAGGATACGTTGGCTTTCTTCAGGTAACGGGCAATGAGCTCAGCGTCATTTGACGAATCTTCAAGGTGAAGTATTTTTAATTTCGCATTCATTTCCAAACCACAAATCCTTCTATCAATAGTAACCTAAAATTCAGTATCGCTTTACATAGGCGACTGGTTCAAAAGCATCCAGTATAATCCCATCTCGGCTATGGCTTTAGAGAAATTCTCAAAACCAACCGGCTTTACGATATAACTGTTAACACCCAGTTCATAACAGGTGCGTACATCCGGGTCTTCTTTTGAGGATGTGAGTACAACCACGGGGATAGCCCTTGTATCTTCGTTAGCCTTTACTTTACGTAAAACCTCAATACCATTTACTTTCGGCATCTTCAGGTCGAGGAGAATAACTTTGGGTTTGTTGCGGGTATCCCTTCCCTCGAACTGGCCGGTTCCAAAAATAAAATCAAGTGCTTCGGCCCCATCCTTCAGATGTACCAGGTTATTGATGATATTATTCCTTTTCAACGCGCGTACGGTCATTTCGGCGTCGCTCATGTTATCTTCCACCAAAAGGATCTCGATCTCTGATTTGTTCATATTTATTTTTTTAATTATTAGTTATTGATAACGGCAACGAAAAATAGAAGGTGGCTCCCTTGCCCGGTTCACTTTCCGCCCATACACGTCCGCCATGTTTGCTGATCACCCGGTGAACAATGGCTAGGCCTACTCCCGTACCTTCAAAATCCTGCTCGCTATGCAGGCGCTGGAACACGCCGAACAATTTATTTGAATATTGCATATCGAAACCCACTCCATTGTCTTTTACACTATAGATCAGTTCATTTTCTTTTTTTGTGCAATTTATCTCCACGCAGGGCTCGGGGGCCTTTGAGGAATATTTTATAGCGTTTGAGATCAGGTTCACCATCACGTGATTCATGAGTCCGTAATCCGTTTGTGCCTTACCCAGCTCGCCAATAACAATGCGGGCGTGATGACTTGTGCTTTTTCTTATTTCAAGTAACGCTCCTTCCACGAGTTCCCGCATATCCACATTCATTTTTTGCAGCTCTTTTCTTCCGAGCCTCGAAAAATCAAGGAGGTTATCTATCAGGTTGCCCATTTTTTTTGCGTTATACTGTATCACGGAGAATAAACGGCGGCCTTCTTCATCAAACAGTTTCACATATTCTTCCTCTATGATGCCCGCGTATCCGTTAATTGCACGTAAGGGGGCTCGTAGATCATGTGATACGGAATAAGTAAATGCTTCCAGTTCTTTATTTACAGATTCGAGGCCCGCGTTTGAAAAGCTTAATCTTTCTTCACTTTCCTTCAATTGCTTCATGTGGGTCTCAAGTTCTTCACCTACCGTGTTAAGTCCAACCGCGATAGCATCCAGTTCATCCGCCATTCCGCTCATGGGCACCTGTTCCGAGAAATCCATGACCGTATACCTAAGCAAGATCGACAGAATGGAATTTATTCTCTCCTGGTTATCCTGTATAAATTCTGACTTCTCACGAAGCTCGGCGCGGGCGGCCTGTATCTCTTCTATACTGTGTTTTTTGAAGAGGGCTACTTCGGTTACATCTTCCACCGCATGAATAATGAATTCAACTTCTCCTGCTGCATTGAGAACGGGAGAGTTGAATGGACTCCAATGCCGTTCTTCAAATCCTCCTCCTTCGGCAGCCGGACGGGGAATATCGTATTTTTGAATGGCCATAGTATGACGGGCCTTGTTCTTCAGCACTGATTCGAGCGACTTTCTTAAGTTACTTGTACCCGTAGCATCTTTTTCGTCCGGGTTATCGGGAAAAACCTCAAAAAGCGGGCGACCCGAAATAACATTCCTTTCGGTCTTTGTGGCGCGCAAATAGGCATCACTTGCGCCGAGGATCGTAAAAGATGGTGCGTCCGGTCTTAAAATAAGATAGAGGCCCGGTGCAGATTCAAAAAGCACTCTGAAATCCAGTGAAGTATTTACGCCTGCGTTCTTCATAGAAGTCTCTTAAGAATTCTGTATATTTTTAGAACGAAGCTCCTCCGCAAGCGTCTTCATTCCTACAATTATAGCATCGATATCATCCCCCTTTTCAGAAATGATCAGTGTAGTGCTGAAATCCATTTGTGTAAACCTCAACAGCTGTTCCTGTATCATCAAAAGGCGATTATCCGGCTGGATTCCGTTTTTTGCGTCCATCATACATATTTTTTTATCCAGTCTTTGGCATCCTTTTCATTAGAGAAGAATTTCGCCGGGTAACCGGGAGGCTTTAAGCCGAAAAAAAGATTAGCCACCATCCTGCTTAAAGGTGATGTTGCAATGATGGCCATGGCTTTTGTAACAGAGTCGAGCTCTTTGGCGATCCACTCGCGATCTTCCTTTTTAGGAGGAGATGATGTGCTATCGGTTTGCAATATCATGCACGCTTTTTTTCCTCCAAGGAGTTCGCGAAATTTTTCCATTTGCTGTATTGATTCTTCACGTGATGGTTGGGGATGCGGGCCTGGTTTAGGAACCGAGAATAACACGCCATCTTCATCGAACCACATAACGGATGTGGGCCAATCAATTATTTTCTTGTCTGTAGGTATGGATATCATAGGGGAGGTTTAAGTCTGAATCAGCCTATTTTCAAAAATAGTCGAAAAAACCATATGAACAACAAAAAAATGCCATTAAACAGCGTTTCAGTTAAACTAATGGGATTACCTGAAAAAAGGCCTCCATGTAATTGAAATACATTATGATAAATGTGCATTATTTACAGGTAAACAGCGTGTAAGGTCCCTAAAATCCCCCTTTTCGGGGTGGATATTGGTGTTAAAAAGGGAACTAAAAAGCCCCTCTCCCGAGGTTTCGGGGCGAGGGGCTTTAACCATCAAAAAACGTCTATCAGACGTAAACCAAAATGCTTTCTTCAAGGAAGATAAGCTGTGCCGGACCAAGCTCAAACTCTCAAACCAAACAGGCCGGGCCAGACATTATTTTTAATCAACCGGTACCTGCTCGGGAGGCGTGCTCACCAAAGCTTCTTTAATGCGGTACTCGATCTCACCGGCCAGTTCGGGGTTGTCGGTGAACAGTTGCTTCACCGCATCGCGTCCCTGGCCTAATTTAGTATCCTCATAAGCGAACCAGGATCCGCTCTTATTGATCACGTTCAGTTCTACACCCAGGTCGATGATCTCTCCTACTTT
>JANWKZ010000081.1 GCA_025451115.1 Bacteroidia bacterium | reverse complement strand
GTTGCTGGTTACACCTAAATTCTTTTGCGTTTCAGCTAAAGCCTTATTAAAATCAGGATCGGGGTTGTTATTCGCTAAATTCTTAACGATATCCAGTACCGAAACCTCGAGGGTTACGTTCATACCGCCACGCAGGTCAAGACCTAAGTTGATCTCCTTCTGCTTACACTCATCATAAGTGTATTTGGTAAGACCGATGTTATAAACCGGAAGTGGTTTCATTGAATCGAGGTAGGCGTCGAACTTCGCGTTCTTCACCGAATCGAGGTAACCTGTTTGTTTGGTTACGTCGCCGTTCGCTTTCTCAGAAGCGGTCTTAACTATGGCGGGATTTGCGATGTAATTAGTGGCAAATGCCATCGCGTCTTTTTCAATTCCACGGGTAACCCAGGTGAACGAAAGATAAAAAATACAAGCCAGTGCTAACAAAATGGCAAATGTGCTTATCGCTCCTTTATTTTGCATAATTCTATAACTATTTGATTCTTAAAATTAAGGGTGCAAATATAACATTACCCTTTATAACTAGCAAGTTTATTTAAAGTGCCTATTAATGAGGTCTTTAGCCCCGGTTTTGAGGCTGCTTTCTTTTTGTTAAATTGCTCTCTGTTAAGCTATGCGCAAAGTCCTTTTTTTCCTCTTCTTAACGTCTTACACTATTTGCAGGGCCGATAGGGTCGATTCGTTGCTTAACCGGCTCAAACAGGACATGCCCGATACCGAGCGGGTAAATACGCTCAACTACCTCTGTTACGAAAAATACCTGGTAGACATTAACCAAGCGATCCCCTTTGGCAAACAGGCATTGGTTATTGGGAGAAAAGCTAATTACTATAAAGGCATGGCGCTTTCGTGGCTCTATCTCTCTTACCTCTATCACGGAAAGGGAGAACACGAAGACGCGCTTAAACTGGTAGACAGCTCTATTACCATTTGCAAGGGGCATGGACTTGAATACCTGAAAGTGAAAGGGCTTAACCAAAAAGGAAATATGTATGGCGACATGGGTGATATAAAGACCTCTTTGGTTTATTACCTGGAGGCTTCTGTAATATCCGAACGCTATAAAGACAAAAAAACACTTATTGGCGCTTACGGCAATATAGGTATTTGCTTTATGGCCAGCAAACAATATGAGAAAAGTAAAGAATACCTGCGTAAAGGCATCGCCCTGTGTGATGAGATGAATGACATAAAGAACAAAGGAAATATCCTGAATAACCTGGGCGGCGTTTACCTGGAAGAAAAAAAATACGATTCGGCCAGGGTTTGTTTCATTGAAGGAGAAAAGCTCTTTCAGAAGGCCAATTACAAACGCGGACTGGGTTATTGTAATTATTACCTGGGATTCATTAACAAGCAGGAAGAGAAACTACCGGAAGCACTTCAGCGTTTTGAAAAGGCCGGTGCTATTTTTCTTGAAAGCGGTCATACCTCCGAACTCCCAAATATTTACACCTGCATTGCAGAGGTTTACCTAAGACAGAACCAGGTATCAATGGCACTTACCTACGCAAAGCGATCGGAGGAAGAAGCCGAAAAAGAACAATCGGGATACGACCTGAAGGAAGCTTTTCATATACTGAAGGAGATCTATGAGAGCATGGGCGACCACAAAACAGCACTTGTCTATTACGAAAAATATGTTGTGCTTAAGGACAGCCTGTTCAATTCGGAGAGCACCGCGCAGATGGCCGAGATGCAGACCAAATATGAAACTGATAAAAAGGAAAGTGAAAATAAATTACTGCAGGAAAAGAATGATAGTAATGCCAAGACCATTAAGCAGCAGCAATATATCGGCATTGCGGTTGGACTTATCTGTGTTCTGCTGATCGCTTTTGCGGTGGTTATATTTCGCTCCAACAAACAAAAACAAAAGGCTAATATTGAGTTGGAACGCAAGAACCACCTGATCGAAAAACAAAAAGAGCTGGTAGAAGAAAAACAAAAAGAGATACTCGATAGTATCCATTATGCGAGAAGGATACAGCGCACATTACTCACATCGGAGCGTTATATCGGGAGAAATCTTGCCCGTTTAAATAAGAAACAGTAGTATGAAGAGAACCTGGATCATAAGCGGCATTCTACTGTTCGTTTTCTCCCTGAAAGGTCAACAGAAGTTGGTAGATTCTCTTGAACTTTCACTAAACGGTTCTAAGCCGGATACCAATCGGGTGAATACCCTTGGTCACTTATGCAAAGCCCACTGGCAAAAAGGTAATTACAACAAAGCCCTGGAATGTGCCAATGAAGCGCTCGGTCTTTCTGAAAAATTATCATTTAAAAAAGGGAAAGCGGCATCCTACAACAATATAGGAAACATATATATGTTCTGGGGCGATCATAAAAAAGCGCTCGAATACCTTTTTCAGTCGCTTAAACTTCGCGAAGAGATGAAAGATCTGAAAGGCATGGGTGTATGTTACAATAATATTGGCAACGTGTACATAAACCATAGTGAGTATAACAAGGCCATTGAATATTACCTCAGATCAAAGGATATACGCGAAAAACTGAAAGATGAAGAAGGTATCGCCTCTATACTCAGTAATATTGGCAACATCTACAACAGGCAGGGCGATTATGCCCGCGCGCTTGAATACTATTATCAATCACTTCGGAAACGTGAAAAATTGGGTGATAAAAAATCACTGGCCATCTCTTCCAATAATATTGGCAATATATATCACTCGCTTACAGATAATGGGAAAGCGATAGAATATTATAAAAAAGCCGAAAAACTGGAAACAGAGACAGAAGACAAGAGCGGATTGGCATACACATACAACTGCATTGGGTCGGTATATATGGATTCAGGCGACTACGCACACTCGCTGGAGTATTATTTCCGGTCGCTGAAGCTACGCCGGGAAACAGGCAACAAGGATGGCATCGCTATTTCCATGGGTAATATCGGAAATATATACTCACACATGGGAGACCCTAAAAAAGCGCTGGAATATCTTTTCGGCGCCCTGAAGATATACGAAGAGATCGATAATAAAGAGGGCATGGAAATAGAGATGGTGAACATCGGTCGGGTGTATACCGAGCAAAAAAATTATCGCCAGGCCTTGGTTTATCTTAATAAAAGTGCGACGTTGGCCGCAATAGTGGGAGACGTAGAAACGCTGATGGAGGCTTATAAAGGATTGAGCGAGATCTACTCTCTAACCGGCAAGGATAAACCGGCGCTTGAAACATACAAGCAATATATTGTCTTCAGGGATAGTCTTTTCAACGAAGAAACCACAAAGAAAAGCGTGCGCGCCGAAATGAATTTTGATTTTGAGAAAAAGGAGGCCACAGTTAAATTGGAACAAGAAAAAAAAGAGGCGATTGCGGCTGCCGAAAAGAAAAAACAGCGTATTATTTTATTGGCCATTTCGGGTTTGGGTTTGCTAATCCTGGGCTTTGCCATTTTTGCCTACCGCAGTTTTCTTCAAAAGAAAAAGGCCAATGAAGAGATCTCGAAACAAAAACACATTATTGAGGAAAAGCAGAAAGAGATACTCGACAGCATTTATTATGCCCGCCGTATACAACGTTCCTTGCTACCTTCTGAAAAATACGTGGACAGAAGGCTTCGCAAATTGATGAAGCGCTAAGTTCTCTTTTTGAGATTGATTATCCAGACAGAGCCAAGGATCACGCACATAGCAAGTACCTGCGTCCAGGTGATGGTCTCTTTTTCGCGTAATCCCCAAAAAACAGCCACAATGGGAATGAGGTAAGTGGTAGTGGAAGCAAAAATGGCGCCCGAGATCTTGATAAGTTCATTGAACGCTATCACAGAAAGCGCGGTGCCCACAATTCCAAGAATAGCCGTATAACCCAGTGCTGAAAGAGCCTGTGGATGATGGTTAAGCACGTCCATAAAATTGGTAGAGAACAAATACACCACCGCGATCGGACCCGTAAACATAAATGCCCACACCGTAGCGCGTATCGAATTCAGATCATTCAGGTATTTCCGGATAATATTCACACTAATGGCGTAACAAAGCGTGGCCGCAACAACTAACAAGGCATATTTGGTACTTGAAGTTTCTGCATCGCCTCCGTTGTACAAGAGTAAGAGCGCACCACCAAAGCCGGTAACAATACCCGATACCTGGAAACCGTTGGTTTTATTACTAAAAAAGAGAAAACCAAGTATCACTGTAAAAATCGGGGTCAGTGCGTTAAGCATACCGGCCAAACTGCTGCTGATACCGGTCTCAGCTTTGGTAAAAAGAAAAGCAGGTATCAGGTTCCCGAAAACACCCATTCCAAGAAGACCCTTCCAGTATTTTTTAAGGTCGATACGATAATATTTAATAAGAAAAGGCAGGAGAAAAACATAAGCCAGTCCAATGCGCATAGCAGCCACCTGGTCGCTGCTAAAGGCTTCCATGCCACGCTTCATCAGAACAAAAGAACTGCCCCAGATCAGCGAGAGCACAATAAGTATAGGCCACTTTAAGTTCTTCATAAACCCACCAGGGATTAACGTGGCACGAAAATACAGGTAAATGGTTACTTTTGTGTGAAATGAGAAAGCTTCTTATTATAAGTTATTACTGGCCGCCCGCGGGCGGGCCCGGCGTGCAACGCTGGGTAAAGCTTTCCAAATATTTGTCGCATTTGGGCTACCAATGTCATGTAGTAACAGTTGACGAAGCCAGCGCCTCCTACCCTTCCCTGGATCCTTCGCTTCAAAAAGATATCGACCCTTCTATCCGGGTTATCAAAACAAAGTCTTTTGAAGCGCTGAAAGTTTTCTCATCCCTCTTCAAAAAAGAAAAAGTTCCTTACGCAGGCATTCCTGATAAGGATAAAATGAGTTTCACCGGTCGTATGGCCCTTTATATTCGTTCCAACTTTTTTATTCCCGATGCCCGCGTGGGCTGGAACAAATACGCCATCAAAGCCTGCGAAGAAATTATCAGGAAAGAGAATATTGACGTGATAATCACTACCAGTCCGCCCCACTCTACTCAATTGATAGGACTGGCGTTAAAGAAAAAATTCCCCAAACTGAAATGGGTGGCCGACCTACGTGATCCGTGGACCGATATTTATTATTATCACAAACTCTCGCATACCGAAAGCTCAAAGCAAAAGGATCTTCAGTATGAAAAAGATATTTTACTGAATGCCGATGCAATTACCGTAACAAGTCCTCTGACAAAGCAATTGTACGCCGGCAAAATAGGCCCTGAGTACGGCAAAAAATTCAATGCCATTACGAATGGTTTTGATGAAGACGACTTTGCTTCGGCTCCGCCGAAACATACAGACAAATTCACAATCACATTTGCAGGAACAATAAACGAGCAATTTGGTATTGAAGAATTTATCTCGGCTATAAAAAGTTTGAATGAGAAGAATATCCTGCTTCATTTTGTCGGCACCATCGACAAATACACTGCCGAATTAGTGGAAAAAGAAATACCCAATAACTACAAGATAACCGCTTACGTTCCGCACAAAGAATTGATGGGTTATCTTTTAAACTCGCAGGCTTTACTAATGGCAATTCCCAAAGGAAATAACCAGGGAACCATTCCGGGTAAATTATTCGAATACTTAGCTACGCAAAAACAGATCATCTGCCTCGCGCCCAAAGGCAGCAGCGCCGAAGAAATCATTTCAGAATGTGAAGCGGGCAAAACATTTATGCACGAGGATAAGGCCGGAATTCAAAACCATCTTTCGCTACTCATTTCGGATTGGAAGAATGGGAAAGACATTTCTGCCACTTCTTCCGCTTACAAAAAATACTCGCGTAAGGAGCTGGCAAAGCAGTTTGCCATGCTTATTGAAAGTCTATAACTTGTCGTAACCCCTCAGTTTAATCTTCCAATCCTCCGGTATCTCGGCAGTCAGTTTCTCGTTGTAATTCATACATACCAATACACCCGTTGCGTAAGCGCACAAAACTTCCTTCTTACCGTCTACGCGCATAAGAACATTTTCTACCGTAAAACTTTTTGTGCCTACCTTGATCGTCCGTGTATGGGCAATTATCTTATCATCGTGGTAAACCGGCTGCAGGTAATCGATCTCGCTGTGCGCAAGGATCAGGCCGCGGCCAAACCAATCGTTCTCCCTACCAATAACATCATTCAGGTAAGCTACACGTGCCGTTTCGAAATACGACAGAATGGTAGCGTTGTTTACGTGCCCCAATTTATCGATGTCTACAAAGCGTATCTGAACAGGAATAGAGTGCCTGTAGTTTTTTACGTTGATATGAGATAGATCCCTTTTTGCCATAATTCTATTTTAGTTTCACTCCTTTCGAAGGATCTTCTCCTTTTTCCTCGATACCAATAACTTTATCCTTCTTGAATTGAAACGTAAAGATATTATTTGGGGCCTCATCCATGAAAAAATCTTTTTCACTATAAAAATGCATTTTCCATTTATTCTGTTCGAAGGTAAGATATAGTTCTCCGTTCAATATCTCAATTTCTAAAGGTTGGTCAAATTTATAGGTTCCGGAATATTTTTTCATCAGTTCCGGCTTTAGTCTAATGACCTCGATCTTTTCAGCCGTACTAACCTTTTTGCCATTTACATAACGTATCATTTGATAACCTTGCTTTGTTCTGATAAAGACCTTATCCGAACTCGATTCCCTATTAAAAAAAGAACTATCCGATAAAAAATACATTTTCCAGTATTTGTTGCTGGTAAAGAATCTATAGCCTTCCTTTGTCTTTACTACGCTTCCAATCGTTCCTTCCGTACGATAGACCCCTTCGTATTTCGCCATCACTGAATCTGCAACCGAAATAAATCGCCTTTTCTCACTACCGGTGTATTCCTGCCAGTTATAAGCTTTGGCAACACTTCCCACCACCTCGGATATGATCTCCCCCTTTTCTCCATTAATAAAAACTACAACTCCTTTTCCACCCTCAAAGCTACCTGTATAATGCCCCCGGAAACCCTGGTTGCCGGCTCCATGCGAAAAATATTTTACTTTTTTCTTCGGAAGAAATACACCCATACCCATACTATCAGCTCCTCCATCGGCAACGGCTGTCAGCATTTTTCGGGTCATCTCTTTAGACAATACTTTGTTTGATTCGCCCTTGAGCGATAGTTGGATCTCAATGATGAACTTGCTCAGATCGGTTGGTGTGGTCCATAACCCTCCCGCCGCTTGCTCAAGCAAAATGGGATGCTTTCCTTTTATTTCATTACCATACATATCGTAACCGGTTGCTAACTGATCTTTTTTAGCAGAAGGTTGCGGCTGCGCAAAAGAGCTGTTTGTCATTCCCAACGGCTTAAAAACCGTTTCGTTCATATATACATCGTAAGGCTTGCCCGTTACATCCATGATGATAAGCTGGGAGATCATACTTCCCCCTCCCGAATATTTATATTTCAACCCGGGCTCAAACTCCGATCTCACCACTTCGGTGTTGGCAGGTTTTTTACCATCCAATATTTGATAGATCGTTGGAAATGTGTCATTGTAGTAATAACCCGGGAAACCATGCTGCGATAATCCTCCTGTGTGACTTAATAAGTGTTTAATAGTTATCTTTTTTCCTTTTGATTTTTTATCGTACGGAAACTTCCAGGTCTTTAAATATTGATTGATATCCGTGTTAAGATCAACTTTCCCATCCTCTACAAGCTTTAAAACACCAATAGCATTAAGCGATTTACTGATAGAGCCGGGCTCAAACATCGTCTCAGCCGTTACTTTTCTTTTCTCAGCCGAATCAGCCCACCCATATCCTTTCGCCCATTCTACCTTATAGTCATTGATAACAGCCAGGGTCATTCCTTTTATTCCATAATAGCTCATTCGCTCCTCTATTGTAGGATTGGGTTCTCCCTCCGCCTCATAACGACCAATGAGCATAAAGTTCTCAACTTGTTTTATTTTTTCTTCTACTTCTTTAGAATAGACCGTTTGTGCCTTTGCAGAAAAGACAAAAAAACAAAGCAACAATGCGCTTACAAGTGTGTTTTTCGTGTTCATATAAATAAAACGCCCCCGCCGGACGGCGGGGGCGTTTTCATTTTGATTATCATATACTTAAGCTGTTACCTTCGCGGCCAATTTTTTCTTCAGGTTCGTATCCAGCGCACTTAAGAAATCCTCTGTGTTAAGGTAATGTTCACCCAGTTTCACTTTGTTACCATGAACGCAAACCGCAAGGTCCTTGGTCATTTTGCCGCTTTCAACGGTCTCAACGCAGACCTGCTCAAGCGCGTGCGCCCAGTTGATAAGCTCCTGGTTTCCGTCCAGTTTACCACGGAACTCCATACCGCGGGTCCATGCGAAGATAGACGCGATAGGATTGGTAGAAGTAGGTTTTCCTGCCTGGTGATCGCGGTAGTGCCGTGTTACTGTACCGTGAGCAGCCTCAGCTTCCATGGTTTTTCCATCGGGAGTGATCAATACAGAGGTCATCAACCCTAAAGAACCGAAACCTTGCGCAACGGTATCCGATTGTACGTCTCCATCGTAATTTTTACAGGCCCAAACGAAGTTACCGTGCCATTTCAGCGCACTTGCAACCATGTCGTCGATTAGGCGGTGTTCAAAAACAATTCCGACGGCCTCAAACTTCGTTTTAAATTCATTTTTATAGATCTCTTCAAAAATATCTTTAAAGCGACCATCGTATTTTTTAAGGATGGTGTTCTTGGTAGAAAGATACAGCGGCCATTTTTTAGATAAAGCTGTATTGAAGCATGAATGCGCAAATCCTTTAATAGATTCGTCGGTATTATACATGGCCATGGCAACGCCATCTCCTTTAAAGTTGTAAACTTCGTGCTCAATTACTTTACCATCTTCGCCTTCAAACTTAATGGTAAGTTTACCTTTTCCTTTGGTTACAAAATCAGTGGCGCGGTACTGGTCGCCAAAAGCGTGACGACCAACCATGATCGGTGCTGTCCAGTTAGGAACTAAGCGCGGAACGTTCTTACAAACGATAGGCTCGCGGAAAACAGTTCCGTCCAGGATGTTACGGATAGTCCCGTTAGGCGACTTCCACATTTGTTTCAGGTTGAATTCTTTTACGCGGGCTTCATCAGGCGTAATGGTTGCGCATTTGATACCTACGCTGTATTTTTTGATGGCTTCAGCGGCCTCCACAGTAACTTTATCATCGGTTTTATCACGGTGCTCCATGCCCAGGTCGTAATATTTAATATCTACGTCCAGGTAGGGTAATACCAATTTATCTTTAATGAACTTCCAGATGATGCGCGTCATTTCGTCGCCATCCAGCTCAACTACGGGGTTTGCTACTTTTATCTTTGCCATAACAGGGATTTTTTAGAAGCCACAAATATAACAAATTTCAGGGATACGAATTACGGATTTGATACGAATATACGAATGGGGAATGCTGATTTTTAAACAGTTCTTCAACACCCCCGATCCGTATATTCTTAGGCTGTTATTCGTAATTCGTATCAGCGTGATTTTAGTATCTTTGCACCCATGACAATACACAAAGAAGGAACCGCCACCATCGTACTTACCCTCATTTTTTCCGCTATTTTGCTAGGTATAGCTTATTACTTTTTTCCTCAGTATTGGATAGCCAAAGCTTTTGCTTATACCCTGAGCGGCTTTTTGCTGATCGTGGTACTGCAGTTCTTCCGCAGCCCCAGCCGCAACTGGGCCAAAAAAGAGGGCGCTGTTATTTGTCCGGCCGATGGAAAAGTGGTTGTTATAGAAGAAACTGAAGAGACCGAATATTTCAAAGACAAGCGCATACAGGTTTCCATTTTTATGTCGCCCATAAACGTACACGTGAACCGCTACCCCATCAGCGGCGTTGTGAAATACGCGAAATACCATGCCGGTAAATATTTAGTGGCCTGGCATCCAAAATCGAGTACCGAGAACGAGCGCACAACCGTTGTGGTGGAAAATCAAAAAGGAGTTTCAGTTTTATTCCGTCAAATTGCCGGAGCTTTAGCCCGCCGTATTGTTATGTACAGCAAGGAAGGCGACAAAGCCGAGCAAACCGGTCAGTTCGGTTTCATAAAATTCGGCTCGCGTGTGGATGTTTTTCTGCCTGTTGGCACTAAGATCAATGTAAAAATTGATGATGTGGTGAAGGGTGGGATCACAGTATTGGCGGAGGTTTAATTTGGGCGTGTCCCCGCTATTAGCATTTTCTTTTCAATCTTACTTTTTTTACTTTCGCGTCATCCTGAACTTGTTTCAGGATCGCAATCAGTTTATCAGTTAGCCACAACTACTCTCTGAAAACGTATGAAGCTTACGAACGCCTTCGTGTACATCATGAGCAACGAGTATCGAACCGTGCTTTACATAGGTGTTACTAACGACTTAGAAAGACGCGTTTGGGAGCACAAAAATGGCAAAGGAAGTGATTTCACAAGAAGATACAGGGCTCATTACCTGATTTATTTCGAAGTAATCTCCGATATCAAGACAGCGATCAGACGCGAAAAACAACTCAAGAACTGGCATCGTGAATGGAAGTTGAATCTAATAAGGGAAATTAATCCTAAGTTGGAAGATCTGGCTGCCGAATGGGCACTCAACTATGAGGTTTAGCGATGCTGAAACAAGTTCAGCATGACGCATTGTTGTGTGAGTTTAAGAATACTACAAATAAGCCTTAAGCAATTTACTCCTGCTCGTATGCTTCAATCTGCGCACAGCTTTCTCTTTTATCTGTCTAACACGTTCGCGTGTCAATTCAAAACGCTCGCCTATTTCCTCCAAAGTAAGAGGTTGCTGACCATTCAGACCAAAATATAAACGCACCACGTCGGCTTCTCGCACAGTAAGCGTGCTTAAAGAACGTTCAATTTCGCGACGTAAACTTTCATGTATCAGTTCGCGGTCGGGCGCAATACTGTCCTTCTCTTCCATCACGTCATACATGCTGCCACCTTCATCGTTCACGCTCAAAGGAGCGTCCATAGAAACGTGGCGACCGCTGTTCTTCAGCGTTTCAAAAACATCTTCGGGCAACATATCCATGATCTTCGCGATCTCATCAGCCGTGGGCTCACGCTCCAATTGCTGCTCAAGCTTCGCAAAGGTTTTATTGATCTTGTTTATCGAGCCAATTTTATTTAGGGGCAAACGCACAATACGCGCCTGCTCGGCCAATGCCTGCAAAATACTCTGGCGTCTCCACCATACGGCGTACGATATAAATTTAAAACCACGCGTTTCATCAAAACGCTGCGCAGCCTTTATCAAACCAAGGTTCCCCTCGTTAATAAGGTCGGGCAGGCTCAATCCCTGGTTCTGGTATTGCTTGCTTACCGATACCACAAAGCGCAAATTGGCTTTTACCAAACGCTCAAGCGCGGTGCCATCACCTTGTTTTATCTTTCTTGCTAATTCAACCTCTTCTTCGGCTGTGATCAGATCCACACGCCCAATTTCCTGTAAATATTTGTCTAAAGAAGCGGTCTCGCGGTTGGTAACCTGTTTAGTAATTTTTAATTGTCTCATGCAGCCTCTATTATTAGTGGACACACGTATGGCTCTGCGTCCAGGGTTAAACAATTATAATACGAATCAGAAGGTCTTTGGTTACATTAAATATAAGGATTTTTTAGACCAATACCGATTTTTGAAAGGTTTTCTAGGCGTTACCCCACATAAGTCTACCTTCTCCAATGAGTCTTTGTGCGTGGGGTCGGGCTGTCCCGATAGCTATCGGGAGGTACCGCTCTTTTTGAGCCGCAAATACAGGGCGCCTCAAAAAAGAACCCCTGCGGGCCTTTTGCATCCCTAACGCGGAATACAAATATAGTTTAAGTGAGATGCGTAATTTATCTAAAAAACAACAGCTTACCTCCGTGTTCTCTGTGGGCTGTTCTCTTGGCTGCTTCTCTGTGGTTTCTGCAGCTCTACGGCCTACTTTCTTATAGTTGTGGTAGCATTGGCCTGTGCTGTTGGGGTCAGCACCATATCCGTAATGTTTACGTGGGCCGGGCGGGTGGCCATCCAGTAAATGGCATCAGCAATGTCTTCACCGGTAAGGGGTTTTAAGCCCAGATAGACCTTCCTTGCCTTCTCCTCATCGCCATGGAAGCGCACCAAGCTGAACTCGGTCTCTACCATGCCCGGATGGATGCCTGACACGCGGATGTTATGTTGTAAGAGATCAATGCGCATGGCTTTATTGAGGGCGTCTACGGCGTGTTTGGTGGCGCAGTACACGTTTCCATTAGCATAAACTTCCTTGCCGGCCACAGAGCCTACATTGATAATATGTCCTTGCTTGCGAGAGATCATCAGGTTCGCAACTTCTTTGGTCACGTAGAGCAGACCTTTGATATTGGTGTCGATCATCTTTTCCCAGTCCTCGATATCGCCGTCCTGGATAGTTGATAAGCCGGACGCGAGGCCGGCGTTGTTAACAAGCACATCAATATTTTTAAAAGCTTGCGGCAGGGTGGTTATATTTTTCTTTACATCAGCCAATTTTCGAACGTCGAATTCCAGCTTGCACACTTTTATCTTGTATTTTTTCTCGAGTTCCGCAGTCAGTTCACTCAATCGTCCGCCACGGCGACCGGTAATAATAAGATCATAGCCATTTTTCGCGAAGATCTCCGCGCTGGCCTTTCCTATTCCGGAGGTTGCTCCTGTTATTAACGCGATCATTGTTTTGCCAGTTTGCTTTTCTTAAATCCGTACATTAAATAAACCACCAGTCCTATCACCAGCCAGCCGATGAACCAGGCCCAGTTCTCTTTGGTCATGCCGGTCAATAAATAGAGGCAGGAAACCAGCCCCAAAAGCGGAATGAGGGAGTATTTCTTAATAACAGCCATCACGGCCAGCAATACACACACCAGCCAGAAAATGATCGTTGCTATCTTCGCTGTGGCAAGATCCATGAAAGATTTCTTGCCCGCAGTGTAATCTGCATTGGCACTAAAATCAAAATTGAAAATATCCGGAAAATATTCCGGCACTTTTATGATTATCATAATGATCGTAACAATCAGCATGAACGGAAAAACAATGTTACTATTCACATAAGGAAGATGAAATTTGCCTTTTACCTTTGTACGGCGCGGGATCAGCAGAACGCCCCCGCAAACCAATACGAAGGCAAACAAAGTTCCTATACTGGTAAAATCAAGTACAAAGGTTTTATCAGTAAAAAGGAGCGGAACGCCAACGATCAGCCCGGTTAAAATAGTAGAGAACTTGGGTGTTTTGTATTTAGGATGTATCTCGCTGAATTTTTTTGGCAAAAGGCCGTCGCGACTCATGCTCATCCAGATACGTGGCTGTCCCATTTGGAAAACAAGAAGTACACTGCTCATGGCAATTACAGCGCAAAGAGCTACGAGAGTTTGCATCCAGCCTACATTTAAATTCTGTTCCTCAAAGATGAACGCCAGCGGATCCCCTATTCCATCAAATTTCATGTAATTCACGGCACCGGTAAGAACGAGCGATAACAAAATATAAACGATGGTACAAACAATGAGCGAATAGATCATCCCTCTTGGAAGGTCTCTTTGCGGATTCTTACTTTCTTCGGCCAAAACACTCACCGCGTCAAAACCAATGTAAGCAAAGAACACACCGCTCACGGCCAACATAATGCCGCCAAAGCCATTGGGCATGAATGAATGCTCCCCGGCAGGATTGGTCGGGTACCAGTTAAAAGTAAGCCCGTTCTTAAAAACCAAATAACCTCCTACCAAAATAACCAGCCCTATCGCAACCATTTTCAAAACAACCATCACGTTGCTGAAGTTGCGGCTTTCCTTCACCCCACGATAAACAAGATAGGTGATCAGTATATTGATCATAATGGCCGGAATGTCTAAAATGATCCGCAAACTTCCTACCATAGGCGCGGTAGACCAGGCCTCTATCAATTCTTTATTCTGACTGCCGGCCTCAAACGCTTTCTTGGCCTCGAGGTAACTCGTACTTAAATAAGAAGGAATATGCAAGTTGCATCTACCCATCAGCGAAGTAAAATAATCACTCCAGCTATAGGCCACATAAATATTGCCTATCGAGTATTCCATTAACAGCGCCCAACCAATGATCCAGGCGAACATCTCACCGAACGAAACATAAGCATAAGTATAAGCACTACCCGCAACCGGAATGCGACTCGCGAACTCGCTATAACAAAACGCCGTAAAGCCGCAAGCCACGCCCACCATAATGAAAAGTATGATCACACCCGGACCGCCATTATAAACCGCCCCGGCAAGGCTGCTGAAACTTCCCGCACCTAAAATGGCCGCTATGCCAAAAAAAGTCAGGTCGCGTACACTAAGCACTTTGTTCAGGGAATGGTGCTCAGATGAAGTATCACCCTTCAGGATCTCTTCGGTTGATTTTTTGCGGAACAGCGCTTTAAAATTCATATTTATTCTGACTTAGGTTTATCTGAAAAGAACTTGAGTCTATGGGTATCAAATATAATAACTCCGCACAATATGATGAAAGGCAGGGCAGGCACCTTGTATCTCACTATAGCTCCCGCTACCGGCGTAGTGTAACCTATAAGGAATAAAATGGTGACCGAAAGAAAGAAACAGAGTGAAAAAAGGTTCTTGTTCATGCCCGTTCGGCACCAAATTGTGCATAAGATCAGGAAAAGCAGAACAAGCGAGTTCTCCAGTGAACTGATACGCTCGAACATCGACTTGGCTGACAGAAGTCCGGGCTTTGCAAGCGCGTTGTACATAGCTTTTGGAGCTGTTCTAAAGAGTGAGCCGTAGGTTGGCTTAAGTTGATCCATTTCTATGGCACTACCGGCCAGCGGAAGATCCCAAACCAGGGTGTAAGTAGAGGTATCAGCGCTGCTTTTCACAAAAATTGTATCCGTAAGGTTCTCGTTCTTCCAATACATGTACTCGCTTCCGGGTTTAATTTTAAATGTTTTGGCACTGATGGTATCAAGATATTCCTTTTTATCGGGAGCAATGCGGGCAAATTCTCTTCCGTTCTGCAGGAACACGCCTCCCTTGGCCACAGCTATAAAATCCCTGTGCTTTAGCGAAAGTGTTTCCAATACCTTGTTCTCATAGAACCACGAGCTCATACCCAAAGTCCCGAAGAAAACAAGTGTATAAAGTCCCAGGTAGGTAAGAAAAGCTTTGTCAATTTTAAAGAAGTGTACCACAGAAAAACAAGCCAATGCGGGCACAATAGCCAGCAACCAATAGGTTTTATTGATAGATATAAGGAAGATGGAAGCGCCCAACATCAGGATGTTAGAGAGGAATCTTTTCTTATGAATGATCAGGTTGAAAAAAGAATGAAACAAGAAGCCCAGTGCGAAAAGTAAAATTCCTTCTTTTAAAACTCCCGAACCCCAGAACAAAACCGAAGGCATTAAAAAGACACTCAAAAAGAGAATCTTCTTTTTTGAAGGTAGAAAATACTCAAAAGCGTGATAAAGCGCCATCAAGCCTAATAAAGAAAGAAAACAGATCACAACCGTATGCACATGGTAGCTCCCGAAACTGAACAGCATTACCAAAGCGTTAAACCGAATGATGGTATGGTTATCATTATAAGTACCGAAATCATACTGGCGGTACCAATGATTCATTTTATGGTAATAGGCCTCATCGAAATGAAGATTATCATTTGAGAAACCAAAGACCATTTTAAAATAATCATCATATTGTCCGTTCTCGAAGGCCGAGAACATCACTTTGGCATCATCGTAATATTTAAAGATATCAGCAGCTTTACGATCGGGATAATAGTGCGTATAAACCCAGGTGAGTCCAATGCCCGCCATCAGTTTAATTAGAAAAACGATGTTCAGTGCCCTGAATTTTTTAAACTCAAACGCGTTATCCCTAAAGAACGGGATCTTGTAGATAAGGAAAGAAAGTACAAGTATGTAGATGATGGCAACGATCATTGTTTCAAGTAAATATTTTCCTGTTTAATTTCCATCCACAACTCCGGTTTCTTTATCACGTAAAAACCGAATTGCTCGTAAAGTTTATGCGCGTCGCGGGTTCCGAGACAAAAGCGGCGCAGGCCCTGCAATTGCGGGTGCTCAAAAACCTCTTTCATAAGCTCCTTAGAAAGTCCATTGCCACGATGTTCTTCGAGAATGAATACATCACCGAGGTAAGCAAAGGTGGCATGGTCTGAAATAACCCGGGCAAAACCAACTTGGTTCTCCTTATAGTAAAGTCCAAAACAAAGTGAATTCTCAATAGACTTCTTTACGATCTCTATCGGAATATCTTTTGCCCAATAGCTGACAGAAAGAAATCCATGGATCACCTCCAATTGCAGTTTTCGTTTATCGGTTAAGATGCTGTATCCTTCTGGTAAACTCATAAATTAGAAACTACGGCAAGGTATTTTTTATCCGGACTAAAAGTAAAACGAGTGATCTTCTTAACACCGAATGAAGACATATCGGCCACTTCGGCCCATACTTTTGTATCGGTACTGTAATGAAGAAGTTTGCTTCCCTCCGATTTCACCATTCCCAAACCATCCTGCCAAACATAATCCTGGTTCTCGGGTTTATCCGTGGCGAATACTTTTGCTTTTTTCACACGGATATCGAAGAATATGAGCAGGTTCTCTGTTTCTGTGTGTATCACGTAGAACAACGTATTGTTATCGATCTTCCTAAATGAGCGCGTGGGGTTATTACAGAGCCAGTTGTCTTCTCCGGTTTTTAAATTGAGAATGCGCAGCGAGTGCGGTTCGGTTAATTTGTAATACATTAAAGAATCCTTTCCCACCCAGGCGTAATAACCAATAGAATCGGTGTTCTCGGTAAGACAATGTTTTACTTCCGGTTTTTTTCGATCGTACATCCAAACTCTCTGCGCTGAATCTTCTTCTACCACTACAGATGAAATATATCCTTTGTCGGGAGCCAGCACGGGGGAATACTCGCTGGTTTTAGTACGCGTGTGCTGTTTTATCTTTTTTGATTTTATCTCGTACTTATGAATGTGTATCCTTCCTACACTATCTGAAGATGAGAAAAGAATTGTTTTTTCATCCGGCAGGAAGAATGGCTGGTTATCATAACCTTTTCTATTAGTTACATTTTCAGCTTTCTCAATTTTAATAAGGTTGTTCTTGATCTCTACCTGCGCCAATACGATATCGGTCTCCGGCAACTGAGCAAAGACCTTAGCTCCAAATAGTAACAGTATGCCCAATAATTTCTTCATACAAACTTCCTGCATAGTTTCGACATAAAAAATGCGGCTATAAAACCAAATATCGCCCCTCCGGCCACATCCAAGGGATAATGCACGCCCAGGTAGATCCTGGTATAGCAGATAAAAATAGCCCAGCCAAAGAGACTAACTACTATAAGTTTTTTTGTTGGCCTAAGCAGGAAAAATGCAAAAAATGCCACGCCCCACACGTTAGCCGCGTGGTTTGAAATAAAACCGTATTCGCCGCCCTTATAATCGTTCACCACATGCACTTTGTTTTGTATCTCCACATTGTGCGAGGGACGGTATCTTTTTACGGAATTTTTGATGATGTTGGCGCCTTGGTCGGTGATCAGGATAAGCGCGGCCAGGCAAAGCACTATTTTTACAATATGGTTATCGAATTTTCTGTAGAGAAGCCAAAGCCACCAGGCAAAAAGCGGTATCCAAACCCAGAGCTCGGTAAGGTAGGGCATCACCGTATCGCAAAACCCGCAGTGCATTCCGTTTAGGAACAGGAATACTTGTCTATCAGCGTCTTCGAGGAACTGTAACATGAATAAAAGGCTGAAATTAGGGTTTTTCTTATGTATAAAAAATATTATCTTTGCCGCCCTAAACGGCGAGGTAGCTCAGTTGGTGAGAGCGCAGGATTCATAACCCTGAGGTCGGGAGTTCAATTCTCCCTCTCGCTACGAAAAAGTTCCCATCTTAGGGAACTTTTTGATTTATTATATGACAGAATATGTTGTATACGTTCTCTTTAGTCCCTCGGCCAATAGACTCTATATAGGTTTTTCGGGCTCATCCATAGAACGATTTCATTTTCACAACACTAAATCAAAAAAAGGCTTTACGTTAAGATACAGGCCCTGGCAAATGATCCATATCGAGTTTTTTGATACTAAAAGCGCGGCTTTACAGAGGGAAAAGACGCTCAAGTCCGGAAAGGGAAGAGAATGGATAAGAACGACTTACTTATTATAAAGCAGGATTCATATCCGCCTAAGGCGGACGGGAGTTCAATTCTCCCTCTCGCTACGGAAAGCCTTCATTTTGAAGGCTTTTTTATTGGAATTAAATCGACCGTCGGGAGTCGCGAGACTAGCTCGCGATGGAGAGCATGCCTCTCCATTCAATTCTCCCTCTCGCTACTAAAAAAGCCCTCATTTTGAGGGCTTTTTCTATTTTTACACCCGGTTGAAACTCTCTTACGCCCCATACACCCTCCAATTCCGGCATCCCTTCGGGATCTCGCACAGTTCGCGAACTACAACCGATTCTGTTTACCTCAAAATTGAGAGGAATGGAAAAACCGGCTACGGAGAAGCCACCCTCCCGCCCTATTTGGGAGAAACACAGGATTCAGTGATCAGTTTTTTCAAAAAAGCGGCGCCTGTTTTAGAGAAAGAATTGACCATTTCTGAAATTTTATCGGCGGTCGACAAGTTGGCCCCGGGAAATAGCGCCGCCAAGGCAGCCATCGATCTTGCTTTACATGATCTCCAAGGAAAGATCGAGAATAAACCCTTTTACGAGCTACTCGGTTTACAAAAACCGGCTCCAAAAATAACTTCTGTCACAATAGGTATCGGGGATCTTTCGCTTATTCCATCAAAAATAGAAGAGCTGAGAAATTTTGAACTTTATAAAGTAAAACTGGGCGGTGAGAACGATAAGGACATTATCACCGCCATCCGAAACTGCACAGCTAACCCTTTAGTTGTGGATGTGAATCAAGGATGGCCCGACAAGAATTTTGCACTTGAAATGATAAACTGGCTGAATGAGAGAAATGTGCTTTATATCGAACAGCCTCTAAAAAAAGAGAACTTCGAAGATGCGGGTTGGCTGAAAGAAAAAAGTTCGCTACCTATCCTCGCCGATGAAAGTTTCCAGCGTTTAGAGGGCCTCGAAAAAATAAGTCAATGTTTTAGCGGTATCAACCTGAAACTAATGAAGTGTACAGGATTGGCAGAGGCCAAAAAGATCACTTCAATAGTAAAAGAAAAGAAACTCAAAATGAATATAGGCTGCATGTCGGAAAGCAGTTGTGGGATTGCGGCAGCAGCTCAACTTATGCATTACGCCGACTGGATCGATCTCGACGGCCCTATGCTCATCAAGAACGATCCTTTTGGCGGCGTAAATTTTAAAAATGGAAAGCTCGAATTGAGTGATGCGCCTGGGACCGGAGCATTTCTAAAGATCGATCTTCCCTTTACCCAATTAACTGCGTAAACAGTTCGCGATTTTCATTCAGGTAAGTGAAAGAAATATTTTTCGCTTCCATTCTTTCGGTTAATCCCTTCAGATCTTTTCGGCTCCTGAGCTCAAGTCCAACTACGGCAGGGCCGCGTTCGCGGTTGTTCTTTTGCGTGTATTGAAAATAACTGATATTGTCCTGTTCGCCCAGCACATCGTTAACAAATTCTTTCAGAGCACCGGGTCTTTGAGGAAATTGCACCATGAAATAATGTTTTAGTCCCTCGTAAAGTAGAGAACGCTCTTTGATCTCTTCCGTTCGCAGGATATCGTTGTTACTTCCGCTCACAACACAAACTACATTTTTGTTCTCTATTTGTTCTCTGTAAAAATCCAAAGCCGCTATACTCAAAGCGCCGGCGGGTTCCACCACCATGCCTTCTTCATTGTAGAGTTTCAATATCTGCGAGCAAACTTTTCCTTCCGGAACCAACACCACATCATGCAATACATCTTTGCATACTGAAAAAGTAAGATCGCCGACTTTTTTCACCGCCGCACCATCCACAAATCGATCTATGGAAGGTAAAGAAAGATTGATACCATTATCGATAGCGGTTTTCATGGAAGGAGCGCCTGAAGGCTCTACACCCACGATCTTGGTAGCAGGACTCAATTGTCTGAACACTGTACAAACTCCGGCCGCCAGTCCGCCGCCGCCAACCGGAACGAACAAATAATCGATATTGAAATCAGCCGCTTCGAGTATTTCCAGTCCAACTGTACCCTGACCGGCAATTACCTTTTCATCATCGAAAGGATGAATGAAAGGACTATCGTTCTCAACCGCATAGGCACGTGCTCTTTCATAGGCATCATCAAAAGAATCACCATACAATATCACCTCTACGTGATCCTTACCGAATTGTTCCACCTTTTTGATCTTCTGAGCGGGCGTTGTCTGCGGCATGAAGATCACTCCATGCACATTCAACAAAGAGCATGAGTAGGCCACTCCCTGCGCATGATTGCCTGCGCTGGCGCAAACAACACCTCTTTTCTTTTCTTCCTGATCCAGGGAGTTCATTTTATTGTAAGCCCCACGTATCTTATACGAACGGACGGCTTGCAGATCTTCACGTTTCAAATACACGCTGGCCTTGTATCTTTCAGAAAGATTGACGTTACATAAAAGCGGAGTCTGCACAACGACTTTCAATAATACTTCGCGGGCCAATTGAACCTCTTCGAAAAGATCAAGCCCTGTTTCAGTTTGTAAAAATGTGTCCATGCTAACTGACTGTATTAAGGTTTAACGTATTGGCTGTCTCCTTCGGGCGAAGTTTTCTTACCTGCGCCCCGGCTTGCCACAATTCTGATTCGCGGAGTTCTTTCAGTTCTTTCTCCAGTTTTTCGCGGTAATCGGCTTTGCTTCCTTCCGCTATAACTCTCGCCGCTTCTTTGCCCGAAGCAACACTGTTGTAAAGCTCTTCATAAACCGGCAGCGCCGCATCCCGGAATTTATTCTTCCAGTCCAGCGCGCCGCGCTGGGCCGTAACAGAAGTATTGGCATACATCCAATCCATTCCATTCTCGGCTACAAGCGGCATCAGGCTTTGCGTTAACTCTTCCACCGTTTCATTGAACGCTTCGGAAGGCGTGTGTCCGTGTTTACGCAACACATTGTATTGCGCCTCGAACATACCGGCCAGGGCACCCATCAATATTCCGCGCTCGCCGGTAAGATCTGAGTAAACCTCTTTACGGAAATCGGTCTCGAACAAATAACCGGAGCCTATTCCTATTCCGAGCGCCAAAGCTTTTTCCCTCGCGTCACCTGAGAAATCATTGTACACGGCATAACTCGAGTTTAATCCCTGACCTTTCAAAAACAATCTTCTTAAGGAAGTTCCCGAGCCCTTAGGTGCAACCAAAACCACATCCACATCCGTGGGTGGTACAATGCTTGTCTGCTCATGAAAGGTTACACCAAAGCCATGCGAGAAATATAGCGTCTTTCCTTTAGTGAGGTGCTTTTTCACAGAAGGCCATGAAGCGATCTGCCCGGCATCCGACAAAAGATACATGATGATGCTAGCTTTTTCACAGGCTTCTTCTATTTCAAAGAGATTGTTTCCTTCCGACCAGCCGTCGTCGATGGCTTTCTGCCAGCTCTTTCCTCCTTTTCTTTGTCCAACGATAACATTGATTCCGTTATCATAAAGATTCAGAGCTTGTCCGGGACCCTGCACTCCATAGCCTATGACAGCTATTGTTTCACTTTTTAACTTCTCCAGCGCTTTTTCCAATGGGAATTCTTCGCGCGTTACTACGGTTTCTTCCAAACCGCCAAAATTGATCGTTGCCATGTGTTTTTATTTTAGTTTAATTGTTCCAGTTCCTTTAAATAGGTACTCAGTTCCTTCATTGGTTTTGTGATCGCCACTCGGCCTGATCTTGTGAATTCGAGGATCCCAAACGGCTTCAATTCATTGAATAAAGCTTCGGTTTCTTCGTAGCGACCTGTCTTCTCAATGATCATATACTCACGATCTACGGTGAGGATGCGGGCATGGTTCGTACGTACCACACGCTCGGTAGCCTCACAGTAAAAAGAAGACGTTCTTATTTTATAGAGCGCGATCTCCTGGTGCACGATCTCATTGTCACTGTGCACGAAAGCCTTGATCACTTCCACCTGCTTTTCGAGTTGACCCAGTACTTTGATCACTTGTTGCTGCTCCGTATTCACCACAATCGTATAGCGATAAATGTCTTTGATCTCCGATTCGGAAACGTTCAGGCTTTCTATGTTTATGTGACGCCGGGTGAATATCACGCAGATCCGGGCCAGCATGCCTACCGTATTCTCTGAGAAAACGGATATTGTATAAGCTCTCTTCATTCTATTTACATTTTATAAGTGTCTCGATCCCGATAGCTATCGGGACTTGACATGACATTATTAAATTATTCAAGTATTACTTCTGATACAGCCGCCCCTGTGGGCACCATGGGAAATACATTCTCTTCCTTTTCCACCACCACTTCCAACAGGTAGGCTCCCACATGATCCAGCATCCTGTCCACTTCCTTCTCGAGAGAAGCTCTTTCTTCCACTTTTTTCGCACTTATACCGTAAGCGCCGGCCAGCGAAACAAAATCAGGGTTGGTCATTTCGGTGAACGAATACCTTTTCCCGAAGAACAATTGCTGCCATTGGCGCACCATACCCAGGAATTTGTTGTTCAGGATCACGATCTTCACATCTATTTTCGCTTGCAGGATCGTACCTAATTCCTGCAAGGTCATCTGGAAGCCACCGTCACCAATTACCGCAATAACAGTTTTATCCGGAGCCCCAAGTTTCGCTCCTATCGCGGCAGGCAAAGCGAACCCCATGGTTCCCAGTCCTCCGGAAGTAATGTTGCACTTACTCTTTTGGTAGCGATAATACCGCGAAGTGATCATTTGGTGTTGACCCACATCGGTTACTACAATAGCTTTCCCTTTCGTCTTTTCGCTTGAGAG
>JANWKZ010000080.1 GCA_025451115.1 Bacteroidia bacterium | reverse complement strand
ATCACCAACAATACCTGCATTGAGCAGGGTACTGTCACCAAAATAATAATTGAGATCGAAAAGCTCGGTGAGACTATTCCCGAAAAAGATCTTTTTAGCAGCTCCCGGTTTCACGGCTTTCAGCTCACCTGCCCGCTCTTCCCAATGGGTTGAGTGCAATGTTTTATAAACGATCCACCTGGTTTTAACCGCCTTCCCGAAAAAATAAACACTTGCTAAAAAGCAAATACCGGTCAATAAAAAAATGGAATTTATAGCCGCTTTCCTGCCCATTATTATTCTTCTTTCGCCTATAAAAATAGTATTTTTGGGCTCCCTACAGCCAGGGTGACGCATAAATATGAATAATAAACCGGCCATCTGTCTTACTTTCGACCTCGAAGAATTCGACCTGCCCCTGGAATTTAAACAGGAGATCAGCCCCGAAAAGCAATTTGAGGTGACCTGCAGCGGAATGGCCTTATTGCTTCCCTTACTGGAGAAATTTAACGTTAGCTCTACTTTTTTCACCACTGCCAATTTCGCGCAAAACAATAAAGAGTTGGTAAAAAAGCTGGTTCAGCGGCACGAGATAGCTTCACACAGTTTCTTTCATTCGGCCTTTGAGACCGGCGATCTGAAAAGATCGAAAGATCTACTGGAGGAAATAACCGGCTCAAAAGTTACCGGCTTCCGTATGCCACGCATGCATGCCGTAGATCACGCGGAACTTTTGAAAGCGGGTTATTCTTATGACTCCTCACTTCATCCTACCTGGATACCCGGTAGGTATAATCATTTCTCTAAACCCAAAACGATCTTCAGGGAGCGGGGATTATTGATCTTTCCGGCCAGCGTAACACCTTTGTTCCGTTCTCCCCTGTTCTGGTTAAGCTTTAAGAATTTTTCTTCCGGAAAGTACTGCCGCTGGACCCAAAAATGTTTGTCGGCCTATGGGTACGTCAATATTTACCTGCATCCCTGGGAATTTGCCGATCTTTCAGCTTATAAACTTCCCGGCTATATAGGCAAGAACCGTGAAGTGATGATCAAAAAACTGGAAACATTCCTTAGTCATTTTAATGGGAAGGCCGACTTCATTTCCATACAAACGCTTTTGCAAAGCAAACATGAATTATAAGGAAACGCTGAACTACCTGTATGAGCAATTGCCCATGTTCCATCGCATTGGCGCGGCAGCTTACAAAGCAAACCTTGATAATACACACGCCATTTGCAATTTACTTGGACACCCCGAAAATAAATTCAAAAGCATACACGTGGCAGGAACCAACGGAAAAGGCTCTTCCTCGCACATGCTCGCCGCGGTTTTTCAGCAGGCCGGGTATAAGACCGGGCTTTATACTTCGCCGCACTTAAAAGATTTTCGTGAAAGGATCAAGATCAACGGAAAAGCTATTTCGCAGAAAAAAATTGTTGATTTTGTAGAAAAATATAAAGAAGAGTTCGAAGAGATCAAGCCTTCTTTCTTTGAATGGACCGTTGGGCTCGCCTTCGATCACTTTTCTAAGGAGAAAGTGGATATTGCTATCATTGAAGTTGGACTGGGCGGAAGATTGGACTCCACCAATGTGATCACGCCGCTTGTTTCTCTTATTACCAATATCGGATATGATCATACCGCTTTGTTGGGAAATACGCTTGAAAAGATCGCGATCGAAAAAGCGGGTATTATAAAGCCCGGAGTTCCCGTAGTGATAAGCGAAACTCAAAAGGAAACCCGAAACGTTTTTTTGAATACCGCTAAAGAAAGAAAAAGTGAATTAGTGTTTGCGGATAAATTATTCGTTCATAAAAAAGAAAAATACGACGCACGAAAAATGCTATGCACGCATTCCTATTCCAAAAAAGGAAAAAAAACTGTCATCAAAACTGACCTCGGCGGCACTTACCAGGCAACTAATCTGGCAGGAGTGTTGGTCACACTTGAACTGGCCGGGAATCATTTCAAACTCTCACAGAAAGATATTTTATCCGGTTTAAAGAATATAAAAAAGCTAACAGGCCTTCATGGTCGCTGGGAAATGATCCACAAAAAACCACGCGTGATCTGCGATACGGGCCATAATACCGAGGGAATTAAAGAAGTAGTAAAGTCTGTGAAACGCGAGTATGATTCAAAAATGGTCAAAGGACAACTACACGTGGTTTTCGGAGCTGTCAACGACAAAGATCTGAGTTCTGTTTTTCCCTTGTTCAAAAAGGACCCTCATTTCAAAAATGCTTTCTTTTATTTTTGCCAGCCGGCCATTCCACGCGGCATGGAGACCGAAATACTCGAAAAAGAAGCCGCTAAATTCGGGCTAAAAGGAAGCTCATTCAAAAGTGTGAAAAGAGCCCTGGCAGCGGCCAAAAAAGCGGCTAAAAGCGGGGAATTGGTCTTTGTAGGCGGAAGTACCTTCACGGTAGCGGAAGTAGTCTGAAAAACAGCCTTTTAATTACGCCACTCCGAACAATTTTGTATTTTTAGTAACCGTTATAATAAGCTGTGCAGGCAAGGCTACTCATACTTTTACTGATCCTCTCCACCACCTCTGTCTTTGCACAGGATGGTAAGCTCCGCCGCAAAAAACTGGCGCTTCAGTCAGACACGTTACAACTTGATTCCCTGAGCCTCGTTCCGGGAAGCGTCTCCATTTTCAGCGACAGCACAAAACTTGACACTTCATTTTATAAAATTCTCTTCGCAAAGAACGTGTTGGTGTTGGATCGCGCTAAAATAAAAAAAGACTCACTCCCTGACAGCCTCGTAGTTTTCTACAAAGTCTTTCCTATTGACTTCAATAAGGAAGTGTATCATAAAGACATCAAGCAATTGCAGAAAGACCTTAGCATTCCACAGAATCCTTTCACCATAAAATACAATACAAATAGCAGCACACCGAACTTTTTTCCTTCCGATGGACTAAGCAAGAACGGAAGTATCTCGCGCGGAATAAGTTTTGGAAATAACCAGGACGTGGTTGTGAACTCGAACCTGAACTTGCAGGTAGGTGGAAAACTAACCAAAGACATTGAGATCACGCTGGCGGCCACCGATAACAACATTCCCATTCAACCCGACGGAACCTCACAGCAATTGCAGGAATTCGATAAAGTTTTCGTTCAGCTCAACGACAAGAAGTCGAAACTAATTGTGGGCGATTACCAGCTCCAGCGTCCTAATTCCTATTTTATGAGCTTTTACAAACGCGCGCAGGGAATGTACTTCAGCAATAATTACGATCTCACAAAGAATGGTGTTCTTAAAAGCACCGTTGCCGGTGCTTTGTCGAGAGGAAAATTCAACCGCCAGGTCTTTCGTGGTGTGGAGAACAACCAGGGGCCTTATCGCTTAACGGGAGCAGATAATGAGTTGTTCATCGTTGTCCTGTCGGGAACAGAGCGTGTTTATATTGACGGGAGATTACTTACACGCGGCCAGGAGAATGATTACATCATTGATTACAACGCGGCGCAGATCATTTTTACGGCAAAGCAGCTAATTACAAAAGATAAAAGGATCACGGTCGAGTTTCAGTATTCAGAGAAGAATTACCAACGCTCTATTTATTTTGTAAATGAAGAATATCAAACGAAGAAGGCGCGCCTCGCGGTCAGCTATTACAGCGAGCAGGACAATAAGAATAAAAGTCTGCAGCAAACGCTGGGTACCGAAGATCGTAGACTGCTGTTTGATATTGGAGACACACTTAGCAAAGCCTATACGAGCGGCGCGGTGCAAACCACCTTCAATAGCACCGAAGTTTTTTACCGAAAAATGGACTCCATTGCTGTCTCGGGCACCTATCCCGGGATATTTGTGTACACAACAAATTCGAACGACACGGCCTATCGCGTTCGTTTCAGTTACCTGGGAACAAATGCCGGAAATTATGTGCAGGTGCAAAGCGCCGCCAATGGAAAAGTGTATAAATGGGTAGAACCGGTGGCCGGTGTTCCGCAAGGCTTCTACGAACCTATTGTTCCGCTTGTCACTCCAAAAAGAAAACAACTTACTACAGCAGTCTTCGAATACAAAACCTCGAAAGACGGTCTGATCGGCGCAGAAGGCGCTTTCAGCAGCAACGATATAAACACTTTTTCGCCTTACGATAAAGGTAACGACCAAAGCCAGGGAGCCAAAGTTTACTATTCAGACAAGCAAAGGGTAAACAAGAGCGACAGTGTCAAAAAAGAATTGTTCTTCAATTACGGAGTTTCCTACGAATTTTTGCAGAAGAACTTCTCGCAGATCGAGCGTTTTCGCAGTGTGGAGTTCTTCCGCGACTGGAACCGACGTAACGACAGTGTATTTAACGACCAGCACATTGCCAGCGCTTCCGTTGGACTTTCATCGGGGAATATTTTTTCTTCGCAATACACCGGAAGCAGTTTTACAGAAGGAAATTCGTACCAGGGATTAAAGCACAACCTTTCTAACAACTTAAACTTAAAGAATACAAAGGCTTTTTACAATGCTTCTTATCTTATCACAGATGATAGTCCGCTAAGAACGCAGTTCTACCGGCATAAATCGAAGATCTCGCAACGCGCCGGGAAATTCCTTTTTACTTACCTGGATGAATTTGAGAACAACCAATTCAAATATGTTCCCAATGATTCCTTATTGCAAAGAAGTTACCAGTTTTGGGAATGGGAAGGCAATATCACCAATGCCGATACAAGCAATAACAGGTTTAAATTGTTTTACCGTGAACGTATTGATAAATTTGGATATAAATCGGGGCTTTTCGACGCGGCACTTGCCCAAAACGTCGGTTTCAGCACGGATATCAATTCCATTCCAAATCACCCTTTCAAAACAACCGTTACCTATCGCAAATTGCAGATCCTCGATAGCAATTTAATTACTGTCAGACCTGATAATAACCTGGTAAGTCGGCTTGAATATTCCCCTCGCCTGCTGCGAGGCTTTATTCAAGCAAATACATTCTACGAAGTTGGGTATGGTTTAGAGCAGAAAAAGGAATACTCCTATATACAGGTCGCAGCCGGACAAGGTCAATATTACTGGAAGGATTATAACGGCGACGGCATCAAGCAGCTGAACGAGTTTGAAGTAGCGCAGTACCCCGACCAGATGATCTACATCCGTGTTTATACGCCTACCAATAATTTTGTGAAATCGGCGCACGATCAATTCAGTTTTAGCCTGTACCTGCGCCCGGCCGTATTCAAAAAAGAGACCAGCGGGAAGTTTACCAATTTTATGGCGCGTTTTGTTTCGCAGTCGGCTTACCGGATCGATAAGAAAATTTATGCGGACAACGGACAAACCTTTAAGTTCAATCCCTTTGATATCGACGTGAATGATACGAGTCTTATTTCTACCAATTACAACTTAAGGCAATCGCTTTTTTTTAACCAGAGCAGCGCGGTTTTTGGTTTTGATTATACTTTCCAGGACAATAAGGGAAAGCAACTCTTAACGAACGGCTACGAATCGCGCGAATTGCAGACACATGAGCTGAGGACACGCTGGAACATTACAAGGGCATGGGGATTCTTTACTACTTCTACTGCAGGACAAAAAACAGCTACTTCGCAGTTCTTCGCGAGCCGGAATTACCACATAGAGATAATGGAAACAGAACCCAAACTCAGTTACCAGCCAAGCACTTCTTTCAGGATAAGTACACTTTTTAAATACACCGAAAAAGAGAACACGGCACCTGGCGGTTTCCAAAAAGCAACTGTTCAGGACTATGCACTTGAGCTGAAGTTCAATAAACTTTCCAAAGGCAGTTTCAACGCGCGGTTTGATTACCTGTATATTACTTACAACGACGAGGAAAATACGCCTATTTCTTTCGAAATGCTGAACTCCTTAAGGCCGGGCCAAAACATCACCTGGAGCGCCAGTTACCAGCAGAACCTGAGCGGAAACATACAAATAAGCTTCACTTACGATGGCCGTAGCGCCCCGAATACCAAAATTGTGCATATTGGGGGGGCCCAGGTACGGGCCTTCTTTTAGCCGCTGCTCCCTTCCTATTGTCGTTCATGTATAATTCATTGCTTTTAGGCCTGAATATCATACATTTACACAACCCCTTTAAACCCTTTTGTAATGCAAAAAATACTACTTCTGTTCGTGGCCGCTTCGTTTGGCGTATACGGACAAAACAACTTCAAGGCTATCAACGCCGGCGAACAAACCAACCTCAACTTCACTTTAAGCAAATACGAAGTGAAAAAGCAACAGGCCGGAAATTATATTAGTGCTGCCGAAGCTGTTTTCTTATTACAAAAAGGAGCGCCCGAAGTGATGAAGTTCACTTCGAATGTAGAGATTGCAACAACAGGGAATCCGGAACTCACCGACGTGGTGGGCGGAGAATACACAGATATTCCAAACGTAGATCTTTTGCCTTCCAAAGGTTCTTTAAAAAGGAACGTAGATCCGGAAGAAATTTCGTTCACCTACGGAGAAGCTTATACCAAAAATGAGTTCTTCCCGAAAAAACTGGCCGAACTGAGCAAGCCATTCATCCTGCGTAACAAAAGGGGCGTTACCGT
>JANWKZ010000079.1 GCA_025451115.1 Bacteroidia bacterium | reverse complement strand
CCCATTTGTAAGTATAGGTATACTGTAATGAATCATGTCCGCCGCCGGCGTAACGACCATTCTGGTAGGGTAAAGTGATAGCTGCTACATAGTGTAACACGCCATTTTTATCAACGGTCAGGTCAACTCCATGCGAAGAGCTGATTGTGGGATGCACACCGACGATGCCTTGAATAACACCTACACCATGCGTGATCTCAGGATGTTCTACTTCCCAATCGTAACCATCTAACACCATGGTCCAGTTTGCACCACCATTAGTAGTTTTGTAAACGATAGGCATCATGGTAGAGTCAGCATTGTTGTTATAGTTAGTAGCTAAACGACCATTAAATACATAATAACCGATCTGTCCTGAAGGATCGAAAGCAAGACGTCCGCCTAAACCATCGCTCATCAGTCCAAGAGCATTGCTCAGGAAGCCGGGAACGATCGAGTCAGCTGTCCAGGTAAAGTTACCACCTGAATAAGAACCTTTAGCGAGGATACCACCTTTACACTCGGTAGGAGTAGTATAATCAAACATAGCGCCGCCTACTAATACATCCTGACCGTGTTGCTGCATATCCAGGTTAAGGAAACCGCAGTTTGTTGAAGAGTTACCTGTGTTACCGAAAGGAGCTGTACCTACACCGCAAAAGTTCATTTGGTTAGGAATACCTGTTGCGTGGTAAGTTCCGCTAGGCTGACGGTTAGAATACCATACACCCAGCCAACCTGTACCACCAGTTACAGAACCCGAACCAACGAGTTGAGAACCGGCAACTGTTGTGTTTCCAGTAGGATTGAACATTATACCACCGGGATAACGTGCACCGCGTGCGTTAGTAGAATCACGGTAAATGATCATAGAATCCCAGACGTTGGTAGCTACATCCACCCAGGTAGATTGGATAGCACCTACGGTTTTTCCGGAGAAGGCTCAGTCTTGTGATACACGCGATGTCCATACAGCCTGGTTGAGGTCCTGGTTGTACGCTAAGCAGTTTTGTTGGTAGGTAGTAACACCACCGCCTACTGCAAACGCGTTTACGCATGAAGTGAAGCGAACCGGAGTACAGAGAGCACTCGTTTGGTGCCCGCCCGGTCCTGTAATTGATTTGGTACCGGCTGTTGGGAAAGCGGTGCTTTCAACCTGGTATTCAGCCGTGGCTTTAACGGGCCTGTTAATAGCAGCTTTACGAGCTCCTTGTGCAAAAGCGCTTGCACTCAGAACCACGGAAGCAGCAATGAGTAAACTTTTTTTCATAAGTGTTGTTTTAAGAGTTAAACAATTAGTAATTACGCAAATATAGTTATTGTTTTTACTTAAAAAAACAGCGTTAATAAATCCGTAATTTATTGATAATTATTACGTTAAATATCAAAAGACCTGTACCACACTGAAAATGTGAGCGCTTTGAAGGTAAGGTTTTCCTCTTTTGCCGAACCGCTATTTGGTAACTGGTAGGCTTTGCCTGATAACTGGTTCACTTTGTCCCAAAACTGCTTGTTGAACAAAGGTTTTAGAATGCTTTCCTCCCGCAATTCCGGGTAATTTAAAAGGAGGGAGGGGAGCCATTTGTTATGAGGTGTTACAAAGCCCATTTTATCTTTTCGTTGATAAACAGGATCAGGCAGAAATTCCTTCATGCTTTCGCGAAGAATGTACTTCGAAGTGCCTTTCCGGATCTTATAGACCGACGGAAGAAGAAATGCATGCTCAATAAGTGCGGTATCGTCAGCGAAAGGAGTTCTCGATTCTACCGAATGATGCATGCTGCAACGATCTTCGCAACGCAGGTAGGTTTTCAGGCGGCCTCCAAAAAAATCATAATGCAAATGTTCATTCAATGTATCGAACCTGTGTTCTAAATGAGCCGGAGCCGTATGAGAATTCACAAGTTCTTTGCTGAGGTATTTTTTATTAGCGTTGTATTGCAGTTTTCTTTTCGCGTTCTCTTTTGTGTAACGCGTCCAGAAATTATTTCCGATGGCCCTTATCTCACTTGCCGCCGAGGTAAGTTTTTTGTTCCGCAATAATTCATTGATGAATGTGGTGTAGTAGTGCGGGTAGCCCGCGTAGAGTTCGTCGCCGCCCTGCCCATCGAGCACTACTTTTATGTTGTTCTCCTTGGCGAGCCGCATCACGCGGAACTGTGCGTAGGTGCTGGTGCTCCATATCGGAATATCAAGCGCGTAGATCATCCTTTCGAAATCGGATCTCAATTCTGTTTCGTTCGGTGTTGTGGTGTGCCATTTCGCCTGCGTGAACTCAGCTACTTCCTTCGCAAATTTACTTTCGTCAATTTCCTCTCCCGGAAAAGTAGCTGTGAACGCATTGAAGTTCTTGTTATGTTTAGCAATAACACCTGAAATTATAGAGCTGTCGATCCCACCACTCAAGCAACAACCCACCGGCACATCGGAACGCAGTCTTTTTAGAATGGCATCGCTGACAAGCGCTTTTGTCTCTTCTCTTTTTTGAGCAAAAATATCCTCATCAAACGCGCTGAACTCAACATTTACTTTCGTTTCAAAGTATTTTTCTATTCTCAGTGCTTTTGTGCTGAGGTTGAGTGAAAGATAGTGTGAAGGAAAAAGCTCGAAAACATTTTTCAGGAACCCTTCGGGTTCGTATTCCAACGCGTCGTGCAACAGGTAATGCTGCACGGCTCTTTCGTTTAGCGAGGTTTCCACAAAAGGTAAAGCCTTAATGGCCTTTAGCTCTGAAGCGAAACAGAAAACGCCATTCTTAAAATAATAATAGAAAGGCTTCACGCCGGCGCGGTCGCGCGCGCAAAAAATTCTTTTTTGCTCCTTGTCCCACAATGCAAAAGCAAACATGCCGTTCAGCTTCTCTAAGCATTTCTCTCCCCACTGCCTGTACGCGTTTAGTAAAACTTCAGTATCACTTTGGGTTCTGAATGCATGCCCAAGTTTTTCAAGCTCCCCCCGCAATTCAATGTAGTTATAGATCTCACCATTGAACGTGATCCAGATCTTTTCATCCTGGCTGCACATAGGTTGGTGGCCACGTGCGCCGGTATCAATGATGGCGAGCCTGCGATGCATGAAAACACCGCTATGTTTATTACCGGCCTCTGTAAGCGGAACCTTAGCCGAAAAGTTCAGTGAATTATTTATAGAGCTCTTCTGCGTATCATCACCATAAACGCAAGTTGTATTTTCTTCCGAGAAAAATAAAAACCCTTCGTCGTCCGGACCCCGGTGGCGCAGTTTTTTACTTAGAATATTGGTTCCGCCTGCAAGGTCGATCGCTTTGTTCTCTAAGTTCAGTATTCCGCCAATGCCGCACATACGCCTAGGGTTTAGCGGTTAAAGGAAATAAATTTTTCCATCGGAAGAACAACTCGTAGAAAGAACTTTTGCTTTGTATTTTGAACATCACGATGAGAAATACCGACGAAGCGATGTACGAAGCTGTGTTAGAGATCGCGGCTCCCCAAGGACCATAAAGCGGGATGAGATACATGGCGCAGCCCAGCGTAACGATCAATCCTACCAAAGCGCTGGAAGCACTGGTCTTCATGTCGCCACGCGCGGCAAAGTAGTGAGAGTAAATTCCTGTGAGTCCCGCCGCGGCGATACCCGGAGCCAGGAGGAGACAGTATTTTTTCATTTCTGAGAAGTCTGACCCAAAAAGAAAAGTAAAAACGGCCTCGGGCAATAGATTTAGAACAACCAACGCGCCCAAAGACAAAGCAAAGCTCAATTTGGAAAGCTTTCGCGTAAGGCTAATGGCCAGTTCCGGATTATCACGGTTAGAAAGCGTGGCGTACTGTACCATGGCAATACCATTCATGATCACCCAAACAGCTTCACTCACCGAAGCGGCAGTAGAGAAAACTCCCACGTTATGTTTACTGTTGGGATCATTCATCCCATCAAGGATATAATAGCCAAAACGGTAATTGAGTAACTGAAAAATGTTGCCGGCCTGGCTGATCAAACCGTAAGCGGCTATCGCTTTGAAAGAATCTTTCCACGAAAAAGCAACACGAATGAACTTTCCGCGAAGTCCCCAGGCGCTGATCATAAAATTAACGAAGTAACCAAGCCCCAGAGCACGGTAATAGCTAAAGACCGAAAGATCTTTCAATATAGCAAATTCAAAAAGCAGGGTTCCGATGATCGTCGCACTCTGAGAAATATTGGCAATGTTATTCTGCTTGATCTTCTCAAAGCCATTGAGAAAATAATTAAAGATACTGCTGAAGTTAGACAGCAGCGTGAGACAAACGAAATACAGGAATTCGGTTTGCGTAAATCGAAAATGCAATTGGAATAAGACCGGGAATACAAGCCCGGTGAAAAGTCCAACTGTAATAGCAGGAAGAAAGAGCGAGTAGGGGGGCTTCTTGGCCGTGAGATAGACCAAGGCGCTGCCTCCAATGATATCGTTGAACAGAAGAATAAAGGTAATGTTCAGGAACATCATACTTATTTCGCCGCGACCATCTGCACCGAGGTTCTGCGCAGTAAGCATAACCACCAGGAAATTGATGATGGAGATGATCCCTTTGGAGAATATGGTTTGAATGATCTTACCGAACATGCTCAGTGAATTTTTCAAATTGGTTGAACACTTCTTTAGCGCCCAGTTCTTTCAGGCAGGCGTGATCAGGACATAGTTCAGGAGCCGTTGTCTTTGATGTGTTCGGTCCGATCCATGCGTTACAAGGGAAGCAGTTCAGGGTGTGACGCACGCAACGGTGTTTCTTCGCGTTGAATTGCTCGTAACCGTAAAGTTTTTCGCTGCTGGGCCCCCAAATGGTAAACGTGGGTTTTCCATACGCTGCAGCCAGGTGCATGATGCCTCCATCAAGACCAAGGAATAATTCACAGTTCGAGATCACCTGCATTAATTCTTTGATATCCGTCTTGCCGGCGAGAGAAATGATCTTGTCTCCGAATTGTTTTTTCAATTCCTCCGCCAGCGTCTCATCACTTTTGTTGCCCAATAACACCAGTGGTTGATCGTATTTTGAAAAGAAGAAGCTTAAAAATTCTTTCCAGTTTTGTAAGGGCCAGTTCTTATAGGCAATATCAATATTTCCGGAACTCACCTGTAGGGCAAAATAATTCTGTGGCAGATCAAATGCGACCCTGGGCAAAGAGGGGATACTCAGATCTTCAAGGGAGAATTCACTATCGCCGTCAAGCAAAAGGTTTTGTATGGCGTCGTGAATATTCTCTTCTGGTTTTAAGAGCGTAATTTTAACCCCCGGATTTTTAAAACCTTTTACTTCGCGGTTGGTAACGATCTCTTTGGCGATCAGCGAAGCGGTGAGGAGGTTCTTTTTATTGGCCGCAAAATAATTTAGAAAGGCCACATCATAACCCCCCATTTTTTTAATAGAGACCAATGCCTGTCTTTTTTTACTGTTGGCATCGATAACCTCATCCAATAGCCCTGTATTCTCCAAAAGTTCGCGACAAGGCATGTCGGAATTGAAAAAACCGGTAACAGAGTAGCTCTTCTTTTTCAGCTGCTTTACAAGCGGTACAAGGAGAAGCGCGTCGCCCAATCCCGCAGAAAAAAATATGACAGCCTTCTTTTGTTTCAAGCCAGGGTTTTGTTTAGTGTGGCTACAACGCTTTTATCGACCAATTGTTTTGCAAAGAACCAGAAATTATTGACGTAAAATGAGGTGTTGAGATGCTCCTTTTCCTGGAAAACGGAGGGTTCTTCTGAAAAAGACACGAGTAATTTCTTGTGCGGGTGATAATAGCAGGCCTTGAAACCCATTTGCTCAATGCCGTTTATCATATCAGCAAGTTTCTTTCCGTTGTGATGCCGTTCTTCGATCTCTATAAGCATGGCCTGAACTTCGTTGTGGATGAATTTTTCCGCTCCCTTCAAAACCTCGAATTCATGACCCTCCACGTCTATTTTCAAAAATGCAGGACCTTTTATGTTCTCTTTCTCCGCAAGATCGTCAAGCGGACGAAGCTTAACCGTATAAGTGTCATAATTCCCTGAAGTCGGTTTTATGACAGAGGAAAGCGAGTCGTCGGGCACGCCATTGTTTACCGGAACATAAAGTGTGGTTTCTGCGGTTTTGTCGGAGAGTGCAAGTTCAAAGACCTTTACATTTTTGAATAGCGCTTTCAACTTTTTTGAGAACCAGGGCAGGGGCTCAAAAGCGTAAATTTTTTGGGCAGGAAGAGCACGCAGCGCAGTATGAACAAACTCGCCTTTGTTAGCTCCTACATCCAGGAAAGAAACCGGGTTTTGTTTCAAAAAGGCGGTCAGTAATTTGAACTCAACCCCGTTTTCTGTATCGGCGAAAAGTCGTTTTTTGTAGGCGCTGCCAAAAGCGCCGAAAAGCAGGAGTTTTATTTTGGGTATAAGGGTCAATTCCTTTTTTTTGTAATAATAATGATATTTATTCTTGCCACCCAATTTACACGGACCGTGTAGCTCATCCCGATAGCTATCGGGAGGTTAGAGCATCAGATTGTGGTTCTGAGGGTCGTGGGTAGCGAGGTAAACTCGCGATGGCGAGCTTCGCCTCGCCATTCGGGCCTTAAAAAATAGGTATTTATCATAGTTTTCAATTTAAATAATTTTAACTTTGCAACCCGTTTATACGGACTGTGTAGCTCAGTTGGTTAGAGCATCAGATTGTGGTTCTGAGGGTCGTGGGTTCGAGCCCCATCACGGTCCCAAACCCCGCCCAAAAGGTGGGGTTTTTGTTTATGTACTATGTTTATATCATATATTCTGAGTCTCATAAGAGGTTTTATATTGGGCAAACACAAGATTTTGGGGTTAGAATAAGCCGCCATAATAATGGCATCGAAAAGTCAACCAGGCCATATGCGCCTTGGAAAAAGGTTTGTCTTATTGAAAAAGATACCCGTTCCCAAGCGGTGCAGTTGGAGAAGAAACTCAAAAATTTAAATACTCCTGATCTTATCATCTTTATTTCAAAATACGGTGATTCCGATATGTCGTGGGTCGCGAGGTAAACTCGCGATGGCGAGCAAGCCTCGCCATTCGAGCCCCATCACGGTCCCAAAAACCTCCGCAGTTGCGGAGGTTTTTGTTTTTGGGACTATCTCTATTACAGCCACGTTCTCATTCATTCCAATTATCCTCACAGCTACAGTAAGTTTTTTATTTTAGATCTTTCTCCATCAACCAATGCTGGACCTGTCCCCAAAGTAAATGAGATTTTTCCACGATCCTGTAACCACAACTTTCATAAAATTTCAGCGCATTTTCTCTGGCGTGCAAGATCACTTTATTCCTTCCGTTCTCTTTTGATCTTTCCTCGAGAAATTCCATGATCAATTTCCCTAACCCTTTTCCCTGTTGCCCCGGATCCACTGCCATAAACCGCACCTGCGAAGTGTTCTCATTCGTAAACTGCAACCTCCCAACAGCCAGCACACGCTCATTTTCTTTTACAAAAGCATGAATGGAAGTCTCTTCATCCTTATCCTTTTCACTACCCAAAGGTTGCCCCCAGGGCTTACGCAACACCTCATAGCGTAAAGCGTAATATAGTTCAAGATCGGAGGAAGAAGTTGGTTGACTAACCCGGTAATTAGAACTTGGCACGGGTGCGGTGACGTTTGGTGAACTTATAACCTACGTTAACAGTGAAGAAAATATAAGAATCTTTGTATTGCGGTTGTCCTCGTTGCGCCCCGGAGCCGTCGCTGTTAGGAGCGGTAGCGGTTGGGATCTCACCAAGACTGGGATCAGCAAGTAAGGGCGAATCAGGCCCATAGGCCGCGGCCAGTTTAGCCTTGTCGTAATAATTGGTGCTTACATCATCGATATAATCCGTAAATGTTTTGCGAATAGAGAACTCGGCGCCGATGCTGAACTTCTTATTAATTGCATAACGCACACCAATTCCTATAGGCAGGCAAACATTGAAGTTGGAATATTGCTTGGGCCCTCCCGCTAATCCCTGGCCCTCGGTATGCAGTTTACGTAAGTTATACCAGGTACCATTGTATTTTCCTTTGGGTGAATAGAAGAAAACACCCACTCCTGCAAATAAATAAGCGGTGAGGTTCTTTTTCTTTTTACTCTTACTGATACCGCTGATCTTATAGAGGTTTTTTGATTTTTCGGTAATGAAATAGAATTCGCCCTGAACGGTAAGCTCTAACACGGGAGCTTTGAAATTAAGGTTGCGGTTGTGACGTGTCTTTTCCAGCGTAAGGGCGTCGTTGCCTGATAAAGTGGCATATGCCAGCATGGCCTTGAACCCAAAATAAGGGT
>JANWKZ010000078.1 GCA_025451115.1 Bacteroidia bacterium | reverse complement strand
TTTGCGAAGAACTTACTACCGCTGCTATTGCAGAAAGACTCTTCATTAGTCCGCGCACCGTAGATACGCACCGCAAGAATATTTTAGAAAAAACACGTTCAAAGACCATCGTGGGGCTCATCAAATACGCGTTCGAGAACAACGTTATTTCCTAAAAATACCTAGCGCTACGGAGCATATCCTGAGGTCTCGTGGTTAGCTTTGCTAACACAAAGTGGAACCGCAACTTACCAAAAGAGAAACAGAGATCTTAGTGCTTGTAATGGAAGAGCTCACCTCTGAATCTATCGCCGCAAAACTGAACCTGAGCATACGTACGGTTGAGACCCATCGCAAGAACATCGTGAACAAGACCCAATGCCGTTCTGCTCTTTCGCTTTTAAAATTCGCCATCCGCCGAGGACTATTGAAGGACTACATCTACCGATCAAGTACCCCTAAAAGGGGCGCTGACCAAAGGAATAATAAACAGTAAACATCTGAAATTCAATTATTTAATTGGATTTTTTGGTTTTGGGATTAGTATATTACAGATTTTTTGGTTTAAAAAAGAGAGTCGGCAAATGTAAGTTTGGCCATCTATGAGAAATTTATTGGCCCTCGCATGTTGCATTCTTGCATGCTATTTGAATGCCCAGGATCTGCTTTTAAAAACCAATGGCGATACCCTTATTGTAAAAGTGGTGGAAGTAGGTACGAACGCCGTTTCCTTTAAGAAATTCAATTATCTCGACGGGCCTGTTTTTGTGGAGAACCGCGAGAATATATTTTTGATCCGTTTTCATAATGGCGATGTGCAGCAATTCAATACCAAAGCACCGGTTACGGTGAAAAGCGATACATTGAGAAAGAACAATACAGGCGCAAACAATTCCAATCCCACCGACAACTCTTCGGTGAAGCAGGAAGAGAAGAAGAACAAGATCGAAAGGCTGGAAAACAAGTATTACATCAACGGCAATAAAGCAAACCAGAAAGATGTGAACCGCATGCTTGCCTCCGCTAAAAACCCTGCTATACCGCTGGCCTTAAAAGGGGCGAAAGGGATGAAGACGGCTCAGACCATTTTAAAGATCACCTCCTATCCTACCACGATTGTAGGCGGTCCTTTAAGCCTGCTAAAAGTAATTGATCTGTGGAATGATGTACAGCGCGGTCGTACCACATCAAAATCGTACACGAATGCCATTTTCAGTGTATTGCCCACAATGGCGTTTCCAATTACTACCAAGATCCTAAAAAAGAAGAGCGACAAGATGTATGATAAGATCATTGACATGTACAACACAACGAATTAGGCCATGAAAACATTAAAAAAATTAGTTCCGCTGTTACTTGTTGTTGTCTGCGCTTACTCCTGCATCAAGAAAAAAGCCTTGAAGTACGACCCGGAGCTGGTGGGTACGTGGGTGAGCAACGAAGACAGTGTACATACCTGGCTGATCATAACCGCTGATGGCATTGGCGATTACGCTACCAAAGGAAACAGCGAATCGAACTCGAAAGGTGAAGTGTCTTACAGTGTTTTTGAACGAAAAATGTGGGTGGGTAAGAAAAAATTCAAAGTTACGGTTTGGCGATCGGGAAAACTGGATGGTGTTGGTCAGTTAAAGACCAAGGAAAGGGGAACCATGAAAGACACTACGTATGTGGTGGATGAAAAAATGGTTTTGAAAAGCCTGGAGATAGGCTCACGTAGGACCATCACGCTTTATCGGATCAAAAAATAAAGCTACCTTTCCCGAAGGATGAAAGAACAAAAGCGTACGTTTTTTTTGATCTGTAGTTTGCTTATCCTGACCTCCGTTTCGGTGGCGCAAGAGCGAGAGCTTCAGGACCAGAAAAAAGTGGCGGAGGAGTACTCGGAAAGATCAAGACAAAGTTTTGTCATGGCTGCAGTTGCGCTGGGAGCTGTGGTAATTGGTGGAATTATAAGACGGCGTCTCAAAAAGAATGCTGAAAAAGATCAATAAACAAAAAAAACTGCATTTCTGCAGGGGTTTTGTTCTTTTCAGGATGTCCTTTCGCGAAGACCAACCATTAATGAGTGATTGGCGAGGCGAAGCTCGCCATCGCGAGTAGCAAGGCTATGCCTTGCTACTCGCGACCCGCCACTATACTTCGCGACAAACTTGAGTAGATCCTCAGTATTTAGATTTTTCAACTTCCTTTCGAGTTTCATGGCCTCTGAGCGGCAATGCCTGAATTATGCCGTTCTAATCTATTATCAAAGTCATTTGTTTGACCGATATAGAAACGATCATGGCCCGAAGAGTAAAGCATATAGACCTTAAACATATGTCATAAAAATAAAAAACCCCTGCATTTCTGCAGGGGTTTTGTTCTTTTCAGGATGCCCTTTCGCGAAGACCAACCATTAATGAGTGATCCCGCTGGGATTCGAACCCAGGACCCTTACATTAAAAGTGTAATGCTCTACCGGCTGAGCTACGGAATCGTGAACTTACTTTTAATGCTTGAGCCTTCGCGTGTTAGCGAAATTTCGTTAGCGGGACAACCTTTTAAAGAACCTTTTTGTTTAGGGGTGCAAATATAGGGGTTTTATTAAAAAATTGAAATTTTCTATGAACATTTATTTAACGATTTTCCCCTTTAGCCAGCCACCCAGGGTATCGGAGAACAAATAAGCGCCTTCCAGCGTACTTACCATTGGGGAAATGAAGTATTTCCTATCGCCCGCCCAAGGTATATTATCGAACTTTATATAGGTGTTTTCGCCTGCCAAGTGCTGGATCTTCTCTAAAAAAAGAGCCCGGTTGACCTGGTAATCGGTTATTTCCTTCAAAATGGGCGATTCGTATAAAACCACCTCAATGCTCTTCTCCTTACATAGCTCCAGTATCTTCAAAAAGTACTTTTCACGGTTCTGACTCCACGAAAAACTGTAGCCTTTGGGATACAGCTTCTTCAAATTCTCATGATGGTTGTCCCACACCAGTTTGGCCGGCGGCTCAAAACCATCCGGGTAATAGGGCTTCTCTTTTCCGCTTAACCAATGCTTCCATCCCTGCAAAGCCTCAAAGAAGGTCTCATGTGAGTAATACCCGTATCGCAAAAAAGGAACATACCTCCAGGCATAGTAAGCGGGGCTACAATCCTTGACCGTTTCACTCACTTCCTCATCATTCAAAAAAGGAGCAAAGCGGTAAGGATGAAAAGTATTGTAATTGGTATCGAAAGATTCAGGCGTTACATACAACAGGAGGATCTTAGGATCTGAATTATTTTGCAAGTAAAGCTTCAGGTGCAGATAATTATCAGCAAAATCGCTGTGACTATTGGCAAGATTATAACACGAAAGGCCGGTTTTTTTGGTCAGAACCTCTGAAGAAACCATCCACAAAGGCTCGCAGGGGCCCAAAACCAGCAGATCCGCGTTCACTTCATGCGAAGCAACATAAGATGCCTTTAAATTCAGGTTTTGTTTTATCCCCAGATCGAAAACTTTTTGCAGCACGAACAAGGAAATTGCAAGCGCTACAAAAAGGTAGACCCACTTATGCCATTTTCTCTTTGTCATTTACAATTGCTTTAGTAAATGTAAGAAATGCTCCATCGACGTTTGCTTTTTATCATCGAGCTCGTAACTGATGCGGTTAGTGAGATATCCTGTCACTAATTCCTGTTTTTCGGGCGCAATGTTCTTTTTAACAGCTTCTTTTATACGTTCCACTCCATAGGCAAGCGATATATCAAAACCGGCCACAAAATCTTCGTCAAGCTCCTTATTGCTGATCCAGGCAGCAAAAACAAATGGCATACCGGTGAACTTCTTCCATTCAGAAGAAAGATCGAATTCATACGCAAACTTCCCGTTCATCTCAAAACAGCGGTCGCCAATGACCACCGCCGCCGTATTTCCGCTTATCAGTTTTTCAAAACCTTCTTTAGCATCCGTAAAAACAGGTTGAATGCTCCAATGGAATTTCGCGAGCACTTTCACCAGGCTAACAGACGTACGACTCTGGTAATCGAGATACACTTCTTTAATTTCATTCAGCGGAACCGTACTGTAAAGCTTCACCGTATCCACCTTATCGTTGCTTCCCAGGCAGTACATACTAACAATATGAAATTCCTTAAGGGCCGGAATGACTGCTACCGGGATTAATCCGAGGTCGACTTTCCCTTCAATTACTTTTTGTGCGCAAACCGAAGGAATATCGTATTGCAGATCGATCTTATCTACAAAACCCGTTTCTTCCATTCCGTACTTGAAAGGCAGCGTATTGGTATAATTTACAATAGAAACTTTATACTTCTGCACCTTCTTCCTTTCTTCTTTCATAAAAAGCGAGCGTAGCCGCGATACAGGTAGCTGCCGGACCGATCGTAATAGCGATCAGGTCCCCAAATAAGGTCGGGATCCTCAACAACAACAGGAGACAAAGGCCGATGCCACACACAAGCGCTTTATTCCGGTGAATGAACGAAGTGCCTTCCGAAATACTCAATTTATGCCGCTCGCAACTGTAATCCATCATGGTAAATCCATAATAATAACAGGAAACAAAGAACAAAAATGGCGCTACCACAATAACAGCCGGCGGAAAGAAGAAACACACAAAGAACCCCGCTATAATGAACAAATACTCAATGACCATGTTGCGTAGCGTAATACCGATCCCCCGGATAATATCCTTCATAAATTGCCCGAAAGAAAAATCAAATTTCTTGCCCGTCATCTTACTTTCAGTTACTTCCGACAAACGTGAAAGCATGGGTGAAAGAAGGATCAATGTCAGGTATTTTACGAAGGTGCCGCCAATGAACCAAAATGCAAATCGCAACAATAGATTTGTAAAAGCAGCTATAGCTTTCGCTAAAAAATCAAGCTTTACAGAGAACAACATCTTACCGCCCACCCAATCCTGCAAATAAGCTTCCAGCCATTTGGTCCAGGAGTCAACCATGTCGCCCACCAAAAACAAGACAGCCAAAAACATCGCCACCCACATAACAATGGGATAGATCATGTAATACCACAAACCTTTGTTAAATAGAAAAGAGAGTCCCTTAAAAAAATAATCAATTCCTTTAAAGAAATCAGAGAATACCTTCATGGTTTAAGCCTGTGCCTTAGGTCCTCCGAAATTCAGGGGCAGGGCATTCATTTCTGCTTCCTTGATCTTGCCATGTAATTGCTCGTATTTCATAATGTTCTCGCTCAACGCCATCATCAGGCGTTTGGCGTGCTGCGGAGTAAGCAAAATGCGCGATTTTACGCGTGCCTTGGGTACACCGGGCATGATCTTTATGAAGTCTATAACGAACTCGGAGGGAGAATGGGTAATGATAGCCAGGTTACTGTAAATACCTTCTGCAACTTCTTCGCTCAGCTCTATATTCAACTGGTTTTCGGGGTTCGGATTTTCCATGGTATACTATTTTCATCAAAAATACGTTTTTTAGTCTTAAATACCCCTCACTTTCTAACAAAACACGGTTTAAAACTCGCCAAAACCGATGTAAAGAGCCCAAGGGGCTCCCGTACTTTTGTTAGAATACACTATGGCAGAAGAAACAAGAAAAAACAAGCTCAAGATCCCGATGGAAGTGGTTACCCCTACCATCGCGGAAGAGGACGGTTTTACCCCTCCCCCTAAACCAAAAAAAGTTCCCTCACTCGAAAAAGTGAGCGTGAAAAAGGAAAAGGAGGAGAAGGAAGAAAAAACCGAAAAAACAAAGACCGCAAAAAAGGTTAAACAGGAGGCAGCTCCTAAAGTCAGCTTCGCCGAGCGGATCAAAAAAATTACTGATTTTTTCTTTCTCGAGCAAACGCAGCGCATCATAGGTTTGTTATTCGTTTTCGCGGCTGTTTACATCGGGGTTTCCTGCGCATCCTATTTGTTTACCTGGGAGGCCGACCAGGACAAAGTACTTGGTCCGGCTTCTTCCCTCTTCTCTCCCGAAACAAAAGTGCAGAACTGGT
>JANWKZ010000077.1 GCA_025451115.1 Bacteroidia bacterium | reverse complement strand
TCGCCCGGCTACTGTAGATTTTGAAGAGGGGCTAAAAAAACTCATTCGGCTCTTTGAGGTGATCACAGAAAAGAAAAAAGCGGTGTTCCCCATACACCCGCGTACTGTGAATAACCTTAAGAGCTTCAGCCTGTATGAGAAATTGGTACAGAACAAGAATCTTATTATCACTCCCCCACTCGATTATTTCGCTTTTCAGAAACTGATCAAACACTGCCGTTATATCATTACCGATAGTGGCGGTATACAGGAAGAATCTACATTTTTACGCGTTCCTTGCCTTACCCTGCGTGCAAATACAGAAAGGCCCGTTACCTGTACTACCGGGACCAATACGCTTATTCCTTTCGAGCTAAAGGAGATCGAAAAATTTATTGAGCAGATCGAAAAAGACACTTATAAAAAAGGCGCCATTCCCGATCTTTGGGATGGCCGCGCTACCGAACGCATCTTTGAAGTGCTCGCAAAACCATGATCTTCCTTACTTATAACGATTCTTTCTCGGGCATTTACAAAAGCCAGGTGATAGACGTTTGCGCTTTTATGGAAAGGGAGTTAGGCACTAAGACCAAATTAGTTGCATTCATTTCCATACGAAATTTCTTCGCCCAGCGTAAACTCATCAAGAGCGCTTACCGAAGCAGCGTTGTATTGCCCATGTTTCCCAAAGCCCAATTCTGGGAGTTGAATACCTTCACATTATTCTGGACGCAATTATTTTTGAGTCACAAAAAGATCTGGGCCCGCGGGCCTTTTGCCTGTAGTATGGCACTCTCCTTAAAAAGGATCGGGATGTTCAAAGAAGTGGTCTTCGATGCCCGGGGGGCTTACCAGGCTGAATTGACAGAATACAATGTGGTAGAAAATGAATCTATAAAAAGATCCATTGGCTCTATTGAAGAAAATGCACTCAAAAAAAGTACTGCTCAATTAGCCGTTTCCCTCAAACTCCGCGAATGGTGGAAGTCGAAATATAATTTTGTTCCCTCTAAAAGCGAGGTAATTCCCTGCACCCTCAGCGAGAATTTCCAGGCGCCCTTTCCACCCGAAGAAAGGATAAAACAATTGCGCTCTAAGCTCGGGTTCTCTGAAAAGGATATTGTGCTTGTGTATTCAGGTTCTTCAGCCGGTTGGCAATCCTTTAAATTGGTGGATGGATTCCTGCATCCTTTGCTTGCTTCAAATCCCGACATTAAGATCTTATTCCTGTCGAACGAAGTGCCTGTAAATGCTTCGGTGTTCATGAATTTTCCTGACCGCGTCGTTACCAAATGGGTAACACCTCACGAAGTAAGGGATATTCTGCTGACTGCCGATCACGGACTTCTTATAAGGGAGAAAAGTGTGACCAATGAAGTAGCTTCGCCGGTTAAATTTGCCGAGTATCTTTCCTGCGGTCTGGAGGTGATCATTTCGGAAGGAATTGGTGATTTTACGGAATTCGTTCAGCAGAACAATTGCGGTCAGTTGAACGGTAAAACAATTTCCCCGCAGAAGATACCTTACTCCAAAAAAGAAGCCAACCACCGGTTGGCCCTTCAGTACTTCTCTAAGAACAGTGCTGCAATAACAAAAGCCTACAGCCATTTGCTGGCTGATTAGCGCTCTTCCTTATTTTTTAGCAGAATCTACTATCTTGAACTCAGTGCGCCTGTTCTGAGCGTGCTCTTCTTCTGTGCAGTTCACATTGTTGCCGCACTTATTGATCAGCTTGCTTTCGCCGTACCCAACGGCCATGAGGCGCTTACTTTCGATCCCTTTGGAAATGATATAATCTACCGCGAACTTGGCGCGCTTTTGCGAAAGGGCAAGATTGAACTTATCAGCCGCCCTCGAATCGGTGTGCGAGCTTAATTCGATGTTCAGGTTGGGATTAGCCTTCATGATGGCTACTACTTTATCCATTACGCGGTATCCACCGTCATCAAATTTGTATTCGTTAAGACCATAATAAACGCTCTCTACGATGGTGATCTGCTCCTTGCTCTTCTTATCCTTCAGCTCCAATACCTCCAGCCAGGGATCATCCACATAGATCTGTTTGAGGTTGGATTTCTCGCTCTCCAGTAAGTTAAAGGAGAAACCTTTGTATTTATTACGCACCAATTCCTTCACGATCTTACCTTTTAAGTCAGCAATGAATATTTTGTCCATGCCATTCATGCGGGCATCGGTCTCATCCACATTCACGAGGTAGTTCTTGCCCGATTGCAGTTTCCTGAACTCAAATTTACCGGCGGCGTCGGTTACAACTGTGTCTATCGGAGTGCCTTTTTCATCCATCAGGTAAATTTTCGCTCCGGGAAGCGAATTCTTATCCTGCCCAAGGAGTTTACCCGTAAGATCCATTAAAAGATCCCCATCATTCACCTTCAACTCGTCGATCATTGTTTTATCCGATGAAAGCAGGTTGAATTTAAATCCGCCTTTGGCATCCGCACGAACGATCCTTATCTGCTTACCACTTTTGTTTGTAAGGATGATCTTGGCGTCGGCCGGCAAAAAGCCGTCGAGCTCGGAAAGTTCGAGAATGTAATTCTCATCGGGCGGAAGTTTAGAGAAAACGAAAGAACCGAAAGCGTTGGTGGTTACCTGCTCGATGATGTTTCCTTGCGCATCCTTTAGCGTGATCTGCTTATTGGCAATTGGGTTAGAAGGATTCTCTCCATACAATAAGTTACCGCCTAAAGTAATGTCATCAGGAATGGTAAGCTGCGCCAGCGAGTTTGGTTCTACAGGGAGGTTTTGAAAAACGTGTTTCTCCCCTTTCGAGTTCACCACGGTAACACGCATCACGTGATTATGCTCATCCGCATAATAAAAATGTTTCTGGCCCGTGAACGCAGGATCGGTCTCATCGATCTTCACCATGTATTTTTTGTCGGGCGACAGGTTATCGAAACGGAAATAACCCGCTTCGTTCGTGCGTGTATCCTTCAGGTGATTGCCACCATCATCCTCAAGGAACACACGGATGTTCTTCAGCGGATCGAAGATATCCTGGCTCTTAAGCACAGTTCCATCCAGCGAAATAAGTTTAGCAGAGAAGGTGAATTTATAAATATCATCCGATCCCACACTTCCGTCGCGGTTAGAAGAAACATAGCCTTTATTATTATCCGTAAAGTAGATACCGAAATCATCGGCAAAACTGTTAATGCCCAAACCTTCGTTTCTGTTCAGGATCCATTTGCCCGCGATCTGCTTGCAGCTGAAGATATCCAGTCCTCCAAATCCGGGAAGCCCGTCTGAAGCAAAGAAAAGCATCCCATCCTTACGCATGTGAGGGAATTCCTCGCTCCCATTCGTATTTATATCAGGACCCAGGTTCACAGGTTTTTCCCAATTTCCATCTTTTCCTTTTTTACATTCCCAAATATCCATAGCACCGTGCCCTCCCGGCATATCGCTGCTGAAAAAGAAATAGTTTCCATCTTCGGAAAGACTGGGATGCGCCACCGAATAATCATCCGAATTATAAGCAAAAGGTTTCAGCGCTCCCCAGGTTTTACCGTGCTTCTCAGAAACGAAAAGCTTAGCGCGGTTCACAAAATCTTTATTTTTTTTATTCTCAATATAATTCACGCGGGTCATGTAAAGCACGGTCTGTTCCTTATTAAAGCAAACGGGCCCATCGTGATAATTGGAGTTGACCTTCTTAGAGAAGGTGTGTTTCTCGCCCGAAGGCATTTCATTCTTTAATTCAGTAAAAAATACGTTCAGGTAAGGCTTCCCGTTAAAGTCGTAAGATTCGTAGTTCACAATATCCGGCTTTTGCTCAGAAACAAAAACGAGCTTTCCATCATACACAACCGGGCTGAACTCAGATGTTTCTGTATTAACCTCAGCCACGTTGGTGGCTTCGTATTCTTTGGGCAGCGATTGCCACGCTTTCATCTCCTTGCAATATTTGATGGCGTTCTTGGCTTTTCCATCATTGGGGTTCTGCTGCAGGTATTTATTGAACTCATCAAGTGCCTCGGCATAGTGATTGTTATTCTTTAGGACCGTAGCGTAATTAAAATGAGTAGCAGCATCCACTTTACCGTTGTCGATGGCTTTTTTATAGAAGATCTCGGCATTACGATACTCCTTAAGGTACATATAGCAATCGGCCAGGCGAATGGTGGCAAACTGCTTGTTCTCATCGTCTGAATTGGAGGTCTTCGTGAATTTGGGAATGGCCTTATAGTATTCCCCTTTATTGAAATAACTAAGCCCCTGTTTATACTGGGCGCTGAGTACTTGTGTGAGTGATATTAAGACTAAAACTAAAGCGAGTTTCCTCATAAAATTTCTTAGAGCCGTTTTACAAATACCTTGGTGAAAGCATTTTGGATTTAAAGATATTAAAATTATAGCCGATCATAAGCTCATGAGAACCTCCACCGGCCGCCCCAATGCGATTGGTGCCATGATCGTAACTGTAGCCTATTTTCAACTGCTCTGTTACCATGTATTGGAACAGGCCAACCACCCCATAACCGCTTCGGTAAGAGAGCCCGAGCCACAGTTTTTTCTTGAGCAGGAAATTACAGTTAAAATCTATGCTGCCTCCCCTGCCCGGGTTATCGTTCTTGAACAGGAATGAGGGATTAATAACAAAGTTCTCATTGATAAGGAAACCCTTGCCCATGTAAATGAAATAATGCGGGTTCAGGCTGAAGTTAATGAAGGCTGTATCCTTCAATGAGTTAATATTTGTAAACGTATAAGAATCTTTATAGAGTTGTGGCCTGTTGAGATGCGTTATCGAACCGCCCATATAGAAGGAATTATTGAAGAAGTAAAAACCTGTTGAAAGATCCGGCTTGGTCTTTGGACCCATGTTCTGGGCTGGAAATATTTCTCCCGGATCTTTGTAATCGCTTTGTGTAAGCGACATATTGTAGTTTACCATTCCACCGGAGAGGCCGAGACTTAATTTTCCTTTTCCAAGTTTAAAGCGATAAGCGAAATCGAAATAAGCGGCGGTCCATTTTACAGGCCCTATGGCCTCGTTTATCATGTGGCCCCCGATGTTGATGCTTTTCATCGGAAGTGGTCCGTGTAAACTGATGGTTCCGGTGCGCGGAGAGCCTTCCATGGCTACCCATTGTTTGCGGAGGTCCATCGTGGCGCATAAAGCTTCCTTGCTTCCGATGTAAGCCGGGTTGATGACAACCTGGTTGAACATGTACTGGCTGTACTGAGGGTCCTGCTGCGCAAGACCAAACTGCATCGACAGTATCATTACGGTTATATAAACTATTTTCTTCATCATTCGTACCTATTCGTAATTCGTATATTCGTATGTATTCATTCGTAATTCGTATCTATCTCGTTAATTCGACCCAGCTCTTTTTTGGTTTACTTCCTGCTTTGTGATTTATAAGGTAGAAATAGGTACCCGCTGTAAGCGGAACATCCTTATTGTCTTTTCCGTCCCAAACCACTTTTACGTTATCGTATTTTTCGCGGTCCCACACCAGCTGTCCCCAGCGGTTGAAGATGTACACATGGTTCTCGGGAAAACGAGTGATACCTGAGATAATAAAAAGGTCGTTAAGCCCATCCGCGTTTGGTGAGAAGGCGTGGTACACGGTATCTTCACACTCCTGTGTGGAGGGTTGTATAATAACATTTTTTACAACGTAATTACCGGCCGAGTCTTGCACGGTGAGCACGTAATTACCCGGCGATAGGTTGGTGATAGGAGTTGCGCTATACGTTGAAGGACTGGCCGGGTTCAGAGTATAGGACACCGGGCCGCTGGCGTTGAAAGGATTGGCAACAAGGTAGCCATCGCCTGAGCCTTTACAGCTTTCTCCAAATACGTAAACGTTAGCTCCAAAGGCGGTTCCGATCTGGTAATCGGGCTGCAGGAAGCCTTGCGTGTAATAATTGCTTCCGTTGCCGTTATGACCTGTACCTACGATCGGCTCACCGATGTTGAAACCATAGTAATTACCTCCCGTAACGGTATAGGTTCCCCCGGCCGTGTTCAACACATGCGGAGGCGGTGTCTGCGCGAATAAGCCGGCAGACAGCAAAAAGAGTATGTAAAATAATTTCTTCATCAGTTCTTGAATATTACTTGCCAATTATTACCATCGCAAAGAAGACCTACACTGGTTTTCGACATGCCGGTTGTGCTCATGCTGATACTTTGCGATCCTCCACCATTGATCGTTTGCGGAACACAGCAGGTGTTCAAAACGATAGTTCCGGTAATTCCCGATTCATAAGTAAAGATCAGCAGTCGACCGGGGCAAAGTGTTGCATCGGGCAATGTAAAGTTGTATGAACCCGAGACCATACAGACATGAGCCACGTTTGGATCATTTAAAGGGATCGTAAAAGTTCCGCCGGCCGGATACTTCTTAACAGATACGCCTATTGATGTTTTTACATCAAGCCCCGATGTAGGTGCAACAGTACCCGTTCCAATGGCCACAGCACCCCCATTGAATAAAGCAGCCATACTTCCCACAGTTCCACTGCCATCTACTTTCAGCGCAGGAGCCGGCGCAATGGTGTTTACCAATAAGGCAGGCGACTGACTGGAGTTATTAGATAACTGGAAGACACCTACGCTTGCAGTACCCGTAGTAGTTGCATAAAGTGAGGCAGCCTTTCCATTACCATTTATATTTACAACAGCCGAAGTATTATTTGCGTTATTTACAATGAAGCTACCCGCGCTACCGGCACCAAAGGTTGTGGCCAGTATGCCGCTGCTTGTACCATAGTTATCTGCTTTTATTAATGGCTGCGCGTTTGCGCTGAGGGTGTTGGTGAGTACCAAGGCTGAACCCAAACCCGAATGTTCGATCTTTACCGCCATACCCGTAGCACCCGGGCTGCCCTGTACAAAATATCCGGCAAGACCTGTTCCACCTCCGGTGATTATCCCTTGCATGGCATAAGCATTACCCGAGGCATTTCCGTGTATAGCTACTCCAGTGCCACCCTGAGTATAAGCCTGGATAGCATTACCTGTACCTGAACTGCTCATGTAGACATCCACAAGAGCAGTGTTGGATGCGCCATATACCTCCAGCTTGTGTGATGGGGCGTTTGTGCCAATACCAATATTACCACCGGCTGTAATACGCATGTACTCGGTTTTTGAAGTACCGGTAATAAAGGTCATATCATGATTGGTGATGGTACCTACCCGGCCAACCTGGGAAATAGTACTGCCACCATCTACGGCATTTAATTCCGTTTCAATATTCCCTCCACCTGCCGGCGTGGTAACTCTTACAGCCGCTTCCTGGTTGGGTGCGGTGTTTTGTACATATACCTGTGGACCTAAAGAGCTGCTACCGGTTACGTGAAGTCGCGCTAAAGGACTATTTGTTCCGATACCCACAAAACCATTTTGTTCTTCGATGCGCATGCGCTCGGCACCGCCGGTAAAGAATTGAATAGGCTGTGGAGTGGCTGTATTAACTGTTGAAAGAACAAGAGGGAAAGCTCCGGTGGTTCCGAGAAAACTTCCGGCTGTACCGACATTCCCGGTCAACAACCAACCCGCACCAGCTGACGGTGGTGTTGCCCAAATTAGATTGTTGGTACCCGAAGGATCCATTTGGAGTACATCTCCTGCACCTCCTTTTACAGCTGGAAAAACATAATGTGTGCCATTCCCTGAATTTCCGAACTGGACATTCCCGGCATTAAGCACACGCATACGTTCAATAGCGTTGATCAATCCTGTTTTAAATACCAGGTCGTTTCCATCAAGTGTTCCGATAAATCCTGAAGTACCGGCCGCGTTACCACTTAGTGTCCAAACGGCCTGCGCGGGTGCCAACAAAAGCCAGGCACCGGCCACCGCGTCGTAATACCAAAAACCCTGTGGTGTGGTAATACTTCCGCTGTTTGTTTGAAATACGATCAAGCCGTGAATAAGACTACCTGCAGGAATTTGAGTTCGCTCTGATAAGGTCATCCGTGGGATCAATAAACCTTTTCCCGCCGCGCCAGGAGCACCTGTGTTCATAATATCCAATACAGCGTTTGGATTTGGTGAAGGCGCGTTTATGCCTATCGAAGAAGAATCCGCGCTTTCAGAGATCAATGATTTTTTTATTCCGTTACCGGCAGCGTTTAGTTTAGGGATACTGTGTGGCGCTCCATTGATAGAACCTGTACCTCCATTGCCCGCAGTTTGCGCGTATAAAGCATAAGGTACGCTCATCATTTGCGTAGTGGCGATCGTTGCAAAACCTGTGCCCGGATCGATCTCGATCTGCAGGAAGAGGGGCCCACTGGACCAGTTAACGCCGGTGAGGGGCGTTGAGGCTCCTATAACCAGGTTATACAATCCAAAAGAATCGGTTGTGGCGGGTTGTGTTTCCGTAAAAACTACCGGTCCGGCAACGCCGCCTGAATGCATGGTAAATCTTACCTGCAGGTTTGTTTGAGGCATAGCCAGTCCACCCGGCGTGCGCGCCACACCCTGGTAATTGATACCTTGAGGCGCCTGCGCAAAAGAAGCAAGTGCAAAAAAAGTAAAAAGGGAAAAAAGTATTTTTTTCATGGTATATGTTTATTTACCGTACTAAATGTCCGTTAAAATAGTTCTCGGCGGCACCCGGGCCGCCACCGATCATGCCCAATGCCTGGCCGGTATTGTGTCCTAGCTGTAAACGCACGGTTTGACCTGTAGCCAGGATAGCATCCACACTGATATCCAATTGCACAGGGCCCGCATAACCGTTTGGAAGACGCACCGTGGTTTCGCGATAAGTACCGCCATTCACCATGATCTGCAGCGTGAGGTCCTGCGCACCCGTTAAAGGAGTTCCAATATTCACGGCAACAGCGCCATCAAAATGGTACATGCCGTTTGTGGGAACCGTAAAAGTGCCGGCGGTAATTGTGCCGGCCGGGTTTGCATAAGCCAGGTTAGTAAAGGCAATGATAGTGGACGATCCGCTTCCGGCAGATGTGCTGCCCGCATTTACGGCAAAATTTACCGCGGGTGCCCATTGCGCATCACCTGCAGCGTTTGTGGAGATCATCACCCCACCACCTACAGCCCCGTTAGTCATCTGGAATTTATCTGTGCTTAAGCCCGTACCACCTGTGAATTTACCTGAGAAACCGGTGGAACTGCTTGTATTTACGTTTACCGCCGGGGCCGTATTACCCGCGCCGGAACTTGTAATATTTAAAGCGGGGCCGGTGGCAGCGGTTTGCGAGATATTCATGGCGCCGCTTCCGTTACTAC
>JANWKZ010000076.1 GCA_025451115.1 Bacteroidia bacterium | reverse complement strand
TCCAACGGGCGGCGGCATGTGGCGCAAGAACCGCAGGAATAACGGCGACGGAACTTTTGGTGTGGATCTCAATCGCAATTACGGCTACAACTGGGGCTTTGATAATTTTGGTTCCTCGCCCAATACCAGCCAGGATAATTATCGCGGAACAGCTGCTTTTTCGGAGTCGGAAACACAAATGATCAAACGCTTTTGCGATGCGCACACTTTTCAGCTGGCTTTGAACAACCATACCTACGGAAATGTGGTTGTGCAGCCTTTTGGTTATTCGGCCAGCGTTTACACGCCCGATTCACTCGCGTTCACCGATATTGGCATGCGCATTACTTTTTGCGACGGCTTTACCTACGGTAACGCCCAACAAACCGTGGGCTACACCGCGAACGGAGTGAGCGACGACTGGATGTATGGCGAGCAAACCTCCAAACCCAAAATATTCGCCATGACACCCGAAGCGGGTTCAACCGACGATGGCTTTTGGCCGCAGCAAAGTAATATTACCCCGATAGCCGAAAATACTTTAGATCAAAACATAAACCTCGCGCGCCTCGCGGCCGCTTATGCCGAAGTGAAAGAAGTGAACGGTCCTTTCATTCAGCAAAACGGATTCATCAAGTATGATATTAAAAGATCAGGGCTTCTCGCTTCTAATTTTGTTGTTTCTGTAACGCCGCTCGGAACAAATTTCCAGTCGGTAGGTTCTTCTAACTCACACAATGGATTGACGTATTTGCAAACCCTGGCAGATTCTATCAGCTTTACTTTGCAGAGCGGCATCACGCCCGGAACAAAGATCAAATTCTTATTGCAGGTTAATAATGGATCGATCACGCTAAGTGATACGATCACAAGAGTGTATGGAGCGCCAATAACTATTTTTACTGATAATTGCAGCTTTACTACTCAATGGACCGGCACTTCCTGGGGAACTTCCACAAAGTATTCAGTATCTCCAACCAAAAGTCTAACAGATAGTCCGGGCGGCGATTATGGCTCCAACATCAATAAATCTTATACCACGGTTCCGATGATAAATCTTACCAGCGCTGTAGCTGCGTATTTAGAATATTACGGTCGCTGGGAATTAGAGAAGAACTGGGATTACGTGGAGATAAAAGCCGGTATCAACGGAGCAAATTATACACCGCTCTGCGCATTATACACGCACCCCGGAAATTCAAACCAGGATCTTGATCAGCCCGTTTATGATGGTTTCCAAAGGACCTGGATAAAAGAACGCATCGATCTCTCTGCTTATCTCGGACAGAACATTAAACTTCGTTTTAATATTTATGCGGACGGCGGAACGGAATACGATGGTTTTTATTTTGATGATATTACGGTAAAAGTGATCGACACCAGTTCTACCGGCATCGCAAACACAACTTCTTCAACAAGCGTTTTCGAAGTTTTTCCTAATCCCAACACAGGTGTTTTTACACTGAATTTTAGCGAACCTATTGGAACACAGGCTGAATTTTATATCACGGATCTATTGGGAAAACGCCTTTTGAAGAGTGATCTGCTTCCGGGAACTGTTTCTCGCAACGTAACTATTGCAGAACTTCCTGCAGGCATTTATTTTCTCACCGTAAATTCTTCCCACGGACGGAATACTTCAAAGTTTGTCATAGAGAAATAGCGATTTTTCCTCACCGCAAGATTCACCGCGTTCACCGCAAGAAGAAAAAATCCACTAACCAGTTATTCGTAAAAAGTGCCCACTTACCAAGTGGAAACACGTATTCACCTAATACAGTGCAACTTTTTTCTGTTATCTACGTCTAATATATCAGAAGACGTTCTTTAAATACCGAATACCAATTTTTTAATATATACAAGTTATGGAAACCTTATCTGTACAAATTCTAAAAACAATGGGCCGTTGGGCCGTTGTACTTTTCATGCTGGGTGGCCACGCCGCCAACGCATCTGAAAGTTTTACAAGTTATGCAAGTGAAACAATTTGGCACAACGCCTTGTTCATTTTCAGCATTTGCTTTTTCATCGCAGGCTTTATTTTCCTGTTCATGATGAAAGCGCGCGAAGACCACAAGAACAAAGTGCGCACCCGCTACTTCAGGCACAGGCACAATTACAAGCACTAAAAAGCCAACCTTCCCCGTAAGGAAGGCCGTCAGAAACCTAAAATTTCTGTAATTTTTGCAGACCTTACAGCTTGTGTCGCGTGGTTTTGTGATTATCTTTAGCCATGAGTTATCAAGATCTGCAAAACCACATGGCGCGCATTGCCGACGTAAACTACTCGGCCGCCGTTCTGCAATGGGACCAGGAAACCTACCTGCCGCCTAACGCGGCTAACTTCCGCGCCGGACAATTATCCAGTCTTAGCGGCCTTATTCATAATCTTTTTACCGGTGAGAAAACCGCCGCCATTTTAAAAGGACTGGAATCGAATGGTACCCTCACCGATCATCAGAAAAAGAATTTGGAGCTGATCAAACTCGAATTTGAGAAGCAAAAAAAATATACCACCGAATTTGTAGAGCAGATGAGCCACGCCGTTTCGGCGGCTTTCAACGCCTGGCAACTGGCCAAAAAAGAAAACAATTTTAAATTATACGCCCCGCATCTCGAGAAACTGATCGGTTTCAAGAAAAAGGAATGTGAACTGTTGGGATACGAAGGCCATCCATACAATGCCATGCTCGACCTGCATGAAAAAAAATGTACGGTGGCCGAGCTCGACGCATTGTTTGCCGATGTGCGTAAGCAATTGGTTCCTTTCGTAAAAAAAATATTCGCGGCTAAGCAGGTCGACAACGCTTTTTTCTACCGTCATTACGATCATAACAAGCAATGGGATTTTGGGTTGGGTCTTCTGCAGCAAATGGGCTTCGATTTCAAACGCGGCCGCCAGGATATTTCTTCGCACCCTTTTACCACTACGCTTAGTCCGGATGATGTGCGTGTTACTACGCGCATCAATGAGAAAGATCTTTCGGAAATGATCTGGAGCTGCATTCATGAAGGCGGACACGCTTTGTATGAGCAGGGATTGTTGCCTGAATATTACGGAATGCCGCTGGGAGAAGCCATCTCACTGGGAATACATGAATCGCAATCGCGCTTGTGGGAGAACAACGTGGGAAGAAGTCTTGCTTATTGGAAAGGAAATTTCAAACACGCCGCGCAGTATTTCCCCGAAGAACTGAAAGACGTTACCCCCGAAGCCTTCTTTAAAGGAATGAACAGGGTAGAGCCCTCCTTAATACGTACAAATTCGGATGAACTTACTTATCACTTCCACGTGATGATCCGTTACGAAATTGAAAAAGCCATTTTTGAAGACAAACTGAAAGTAGATGAGCTTCCGGCTTACTGGAACGCCAAATACAAAGAATACCTTAATATAGATGTGCCGAGCGATACACAAGGTGTATTGCAGGATGTGCACTGGAGTCATGGCTCTTTTGGTTATTTCCCTACTTATTCTTTAGGCAGTTTCTACGCGGCGCAATTCTATGAGCAGGCAAGCAAGGAGATCAAGGATCTTCCAGGCAAAGTAGAAGCCGGTGATCTCAGTGAATTGCTGGCCTGGTTGCGTGCCAAAGTACATGTGCACGGCAGGTTCTATACCGCGCAGGAATTATGCGAAAGGATCACAGGTGAAAAGCTGAATTTCAACCACTTCATGAGCTATGCGCAAAATAAATTTGGCACAATCTATGATTTAAAGTAACCTTGTACAAACATCTTATTATGAAGAAAATATTTGTTCTCATCCTTTTGTCGCTGGTAAGTTTTGGCGTGTGCGAAGCGCAGTCTAAAATTAAGACCAAGACCAAAAAGACAAAGAACGGCCGCATCATGTGGCGCCTGCATGTTGATTTTATCAGCAAAGGATCAGGCATCGACAATGCTGTTTACACGAAGGTTACCGATTACGCCAATAACCATCCTAAGAAGCCCGCTTACAATGTACTTGAGCAGGGCAGGGAAGGCGAGAAACAGATCTATTGGGGCCTGGCTGAGCTTACCGAAGATGAGCAATACACTTTTGTTGAAGAAGTAAATAAACTGATCACCGATCCCAAACTGGTTAAGAGCGCAACCACACTGCCCAAAAGGAAAGTGACTGCCGTTAAAGCGGGCGTTCCTTTACAGACCACGGGAGAGGGAATGGTAGTCTCTGAGGTTACCTACAGGCTTATCGTTAGCTTTATCAGTAAAGGCGCCGGTATTGACCAAACCGCTAAGGATAAAGTGAAGGCCCATGCCGAAAGTCACCCCAAGAAACCGGCTTTTGAAGTGCAAAGCTGGGGCCGTGAGGGCGAGACGGACTTCCTTTTTAGTCTAAAAGAGCTTACCGCAGATGAACAAGCGCTTTTTGTGAATGAAGTTAAAGGCTTGGTTTCCAGAACCGATATGGTATTCATAAAAGAGAATTCCACCGCTGTTAAAAAAGGAAAGTAATTGTTGATTAATATCGTCGAAAACAGTCCGCCCCGGCGGACTGTTTTTTTTATATTTGCCCCCTTTATAACCAAACCCCCAAGGAATGAAGGAAATAGGAACAAAACCGGCTAACCAGGACCTTAAAAGCATAGGATTAGGAGACGTTGATACGGCCTACTGGAACCTTAGCCCGGACGAATTGATCCAGGATACACTGGATCGCAAACAGGGCGTTTTAACCGATACAGGAGCTCTTGCCATTGATACCGGCGAATTTACAGGCCGCTCACCCAAAGATAAATTCGTTGTTTATGACGAAAACACAAAAGACAGTGTTTGGTGGGGTGATGTGAACAACCGTTTTGAGGCCGATAAATTCGATGCCCTCCAGGCTAAAATGAACGCTTATTTTAAAGGAAAAGAAGTGTTTGTGCGCGATGCTTATGCCTGCGCCGATCCCGCTTTCCGTATCAATATCCGTGTAGTGAATGAGTATTCGTGGAGCAATCTTTTCTCCTCCAACTTATTTCTGCGTCCTAAAAAAGAAGAGCTCACCAACTTTAAACACGAGTGGCTTATCCTGAATGCGCCCGGCTTCCGCGCCGACGCTAAAACGGATGGCACACGCCAGCATAATTTCGCTATCATCAACTTCACAAAAAAGGTGATCCTCATTGGCGGAACCGGCTATACCGGCGAGATCAAAAAATCGATCTTCTCTGTATTGAACTACATTTTGCCGCACGAGAAAAAAGTGCTTTCCATGCACTGCTCGGCCAACATCGGCAAAGCAAACGATACCGCCATCTTCTTCGGATTATCAGGTACCGGGAAAACAACTTTGAGCGCCGATCCTAACCGCAAACTCATCGGCGACGACGAGCACGGATGGAGCGATAATTCGGTGTTCAATTTTGAAGGAGGATGCTACGCAAAATGCGTAGACCTTACCCAGGAAAAAGAACCGCAGATCTTCAACGCCATCAAAAAAGGTTCTTTATTAGAGAACATCAATTTCTTTGAAGGCACGAAGACTGTTGACTACAGTAATATCAAAAAAACAGAGAACACACGCGTAAGCTATCCTTCCAATTTCATTGAGAATTCGGTGGATCCGGCGGTAGGAGATATTCCT
>JANWKZ010000075.1 GCA_025451115.1 Bacteroidia bacterium | reverse complement strand
GTGAAAGACGAAGCGATAGTATCATTAGAATTATCCAGATCACTAACACCATTGGGATTTGAGGCCCACATTTGAATGGTGTGTGTTCCCGGAGTAGCAGAAGTTGCCGAACCGGAAATGGTCATCGTAGCTCCATTCTGTAAACCGGTTCCCATCGGTACAGAATAAGTTGCGCTCACCACCGGGTTCGCGTCAATACGGTAATTGATGGTAACCTGGAACAATTCGTAAGGACCCAAATTGCTCATCACCATTTGTGGTTGAATGTTGCCGACGCAATTATAAGAAAGCGGCTGCGTAACAGATACAGCTTCAATATCGGTAAGGTAAGGCGAGATCACATTAAAGACCAAAGTTTTTGAATCGTTCACTGCGTTCACGTCAGTTTGACCGTTTGGCTGAGTAGTAAACACCTGTAAGGTATGTGTGCCCGGAGCGACCGGTAATTTCGGTAATGTGTAATTTACACCGGTAACAGTTGCGAGACTGCCTGTCCACGGAAGTGTTACAGCTGTGCCATTGTCTAATTTGTATTTAATGTTCACACTTGTCAATGTGGCCTGGCCGAAATTGCGAAGTTTTACTACCGGTTGAACAGTATCGGCTGTTACGCTTGTTCCGGGACTAAGAATATTTGCAATACCGGCATCAATAGTTTGAGTGGATGGCGATACGGTGAATACGAGCGTTTGCGAGTCGTTGGAAGTATTGTTGTCGGTTTCGTAATTGGGCCCGCCTGTATAAACTTTTAGTGTGTACTGACCCTGTGTTACCTGTGCTTCATGTAGAGTAACGTTCACTGTGCCTCCGGGAGCAAGTGAGCCGCGCCAGGTGCTGGTGCGCATCACGCCGTTATTCAGCTGATAGCTTACGTAAACGTTGTTTAAAGTGACAGAGCCGAAATTTTTAACTGTAACTTTTGGTTTAACGGTGTCATTTAAAAGCGTGGCGGTAGGCGTGATGATGTTGCTGATGCCCGCATCCGGTGTGCTTGGATAAACCGCGGGTGCAGCGGCCGATAAAGTGGTTCCGTTGAAAACGATCACGCTTCCATCAACATCAATTTGCCAATCTACGTTTCCTCCCAGTTCAGGCATAGAAACATAATTTCCGTCTCCGGGTGCGTCAGCCTGTATCAATCCGTTGGCTACCCAGCATACGTATCCGTTGTTAGCTCCCACGCCATGATAAAAATTAGGGCGGATCGAATTGTAATCCCCGTTGAACAATACTTGTGTGGCAGCTTGTGTAGGTTTGTTTCCATTGGTAGAATTAAAATAAACCATTTCGGCTCCCTGGCTTGTGCGACGAATACGCATTTTCACATAGCAATCAGCTACCGGAACATTGGGATCTTTCCAGAAACCAAAACCTGCTACAACCTGTGCAGCCCATTTTGCGGCATTCACGTCGCCATTTACCACATCCTGTAACTTCTGGCGTTCTGCTGCGTTCAATCCGAACACTTCAGGATCCATCGTTTGTGTAAAATAGGGTTTGCCTCCCAATTGCGCGGTGATCTCTCCCCACCATTTTCCGTTCGAGTTCAGGTAATTATTACTGCTGTTGCTGCGTCCCTGCCAATCTATGGCCCAGCTCAAATATTCTCCATGTGTATCGTGGTTGATATTTGTTTCGGTATGCCAGCGATCGCCGGCCGAAGCGCAGGTCAAGCCATCGTACCAGCTTTGGTCTCCGGCGTTGGTAAATATCTGTCCGTGTAAGTTCTGCCAAACATTTTTGCGATTGGTGGGAATAGCGATCAAAGCGTTGAGCGCCCAAACACAACGTAAGCTTTCGGCGATATCTTTCGCGTCAGAATAAGCTCCTGCCGCGCGCGCATCACGTAGAGCGATCATTTTAGCGGCCAGTACGTTTGCGAAATAATAATTTGGAGCGCCAAGTTCGCGTCCAAAGATGCCGTGTTGTTTTTCATAACGACAAAGCGCAGCTACCCATTGGTAATTGCCGCGGGCTGCCTCCGCGATCACCGGATGATTTTGTGATCCGATAGCGTAATTATTCCCGCAGCCCACATTTCCGTTCCAGCAATTAAAATTCATGCCCGGTCCCCACAAATGAGATTGCGTGGGCAGATCGCTTTGTTCAACGCCCAATCCCAGCGAGCGGCCAAACAGGGCTTCGTTGTTATCTCCGTAAGGCGGTTGTGCGAATGCTGATGTAAAAAGCAAAACAAAAAGTGTAATAAGAATGAAGTGGCAAGGTGTTTTGTTCATTGTAGTGGTTTTTGTGGTTGTTTTTTATCGCACCAGGCTTACATGCCCGGCGTATTGGTGTTTCAGGTTAAAAATATCGGTAAGTTCAACTTTCCATACATAAACATCTTCCTGCACTTCTTTTCCTTTAAAGGTGCCGTCCCACTTGCAGGCCGATGGAAGTCCTTCCGCTGTGCCGTCGTCATAAGCTCGCTGATCTCCTTCTTTATAGCAGTCCCACACAAGATTGCCCCAGCGGTCGAACAACATGATCTTGTATTCTTTTATGCCGCGACCCTTTCCGTAGAAATTCTCATTCAGGTTATCGGTGTTTGGAGTGAAGGTGTTTGGAATGTAAAAGACAAAATCCGGCGTTAAAGAAACAGGTCTAACAATTGAATCCTTGCAGCCAAATTGATTCTGTACGATGAGCGTTACTGTATAAGAGTAAAAATCATTCCCGGTGGCTGAAGACGCGTATGAATGTGTTGGATTTGTGGCGTTACTTGTTGTGTTATCTCCGAAGTTCCAGCTCCATTGCGATACATCGTTAGACCATTGCGGATAGAAGGTAAAATTAGGTTCATCTAGTGTCGCTGTGGTTTGCGATACGGAAAAATCGGCACTAGGATAAGTGTGAACAGTTACAAGAGGCTGAATATCTTTCTCGTCGGTGCAGCCATAAGAGCTAACAACGGTTAAAGTTGCTCCGTAGGCTCCGGGTGTATTGTAACACACAACCGGATTTTGCGAGTTGCCGGAAGTTACTGTTCCTCCATTGAAATTCCAGTGCCAATTGGTGATGCTACCGTCGTTGCAGGTAGACGCGTCAGAGAACTGGACGCAAACGGGTGCACAACCTGAGCCATCACCGGTGAAATCAGCTTTTGGATTATTGTGTATAGTGATCTGTTGTACAATTGTGTCTTTGCAACCATGCAGTGTTGTTACAACAAGCGTTGCTGTATGAATGCCGGGTGTGCTATATAATACAGATGGATTTTGCTGAGTGGATGTTGGGGGAGTGGCACCGGGAACGATCCAGCTCCAATTGGTAATAGGCTCGTTGGAGTAGGCTGTCGACAGATCAGATAATAAAGTCGGGATGCGGAAACAAACCGGTGAGGCGGTGAAGCTTGCCGATGGGGGAGTAGCCGAAGTGTTTATAAAAGTATAAGCTGTATCAGAGCAACCATGCGAATCAGTTACTATCACCGAATGATTTCCTGCGCTAAGTCCGGTAACAGATTGCGAAGTTTGTCCGCCACCCCATTGATAGGAATAAGGTGAAGAGCCACCAACTACACTTACAGATGCGGTTCCATTGCTCGGGCCGCAATTGTTTCCCACCGAATTTATCTGAACAACGGGCGGGGGAGAAGGATTAACCGTAAAAGTGATGGTAGCGGGCATACAGGTTTTAAAGGAGATGTCATCCAGCGCAAAATCGTTCCCATAAAGGATCGTACTTTGATTGATGATGCTGATCACCGCGGTAGTGTTGTTACCCGAGTTCCAGGAAGTACAGAATTTAACCCATGTATTGATCTGGGGAGGGGAGTTAAAAATGTTTCCGATCGTAACGCCATTAATGGAGAATTGTAACTGCGCTGCGCTTATTGTGTTCATAGAACTCACCCAGGTAGAGAAAACGTAAGTCCTGTTTGGGATCACGGTCAAAGTTTCGGTCCATACAGGTACGTTTGCCGTAGAAGCTCCGTTAATGATAAGAAAGTTGCCGGTGCCGGTGGTATGATCGGCGCCCCAGAATTGTGTGTGATAGAATTGCGGGTTGGACCCAACCGAATAAAAAGCGGCGGGCCACAGGCATTGCGACTGACTGCAATACGTGTAAGCGCTTGTGAAACCGGTGTTGCCTTGGGTGAAATCACCATTTACTACCACTTCGGGGCCAACTGCGTGGCAGTTGGCATCGTTGATCTCCACACTGTAAATGCCCGGAGTTAAGTTGGAAGCGGTGTTTGTGGTGCTTACGTTGGGCGTCCAGGAGTACGTGTATGGCGCCACGCCGCTGGTAACATTGATGGTTGCCGAGCCTGTGCTGCCACAAGGTGGGTTGGTTACGTTGGCGTTTGCAACGATGGGCGTGGTGTTGAAGCTGCAGTTCTGCGCCTGCAGGGTTGTGCCGAGGACAAGCAGCACACAGATCACACCGATGATTTGCGGAAGGGGCCAGGTAGTATTTTTCATTCCGTTCATTTCTTTAAACAAACTTAGGCCAATTAAGAAGGGGTTCCGGCTCGACTTGATTTTTAAATAACAATTCTAATGGCTATACTAAAAGTTTTTAGAATGAAATATTATTATATATTTGTATAAGTCATATTCTTAATAAATAACATGTCAAAGGCACATTCCAGCACCCTTTTTCAGCTCATACATTCCCTTTCAAAGACCGAAAAGAGGTATGTAAAGGTCTATTTGAAGGGTCAGCCGGCGGCTAATAGCGCTAAGCATGTGGCGCTGTTTGATTCGATCGACAGGCAAAAAGAATATAACGAGACTAAATTGATTGCTTTCAAACACCTTCCGGTGATGAAGCAAAGGCTGGAAGAGAACGTGCTCAGTGCCTTACAGAATTATTACTCCCAAAGATCGGTGAGCGCGCGCCTGAACCGGGAAGTACATTCGGTCGAGATCCTCTTTCAGAAAGGTCTTTTTGAGAACGCGATGAAACAAATTGCAAAAACGAGGAAGTCGGCCTTGCATTACCAGGAGCCGCTTGTGTTGTTCGACCTGGCGAAGTGGGAATTGAAGATCATCAACGCCCAGGGTTATACGGCTGTTTCGCAGGAAGAAATGAAAAAGAAATACAAGCAGGCGGAAGATCACCTGAAGGACGCGATTAATGCCCACCAGTATTCTTTATTCTCCAATACGGTTTACCTGCGTATACGTAAGTTCGGGTTCTTCCGTACCAAAGCAGAGCTGAAACGGTTCGGAAGAATTATGCAGCACCCGCTTTTGAGGTCGGAGGACAAAGCCCGCCTGGTGGAGGCAAAGTATTTTTACTATTCTACGCGCATCGGCTACGCTAACCTCGAAGCGGATTATCAAAAAGCGTACAGCAACACGAATAAGCTCATAAAAGTGTTGGAGTCACATCCGCAACTGATACAAAAAGAACCGCGCCAATACCTGGCCATGCAACAGAACGCGAGTGTGTGGCAATATAATTTCAAGGAATACGCGCAAACCTTTATTTTACTTGAACGACTGAAGGAATTTTTAGTGGAGCAGAGAAACTCTATTTCAAAGAACCTGTTCAACCGTACTTTTTATTATGTGAATACGGTGATGCTCTATGTTTATAGTCGCACCGGCGAGTTTGAAAAGGGAGCGAAGGCTATTCCTGTGTTGCTGAAGGAATTTGTAAAGTACAAAGTAAAGCCTTTAAGTATTGAGGAAAAGTGGATGTTTGAAGAAGCGGTGGCGGTAGTTTATTTCGGGAACCGAAATTATCCTAAAGCTATTGTGCACCTGAACAATATCATTAACGACAAGGCGCCTGATGTGCGGGGCGACATGCAAAGCATGGCGCGCATCCTTTCCCTGCTTGTGCATTATGAGATGGGCAATCGCGATCTGTTGCGTTATATGGTTAAGTGGACCTACCATTTTCTTTCGAAAACGAAAATGCTTTTCAAGTTCGAGCAGATCATCCTTGATTTTATCGGTAAGAAGAGTCGTAATATGGATACGCGCAGAAAAACAGTGATTGCATTTAAAGAATTGAAGAGTGATCTTGAGAAATTAATTCCGGATCCGTATCAAAGACGACCCTTGGATGACTTTGAATACATCGAGTGGCTGGAAAGTAAAATTGAGAACAAGCCTTTTGCAGAGGTGATCAGGGAAAAGGAGAGGGTGCGGCAATTGGAGAGGAGTAAACAGAAATAAAAAAGTCCTTGTGATTGACACAAGGACTTTTCTGAGTAGCGGGAGAAGGATTCGAACCTCCGACCTTTGGGTTATGAGCCCAACGAGCTACCCCTGCTCTATCCCGCAATATGTTGTTTTGTAAAGAACGTTTCTAAAATCGGTGCAAATATACACATTAAATTACATCGCCGAAATTAATTTTCAACAAATAACTCATACTCTCCCGGCAATGATATTGATCAGCTGCCTGCTTACCTTTCTACACTTTTATATTTCGTATCTTCGCGCACGCTATGCACAAGGCAGGTTTTGTAAATATTATCGGTTGTCCCAATGTGGGTAAATCCACGTTGATGAACGCTTTGGTGGGCGAGCGGTTGTCGGTTATCACCTCGAAAGCGCAGACCACCCGTCACCGCATCATGGGTATCGTGAGCGAAAACGACTACCAGATCATTTTCTCTGATACGCCGGGTATTTTAAAGCCCAATTATAAGCTCCATGAGAAAATGATGCGCTTTGTGGCCGATGCCATGGAGGACGCGGATGTTTTTTTGCTGATCAGCGATGTGTTTGAGGATATGCAACTGGAGCAATCTTATCTTGACAAACTGAAAAAGGTAAAACAGCCGGTGTTGGTGCTCATCAATAAGATCGATCTCGTTCAGGGTCCGAAAGTAGAAGAGCGAGTGGCTGCGTGGCACGAGCGTTTACCCAATGCCGAGATCTTACCTGTGTCTGCCCTGCAAAAGACCAACCTGGGAATTTTGATGCAGAAGATACTGAGTCTTTTGCCCGAGCATCCCGCTTATTTTGATAAGGGTGAGCTGACGGATAAGCCTGAGCGTTTCTTTGTGGCGGAGATCATTCGTGAGAAGATACTTTTGAATTATAAAAAGGAGATCCCGTATAGTTGCGAAGTCACCGTTGAGTCTTTCAAAGAGGAAGAAAAGATCATTCGTATTGAGGCCGTCATCTACGTGGAGCGCGATTCCCAGAAGGGAATCCTCATCGGGCATAAAGGTGAAGCGCTTAAAAAAGTGGGCATTGAGGCGCGAAAGGATTGTGAAACATTCTTTGGCAAACAGGTGCATTTGCAAACCTTTGTAAAGGTTGACAAAGACTGGCGCAGCGACGACAAACGACTAAAGAACTTTGGTTATTAGTAAATGAAGACTGCGGTACTTTTAATAAACCTCGGTACACCCGATAACCCTTCTACACCAGCGGTGCGTAAATACCTTACTGAGTTTTTGAACGACAGGCGGGTGATCGATATTTCGGCGATCGGAAGGTTCTTCCTTGTGAATTTCCTGGTGGTGCCGTTCCGTTCTTCTAAGTCCGCCAAATTGTATAAGCATATCTGGAGTGATAAAGGTTCGCCGCTTCTGTACCATAGTGTTGAATTGAAAAAGAAATTGCAGGCGCGGTTGGGAGAAAGTTATTTTGTGGAGCTTGCGATGCGTTACCAGAGTCCGGATATTAAAGGTGCTTTAGAAAATATCAGGAAGCAGAAACCGAAGAAGATCGTTGTTCTTCCCTTGTATCCACAGTATGCTTCTTCCAGCACAGGCTCAACAATTGAAAAAGTATTCAGTGAGATAAAGAATTGGGAAGTGATCCCGGAAATGCACATCAGCAGCAATTTCCATGATAATAATGCGGTAGTGGATTGCTATGTTGAAGAAGGAAAGAAGTTCAACTTAAACGGGTATGACCATGTTCTTTTCTCTTATCATGGGTTGCCTGAGCGCCAGATAAAAAAGGCTTCGGCGCATTATGGCGACAACTCCTGTTTCATGGATACCTGTTGCGAGGCTTCTACCGACAGGAACCAATATTGTTACCGCGCCAATTGTTTTAAAACAACAAAATTGATAGCGGAGAAACTAGGCCTGCCCCGTGAAAAATATACGATCTGTTTCCAGAGTCGTGTGGGTCGGAGCGAATGGATAAAACCTTATACAGACCATGTATTAAAAGAAAGAGCCGCTTTAGGAAACAAAAAGCTCTTAGTCTTTTCCCCAGCCTTTGTGGCTGATTGCCTGGAAACCATCCACGAGATAGGCACCGAATACAATGATGCCTTTAGAAGTTATGGAGGAGAAAAAGTAGACCTGGTGCCTAGTCTTAATAGTAACGATAATTGGGTTGAAGCACTGGCGGGGATGGTCATAAAACAACTTTAAGGAGCCAACGGTGCGATTTTCCGCCCTGGCAATCTCCTTCTAAAGGTTTTCCTTTCGATTTTACCGCCGTTTTGCATTTAGCGCACCTGTAAATATGCAGACCTGTTATACCCAGGTCGGTCCATGAATGAAGGCCGGAGACCTGGCAACCATGCGCGCTCGGTATTATTCTCCCCAATTTGATGAGCTTACAGTTCCGGCACTGGTAGTTATGAGAAGAATTTTCCGTAACAGCGAGAATTAGCAAAATTAAAGTTCATTGGGAGTTAGGTTTTTGTAAAAGTACACCAAATAAGATGTATCTTACATGTGGGACGTGAAGTATGCAACCATTGTCACGAAAATCAGAAAGGGCATAAGCACCAAATACGGTGTATTGTTTTAAGTTGTAATCTAGATGCCTTAATATGATGATTTTTGTAACATGAACAGTGAAAAGGAAGTATGCAAGGAAATTGGCAGTAAATTGAGGAGTTTGAGGGTTGAGCGTGGTTTTTCCAGCTATGAGAATTTTGCCATTGAGCACGAGCTTTCGAGGATGCAATACTGGAGAGTAGAAAAAGGGCTCACTAATATTACGATCCGAAGCCTCGTTAAGTTGCTGAATATCCATAAAATAACTGTAGAAGATTTCTTTTCGGACCTGAATTTTTCCAAACCGGAAGGAAAATCGAAGAAACCGGCAAAAAGAATTGGCCGTTCCCGCAAATAGTTATTTTTCTCAATCATCTATTTATCAGCGTTTTAAATTAAAACTATCTTTCCTCTTGTTTGCCCTAATGCTTGGGGGTTTATAAAAAATCCCTATATTTGCAGTCCTTAAAATTTAAGAAGAAATGATACTTACAGCACAGGCAAAAAAAGACATCTTTAAGAAACACGGTGGTTCAGATAAAAACACCGGTTCGTCAGAAAGCCAGATCGCGCTTTTTACACAGCGTATTGAGCACTTAAGCGGTCACTTACAGAGTAATAAAAAAGATTTTGGTACACAGCGTTCACTTTTGAACCTGGTGGGTAAACGCCGCGCGTTACTCGATTACCTGAAACGCACGGATCTTGAAAAATATCGCGCGTTGATCAAAACACTTGATATCCGTAAATAATGAACGGACAATAAAAACTAAAAAGGCATCTGGAGAACTCGGATGCCTTTTGTGTTAATTACCGGGTCCTTCAGGTCCCGGTACAGAAGAAAGAAAAATTAAAATCAATATAAACGCTGCGGAAGGGCCGCGGCACAAATCAAAACAAAATGTCACAAATAGGAATCACACACACGTTCGATCTTGGCGACGGACGACAAGCCACACTGGAAACAGGAAAATTAGCCAAGCAAGCCGATGGATCGGTAGTACTTAAAGTAGGCGACACCATGTTGCTTGCAACTATTGTAAGCAGCAAGGAAGCAAAAGAAGGAGTAGATTTTTTACCCCTTACCGTTGACTACCAGGAAAAATACGCAGCCGCGGGTCGTATCCCCGGCAGTTTCTTCCGCCGCGAAGCAAAACTTTCTGATTACGAAGTTTTAATTTGCCGCATCATCGACCGCGCCATGCGCCCTTTGTTCCCCGAAGATTACCACGCGGATATTCAATTAATGATCAACCTGATCTCTTCAGATAAAAAAACATGCCCCGATGCATTGGTAGGTTTAGCCGCTTCTGCAGCCGTTGCTGTTTCTGATATTCCGTTCAACGGACCTATCTCTGAAGTACGTGTTGGAAAGATCGATGGCAAACTGGTTATCAATCCAAGTCTACAAGACCTTGAGAAATCAACTATCGATATGATCATGGCCGCTTCTGCTACAGATATCTTAATGGTAGAAGGAGAAATGAGCGAAGTGAGCGAAGCAGAAATGCTGGAAGCCATTAAATTTGGCCACGAAGCCATTAAAGTCCATGTAAAAGCTATTAAAGAGTTCGCTGCAAAAGCAGGCAACAAGCCAAAACGCGAATACTCGCACGAAACGAACGACCTTGAACTGAAAGAAAAAGTAGCAAAAGCCACTTACCAGAAAGTTTACGACGTTGCCAAAAAAGGTAACCCAAACAAGAGCGAACGTAAAGTCGCTTTCAAAGCGATCCTCGATGAGTTCAAAGCTAGTTTCTCTGAAGAAGAATTAGGAGAGAAAGAAGGTTTGATCAATAAATACTATCACGGTGTTGAGTACGATGCGGTTCGACGCGTTGCATTAGATACCAAGATCCGTTTAGATGGCCGTAAAACAACCGATATCCGCCCTATCTGGAGCGAAGTAGGTTATTTACCGTCTGCTCACGGTTCAGCCGTATTTACACGCGGAGAAACACAATCGTTAACTACTGTAACCCTAGGTACTAAATTAGACCAGCAGTTGATAGACGGTGCTTTCATTGAAGGTGAGAACAAATTCTTATTGCACTATAACTTCCCCGGTTTCTCAACAGGTGAAGTAAAACCAAACCGCGGTACAAGCCGTCGTGAGGTGGGCCACGGTAACCTGGCTTTACGTGCGCTTAAAAAAGTAGTTCCTTCTTCTTGTCCGTATACTATCCGTATCGTTTCCGATATCCTTGAAAGTAACGGTTCTTCTTCTATGGCCACTGTTTGTGCCGGTACGCTGGCGCTGATGGATGCAGGTGTACAGATCACAAAACCTGTTACCGGTATTGCCATGGGATTGATCACCGACGATAAAGGTGCTTACGCGATCTTATCTGATATCTTAGGTGATGAAGATCATTTAGGTGATATGGATTTCAAAGTTTGCGGAACAAAAGACGGTATCACTGCCGTGCAGATGGATCTGAAAGTACATGGCCTGCCTTACGAAGTAATGCAGGAAGCATTGAACCAGGCAAAAAACGGCCGTTTACACATCCTGAGCGAGATCAGCAAAACACTTGCTGCTCCCAACGCAGATTACAAGCCACACGCTCCACGCTTACTGCAGATCGAGATCCCGCAAGACTTCATTGGCGCGGTTATCGGTCCCGGCGGAAAAGTTATCCAGGAGATCCAGAAAACAACCAAAACTACTATCACCATCACAGAGATCAACGGCAAAGGATTGGTTGAGATCTTTGGTGAGAACGACGAAGATGCCAAAGCGGCGCTTAACCGCATCAAAGGTATCGTAGCTGTTCCTGAAGTAGGTGAGGTGTATGATGCGAAAGTAAAAACGGTTATGCCTTACGGAGCTTTTGTAGAGTTCCTGCCCGGTAAAGACGGTTTATTGCACATCTCTGAAGTAGAATGGCGTCGTCTCGATTCTTTAGAAGGTGTACTTAAAGAAGGCGATATGATCCAGGTGAAATACATCGGTAACGATCCAAAGACCGGCAAGTTCAAATTGTCGCGCAAGGTGCTTTTACCAAAACCTGAGACCGCTGAGAAAAAAGAAAATGCCTAAACGCATAGACAACATAACGAAAGCAGTACTGTTCCTTACGGTACTGCTTTTTTCTTTTTCTGCTGTTGCGCAGGAAAAGGAAGCAATTAACTGGGTTACTTTTGATAAGGCTGTGGTATTGGCCCAAAAGAACAAGAAACCTATCATCATGGATGTGTACACGCAATGGTGCGGGCCGTGCAAAATGATGGCGAAGAACACTTTTAATAACCCCGAAATTGCCAAATACATTAACGCGAACTTCATCGCGGTGAAATACGATGCGGAGAATTTCGATACATTGAAATTTACGCTGGATGTTCCGGATACGCTTCGCGACAAAAAAGGAAAGGTAATAAAAGTGGGAACCAAAAAAATGCCACTCAAATTCTTTAACCCGGCAACCAAGGGAACACCACGCTCGCCTCATAATTTCGCGGTGTCTGTATTGGATGGTAAACTCTCTTATCCTTCTATTGTATTCCTTACCGATAAGATCCAGCGATTAGACATTGTAAAGGGTAATCATTCGCCCGAGCAATTTGAGCCTATCATAAAGTTCATTGGTTCAGGCGCGTATACCAAGACCAAGTATGAAGACTATATGAAGACCTTTAAAAGTACCTTAAAATAGCTATTTGCCATTTAGCCCTATAAATGTTAACTTTACCTCAAGAAACCCGGATGAACCTTAAGAAAAAGATAGTTGAGCTCCTCGAAAAGCAGGAGTATTCTTATAAGGAATTGGCAGAGCACCTGAACCTGAACGAGGAGCAATTAGACCACGCCCTTGAGACCAAGACCCTGGAAGTTCGTACGCTTGAGCTTATTTCTAAAGAACTCCGTATTCCTCTCTACAGCTTTTTCCGCGACCCCAAGCAATTGGCCGCTTATATGGAAGAGAAAGAGAAGTACTACGATGTGAACATCTGGAGCGACCAGGAGATAAAATACAAATCAGAGATCACCAAGCTGCGCGAAGACCTGCAAAAGCTCAGCAAAGAGGTTAAAAATAAGGACCTGCTTATTGAAACCCTCGAAGACCAGATGAAAAAAGGCTGGGCTGATAAGAAATAATATTCTACATCAAAGTAACGGTTTGGTTCTGTGTGCTGTCTTTTAAAGTAAGAAAGCCCGAGTCCGATTCTCTTACGGTCTACAATTGTTCAGAGAAAGATACTACTTCGTTAGAAAAAGCCGATTAAAAAACCTTGGGAAGGGGTTGGTTATTATTTGGTCTTTGATGCTTTTGTGAAGGATTTAGGGTCCACAATCGGTAATATGGCGTGATGCAAATATGTGCCTCTGAAAAGCTGAGACATTGCGCCACGTGTTGATGAAATAGAAATAGAGTTCAATATTTCCATCATAGCGTCGCTAATAGTATGAGATAATTTCTTATCGTCCATTTTTATTACATCGTTAAAGTTCTCAATGGTGAAAACGCATGCGGTAGAAACTGAACCTAGTTTTTTGGAGGTATCGTTAATTGAAGTTACGTCAATGTTAGTTATAACAACAAGGGATTTAAGATTGTGATCTACTTTTTGTTCAAGGTTAATATCGAAACTGAATTCCTGAACGTTGATCTCTAGGTCTTTTGGCGTGGAAAGATAACTACCAAGCAAATCAACCGAGCGAATTTGAAAGTTAATGAGTTCTTTTTTTATTTTTTCTCTATCCTGAGTCATACTAATTCGGTATTACTTTTAATAGTTGCGGTTTGTGTGTTTGCAGATGTGTGAGATTAGATATGTTGTAATTTAAATTACCAGCAGGATTTCCTGCCGGTAATTTAGTTGTTGAAACAGTAACATGCAAATGATCAATCACTTCGATAAGCGTAGGTTCTATTGGATTAATGACGCATATAGAAAGAAGATTTTCAATATCGTAAAGTGTCTCGATAGTGAAGTTATGCGTTCCGCTTAACCAACGTGTAACCATAGAAGGTTGAACTTCCATGGCCTGGGCAAATTGAAGTTTGTTATATCCGCACTTTTTCATTGCTGACTCAATGCGGATAGCTAAAAGCATGTTCTTTTCCGTTTTGTTGTACTCCTTTTTGTCTTTCACAGAAAAGAAGTCATCCAAGACATCACTCTTGTGAGTTCTTGCGGGGTTCTTTTTTGTTTTCATAGGCATATTAAATTTCTATTATAATTGGATCTAAGTGACTAATTATTTCCATACCATCACTGGACCATTCGATGAGCCCGTCTTTTAATGCGCTAGTAATTGCAGAGGAAACATCTCTTAAAAGATAATTTTCTTCTGTAAGCTTTTCGCTTTCCTGAAGAGCTTTCATTCCTTCGGGTTTTTCTCCACCCCCACCTAAAATAACTGCAACGCATCCATATCTAATGCAGTAGAGTCTTAACTTCTTTTCAGGGAGATCGTATAAGGCGCAGACACCATCACCAGGGTTTCCTTCATCCATTTTAAAGAACTGTTCGCGTGCACCCGTTTTTGAGGCTATAACATGCATGCGGTTTTTAAGGTCATTCAGTTCATTGGGATATTTCGTTTGGTTCTCGATAATAAATTTCTCAAATAGGGTATGTTGCTCCCCAACAATGCGAACCGTGAAGAAGGCTGTTTCTATGCCTGACCGAATCTTTACAATTTCTATCTGCACGGTGCCACTGCTAATTTATACGTTAATTTCTTAATTTTATTACACTTATAAGGTAAGAATTTTACATATAAATGTTAATAAATTGATTATCAATACAATTAATTTAGTATTTAATTTCACTTATAAGTGAAATATCTCACAAATATAGCTTAACTTTGTATTAAAGCAAATAAAAGTAATATAAAATGAAACAACGCCGCAAGGCAAATAAAAAAGTGAAGAGATGGAAAATTATTATTTAGATCGAAGCAGCGTAAGCCTACCCGTCCAAAATGGCGGAAGTATTGTATTAAGCCTGACGGCAAATTCGGGGCGTATTGTATATCGAGATAAGATCAATACCCTTATAGGTATAAAACATCCCGGAATTGAACTGGGAGTTGACCAATATGGTTATAAGTGGTATATACATCATCATTATAAGAATATTCACCCGACAATTGAGCGTGAAGACACATTTTCTTTAGGAGAGCCCATTTTTTATGATGGCCGAGCAGTGAATTACAGCCGGTCCCAAATAACTGAACGTGCTCTCGCCGCATGGTGGGCAGGTAAGGAATACCACTGGCTATGGCAAAACTGCCAGCACTTTATTAATAAAGTAACAAAAGATGACGCGCACTCAGAAGCTGTTGATCAGGTTAGTGATGCGGCTATGATACTAGGTGGAATTGCTGGGTTGGTAGGATTATTATCAGGCAATAAAACATTGACGAGGATAGGATTGGGTGTTGCTGCCGGGGGCGCAGTAGGAAAAGGATTAAGCAGATTAAAATAATTTATCATGTCAGAACAAGAAATTTTAGAATTACAGCAAAAGAATACCCAAATCCTGGCAGAGTGTCAGATTAAATTGGAAGGTATTACTGCAATTGCCACTAATGCGACTCAAAAAGAGGCAGATATAAATGCTTTGAACACAAGAATGGTTGAGTTGAAGGCGCAGGCCGAAAGTGGAAACGGATCGATTTCTGCCTTAATTCAGGAAGCTCAAAATCTGAAAGCGCAAATTGAGACGCATTACCAGAAAGCTGTAGAGGTTATGTCAAGTCTGACCACGAAGCAGCAGGAGTTGGAAACGCAGTACAATGGCTTTGTGACGAAGCCAAGTGAAAATGAACCTTCCAAAATTGAAAAGGTAAACACTACTTATCAAAAAGTAATTGAAGCCGGGGAAGGGGCCGAAAAAGTAACGGCTAAAATGAAGGAAGCGGAGACCGTTGTATTTGGAGACAAAGAAAAAAACGTAACAGGAATAAAAGCTGCTATTGAAAGCTATGAGCTAGAAATAAAGGGAAAGAAAACAGAATGGGAAAATTCCTATAAGGCAATGATCGAAAAAATAGAAGGATTATTGCCTGGCGCTACTTCGACCGGATTGGCAAAAGCATATCAGGATCAAGGTCTAAAATATAAAACACCTTACTGGTTATGGTCGGCAGTTTTTTTAGCAATGACTTCTGGTATGATTGCTTTTGCGATCTACTCATTAAAAGATGCTACGTCTATATCTGACGCCTTTATCAAAATCATTACAAGGGTTCCTTTCTTTGTGCCTGCGATATGGTTGGCTGTTTTTTCCAGTAAACAACAGAGCCAAAGCAGAAGATTGCAAGAAGAATATGCCTATAAGGAAACTCTGGCAAAATCTTATGAAGGATATAAGAGGGAGATTGAGAAATTACCGACGAGCGCAGAGAAAAATAAAATGCTTGAAAAGCTTCTAAGCGCGATGGTAACAATGGCTGAGTTTAATCCTAGTCAGACGCTGCAAATGCGACATCATAATGATAAGCCACCCATTTTGACGGATCTATTTAAGAAGGGTTCGAAACCAGATGGAGATAAACAGGCAGCATAGTATTAAAAAAGGGAGCAATCCTCTTTCATCAGGAATTCCACACCTTCCACGCCTCCTCAGCCTGGAACACAGGTATTCATTTCCCATTTTAACTATTAACCATTCCTTTAAGTTTAGTGTCTTTATTTCTTAGGTCAAGTCCACCTTCATAAACAGATTTTAGGTTTACAAGAAAAAAGGACCAGCCGGTGTCGCAGCCCAGTCGGATCCCTTGTTTTGAATTATCATCTGTTGGAATATTTTTTTGCGTGAGTTCCACTAGTACGTGATCGCCTTGAGTAGAAAGTTTAATGTCAACAAGACACTCTCCCGCGAAGGTGAATTGAATGAAATCTTTTCCGTTCGCTTCGGTAATTTTACCACTTTCTGTAGTATCATACAGATACCAATTCCATTCGTAGAAACATCCCTTTGCTATTTGTTCTTCTCTGCTTATGGTTTTTTTGTTCGCGTCAATAAAAACGGCCTTACTTAAAAACCATTTTTCAATATCTGATGCTTTTGCCCATGCGTTGTAAATGTCTGGCAGCTTTGCTTTAACAGCTACTTTCCTTGTAAATGTCGTCCAGTCAAAATTTTTCATTTTATTTTAATAGCGCTGTTTTTTCAACTTACGCTATTCTCTATAGTGAAGGTACGAGCTTTTGGGCAAGGATAAGCTAAAGGCCTTAAAATTTTTGGAATTAAATAATTAGATCAGGAATTCCAGATCTTCCACGCCTCCTCAGCCTGGAACACCAGCATGTTGTAGCCATTGGAAACAAGCGCGCCTTGCTCTTTGGCTTTTTTAAGGAAGATGGTTTCTTCGGGATTGTAGATGAGATCGTAAGCCAAATGCTGCGGTGTGATGGCAGAGTAGGGAAGTGGTAAGAATTTATCGTTGTTGGGCGACATACCCACGGGTGTGCAGTTCACTAATAGTTTGCAGGTAGAGATAATGTTTGCGTCGATCTCTTCGTACATGATCGTATTACCGAAATCATTCTTTTTGCGGCTCACGAACCAGAAATTGATACCGAGATTTCTTAATACGTAAGCAACGGCTTTAGAAGCGCCGCCCGTACCAAACACCAAAGCTTTAGTGTGATTGGTATCAAGAAAGGGCCTGAGGCTTTGCCTGAAACCAAAAGCGTCGGTATTGTAGCCAATTAATTTTCCGTTCTCGATCTTAATGCAGTTCACTGCCCCAATTTCTTCGGCTATCGGGTCGAGTTCGTCCAAAAAAGGGATAACCGTTTCTTTATGGGGAATGGTTACGCTCAGTCCGCAAAGTTCACTTTCTTTTTTGATCAGATCTGGGAATTGCGCAATGTTCTCCAATGGAAAAGCATCATAGCTATACCCGGAAATACTCTCTTTTTGGAATTTCTCAGTAAAGTACTTTTTGGAAAAAGAATGGGAAAGTGGGTAACCTATTAAGCCGAGTTTTTTCACAGTGGGGATCTCAATCAGGCCTGAGCCCTACATTTGATTATCTTTTTACAAGGACCTCGACTACGCTCGGTCTGACACTACTATTATTAATTATTTAAAAACGCCTGTCACGTCGAGCGAAGTCGAGACGCTTGTAATACGCCGCTCCCGGAATTATTTGCTGTCGCGCTCGTCTACGATCTGCTCGGCTTTGAAACCTTTGGTATCAAATACAAAAGACGCGTCGGCCAGGTTCTCGTTAGGCTTCAGGGTTTTAATAGTATAAGTTTGCGATCCCTGGTCCTTCATCATCATCTTAACCTGGTAGATCTGCTTCTTTGCCTTATCAACGAAAAGCCGCACCTGGTGAAATTTTTTCTTCTCAGGCTTAATGGTAGGATACAGGTTGATGACGTGGTAAGACACGTTATTGATCTTTTCCTCTTTATCGTATTTGTATTTAAAACCTTTCTCATACATAGTAAAGATGTTGGTTGGGTTTAATCCATCTTCCGCATCAGGCTCATAAGTTTTGATCGTTACTTCCTGAGCGTCTTTATTATGCGTCCAAACTGTTTTTCCATCGCACACAATTGTATTACCCGGAATCTCGAGTTTGAATTTATTTCCTTTCACCTGCACTTTGCCTTCCATTTTATCTACCTGCTTTTTGTCTTTGTTTAAAGACACCAGTTCGTATTCGGCAGAAATGCTTTTATAAGCCTTGGTGGTCTTGCTAACGTCATCTAAAATGGTCTTCGCTTTAGGATCATTTTCGGTGACCACCTGTGCGAAAACGGGAGCAGAAAAAATTGCTAAAAGTGACAGGGTTGCTATTATTTGCTTGAACATATTTCGTTTTTTGGGTATATAATTCAAATTCTATGCCTATTCTTAAACCGCCAACTTCTTGTATCTCATACGCTTAGGCTCCACATTACCAAGGCGTTTCTTCTTATTCTCTTCGTACTCGCTGTAGCCTCCTTCAAACCAATAGGCCGAGCTGTCGCCCTCAAAAGCAAGTATGTGTGTACAAACACGATCAAGGAACCAACGGTCGTGGCTTATTATTACAGCACAGCCGGCGAACTCGTTCAAACCTTCCTCCAAAGCACGGAGTGTATTTACGTCAAGGTCGTTCGTAGGCTCGTCTAACAGCAACACGTTTCCTTCTTCTTTCAAAGCAAGCGCTAAGTGCAAACGGTTTCTTTCTCCGCCCGATAATACATTACATTTTTTTCCCTGGTCGCTTCCGCTGAAGTTGAATTTAGAAATGTAAGCGCGAGAGTTCATGGGCTTTCCGCCAAACATCAAATTATCCAATCCGCCGCTTATAACATCATACACCGTTTTGTTGGGGTCAATGGCTTTGTGCGTTTGATCCACATAAGATATTTTCACAGTTGGCCCAACCTTAAATTCACCGCTGCTGGGTTTCTCTTGTCCCATGATCATGCGGAACAAAGTTGTTTTACCGGCACCATTCGGGCCAATAATTCCAACAATTCCTGCAGGAGGTAATTTAAAAGATAAGTGCTCGTATAATAAACGATCGCCAAACCCTTTAGAGATATCGGTAGCTTCAATTACTTCATTCCCTAAACGCGGACCATTCGGAATGAAGATCTCCAGTTTTTCTTCTTTCTCTTTCACATCTTCACCCAACATCTTTTCGTAATTGGCCAAACGCGCTTTTTGTTTCACACCGCGGCCTTTCACGCCCTGGCGCACCCACTCTAACTCGCGGGCTAAAGTTTTCTGACGCTTGCTCTCGGTTTTTTCCTCCTGCTTTAAACGCGCTCCTTTTTGTTCGAGCCATGAGGAGTAATTTCCTTTCCAGGGAATTCCTTCGCCGCGGTCAAGCTCCAGTATCCAGCCTGCTACGTTGTCTAAGAAGTAACGATCGTGCGTTACGGCTATAATAGTTCCTTTGTAATTCTTTAAATGCTGTTCTAACCAGTCAACACTCTCGGCGTCTAAGTGGTTGGTAGGCTCGTCTAATAATAAGATATCCGGTTCCTGTAATAATAAACGGCAAAGGGCAACGCGGCGGCGCTCACCACCCGATAATACTTTTACGGGTGTGTTACTTTCGGGGCAACGAAGCGCGTCCATGGCTTGTTCCAGGCGGTTATCTAAGTTCCAAAGATCGTTCTTGTCAATTTCATCCTGCAGGGCGGCCTGGCGGTTCATGAGCTTCTCCATTTCCTCGGGCGTCATTTCTTCCGCAAACTTGTTGTTCACTTCTTCGTACTCGGCCAGGATATCGGTGAATTTCTTTACGCCTTCTTTTACCACTTCTATGCAGGTCTTGTTCTCATCCAGGTGAGGCTCCTGCTCGAGCATGCCCACTGAGTAACCGGGCGAAAAAGCGATCTCGCCTATGTAGTCTTTATCTACACCCGCGATGATGCGCATGAGCGTTGATTTACCCGAGCCGTTTAGACCGAGCACGCCAATTTTGGCACCGTAATAAAAAGAGAGGTATATATCTTTTAAAACCTGTTTTTGGGGAGGGTGAATCTTGCTTACGTTCACCATACTGAAAATGATCTGCCTGCCTTCTGACATGAGTTGCGTTTTAGGGGAGCGAAGGTAGGAAATTTTGCGTGTTTTGACTGGGGTTTGGGCGTTACCCCGCAAATAAATCCTGTTTCAGGGAGTCATTCAGGGCGGGGTCGGGCTCCAATGGTCCCGATAGCTATCGGACGCTTTTTGGCCATCCATTATTTTCATAAGATCCGCTAAAACCGGTGGTATTCCTTTTAATAGATCAATGGCCAAAAGAGCCCCTGCGGGCCCATTGCATCCCTAACGCAGTATTTTGGGGTTGGAGAGAAAAATAGCCTTTGCCTACCTTGGGGGAACGCCAAAACCACCCAAAACCCAATTGTTTGACTGCTAAACCCCTTTAGGATAAGAAAAGGTTACAAAATCCCTAAAAAACCGTAAATAATGCAGAAAATACTTGACTTGTATGCGAAAAAAAGACGACCTTTGCACTCTCAAAAATAACGATTAAACACAAAAAAATGAAGACTAACCCGATTTTCGACACCCTGATTGAGGCCCAAACACAAGCCGTTAACAACTGGGTAGATTCTACCAAAAAATTCCAATCTGCTTTTACCAGCGGAAGTATTCCACACGAAGGACAATCTATTTACAAAGAGTGGTTAGACAAGCAAATGAGCCTTTTTAACGGCGTTCAGGCCAATTTCTCTAAGAATGGCGATGCCGTAAAACCTGAAGATTTCTTTAAGAACTGGTATAACCAGCAATTAGAGCAGGTTAAAAAAATGACCGATTTTAACCAAAGCCTGTATAACAGCTACGCAAGCTTCGGTAAAAATCCTGCTGATCATGCGGCTAATTTCGCTACAGCTAACCACGCCTGGACCAACATTTACAATACCTGGATGGGCGCTTTGAACAGCACTTACGATACGTTTGCAAAAAACATCCCCGGGGGTGTTAATAAAGACGCTTTTAAGAACTTCTTTGAAGGAAGCCAATCTTACCTGAAATTACAGGAGTTCTGGCAGCCTGCTTTTGACGCTTTCAAAGGCGGTAACTTTAACGCTGACACTTTTAAAAAATACTATACGCCTGAGGCTTACAAGCAGGTAACTGAATCTTTGTTCAGCAACTTTTTCCAAAGCTCGAACATGAAAGAAGTGTTTGACGCTTCTATCAAGAAGATCCAGGATTTCTTTGGTAACCAAAACAACCTTACTAAGGAATACACTAAGGCTTTCCAGAACATTGCCAATGAGTACCCCCAATTAGTAAGTGGTGATTTTGGTAAACTGAGTGAGATGTACAAGAACGCGAACAACGTTTTCTCTAAATCTTTTGAGCCCGTATTGAAATTGACAGGTGCCGGCAAAGAAAAAGAAGCGGTTGAGGCTAACATTGCCCTGTTAGACAAGGTTGCCGAGTTCTCTGTAAAACAGGCTGAATTGCAATACCACCTTTATAATACAACACAAAAAGCGGTTGAGACCACTTCGAAGAAAGCTTTCGAGAAATTCGAAAAATTCTCTCCGGAGGAGTTAAAAGGCCAGGGCTTTAACGAGTTTTATAACGAGTGGGTTAAAACCAACGAAGAGCTGTTCACTGAACTGTTTGGTTCAGAAGATTTCTCTAAGATCAAAGGTGAATTATTGAACATCTCTATGGACGTTAAAAAACATTTCGAAAAGCAATTTGAGAATGTATTTAATGTATACCCAGTAGTTTTCCGCAGCGAAGTGGATGAGCTTTACAAGACCATCCACGATCTGAAGAAACAGGTAAAGACCCTGGAAGGCCGCTTGGGCGCTAACGGTACACTTGACCTGGACGAGGATAAAGCTGTAAAAGCAAAAAAGAAATAATTTCTAATTGAGCTATACACGCAGGGCTGCTTAACAGAGCGGCCCTTTTTATTGCCGCGGTCATTGAGAATGTAAAAATTAGTATCTTCAACACAGGTAAAGAAAAAGACTATGGAAAGGATCTTAAGCGAAATAAACGAGGCGAACCAGAAGCTGATGAAAAGCTATGATACCCTAAAGGGTATTAACGATGTGGAAATTGCCGCGTCTCCAAAAACCGAGGTGTATGCCGAAGATAAACTGAAGTTGTATCAATACGATCGCACTGAAGAATCGGGACCGGCTACTGTAAAGACGCCGACCATTATTATTTACGCTTTGGTGAATACCTATAAAATGCTCGATCTGCAGCCCGACCGCAGCTATATTAAAGCCATGATGGCCGCAGGCCATGATATATACCTGATCGATTGGGGCTACCCTTCACATTCTGATAAATTTTTAACGATTGATGATTATGTGAACGGCTACATCAATAGCTGCGTGGATGTTATCCGCAAACGTAACCGTACCGATAAAGTGAACATCATCAGTATCTGCCAGGGAGGTACGCTTAGTGTTATTTATACTTCTTTGCACCAAAATAAGATCAGGAATTTAGTTACGCAGGTAACGCCTGTAGATTTTGAAACGAACGACGCGCTTTTGTTCCGCTGGAGCAAGGACATGGATTTTGATAAACTGGTGGAAGGCTACAATGGCCTGATACCCGGAGAATTTTTGAACGAAGGTTTCGCAGCCTTGAAACCTATGATGAAGCTGCAAAAACACCAGGCGATGGTGAACATGCTCGACAGCAAGGATAAACTAGAGAACTTCCTCCGCATGGAGAAATGGATCAATGATAGTCCGAACCAGGCGGGAGAGTGTTTCCGCCAGTTCATGAAAGATCTTTACCAAAAGAATTTACTTGTGAAGAATGAATTAGTTGTGGGTGGAAAAAAAGTAAACCTCAAAAATATTACCTGCCCTGTATTGAACGTTTACGCAACCGAAGATCATTTGGTGCCTCCCGCGGCCAGCAAACCTTTGTGTGACCATGTTGGAAGCAAGGATACAGAGACATTAGCATTTAAAGGCGGTCACATCGGTGTGTTTGTAGGTGGTAAATCTCAGAAGGAATTGGTGCCCGCCGTTTCTGATTTCCTGAAGAAAAGAGATAAATAAGAGATATTGTGTCTTCGCGGGAATGCCGAAAACCGCTTAAGAGAGTAGGCCCAAACAACAAGAACATTTATATGAAAAACATCAAAACAAGCCTGGTACTGGCGATAGTACTAATGGCCATGGGCCTTAGCGCTCAGAAGCTCGACAAATTTGGAGCCGACATGGGCAAAAAATCAGTAATGGGAAAAGATATCCGTGTTCCTTATACGGATATGCTTACTTACTATGGTTACATTAAAGCAGGTGCTACGCCTGATGAGACCAAAGACGGAAAAAAATATTATTACCTGTACCTGTGGATACCTGCCGCTGCACCTGAATTAGGTGTGCGTATGATCTCTCCGGTTCCTGAGAAAATGGCAGATCCTGACAAAGAAGATATCGTTGCTGAAGATTATACAGCGAACAAAACCGATAAGACAAATTATTTTGATACCTGGATCACTTTAGAGAGAGCAGACGGAATTTCATCAGTAGGTGATATTGAAGGTAAAGTAAAAACCGCTAAATGGAACCGTTATGATGTGAATGATGATTCAGGAGAAATGCCTGCTCAACCATCTGGAAGCAAGTATAACTCACTGATGCGTATTACAAGTGAAGTAAGCAATCCTTTAAAGGCTCTTGTAACCGGTCTTTACCGTGTTGGCTTTACTACTTATAAAACAGGCGAAGTGCAAGGAAGTTTCCTGGCGCAGGTTGGAGCTCCTGTAAAATTACCGGGTGTTGCCATTGCAAAAGATGTAGCCGGTTTATTGAAGCTGATCAAAAAATAAAAATTTGATCTTTCAAAAAAAGCCCCTGAAGTCAAGTTTCTTGTACTTCAGGGGCTTTTTTACTTCTTCTTTTTCCTGTACTCTTCATAAAGCTGGTGTATCATCCCATCCGAAAGACCAATTTGCGGCACGTAGATCTTTTCGATCTCGGCGTGCTTCATGGCGCTAAGAAATATTTTTGCTGCAGGGATGATCACATCCGCGCGGTCGGGTTTTAAGCCCAGGATAGTGATGCGCTCTTCGAAAGAATAGGAACTGAGCATATCATGCATAGATTTCAGTTTCTCGTAGCTGAGGTGCTTGGTATCCTTCTTGCCGCCCATTTTAAAGAGCTTATTGATATTACCTCCCGATCCTATACCGTAAAGTGGTTGTACGCCGTGTGTGTGTTTCTTGATCCACTGTTTGTAGCCTTCCCACTCGTCTTTATTTATCTTTTCAAAAAGCATACGCAGTGTCCCCACGTTAAAGCTTTTCTGGGCTACTACTTTCTTATTGCTCAATAACGTAAGCTCCGTGCTTCCTCCGCCCACATCAATATATAAATAGTTCTTGTCGGGATCGAGCATCTCTTCAACACGGTTAGAAAAAATAGCCTCGGCTTCATCTTTTCCGTCTATGATCTCTATGGTAAGTCCTGTTTCCTTTTTCACACGATCGATCACTTCTTTTCCGTTTTTCGCGTCGCGCATGGCCGAGGTGGCGCAGGCACGGTAAGCCGTAATATCAAATACTTTCATTAGTTCACTGAACCCACGCATGGTAGCCGCCAGTTTTTCTATTTTAGCTTTACTGATCTCTCCATGAATAAAAGTATCCTCCCCCAAACGAATAGGCATGCGGATAAGCTCTTCCTTATCGAAGTAGGTCTTATCTTTAGTTTCAAATACGTGGTTTATAAGGAGACGGACTGCGTTAGAACCAATGTCGATAGCGGCGAAGATCATATTATTCGGTGACGGCTTGTTTTAGTGGGTGTAAATGTTTGTTGGTCTCCAGCAAATAATTGTAAACTTCGTCCTGCGCGCGTATCTTCTCTTCGTGGGCTTTAGGTCTCTTATATTTATTGGAAAGGGTCTCGTCCAAAATTCGGGCTTTTGTGTTACCTGAAAGTTGTATGTCGAGTATGTTTTTCAGCATTTTTTGAACATTCTTGTCTCTCACCTGTACGGCCACTTCGCAGCGGTGATCCAGGTTGCGCGTCATCCAGTCGGCCGAAGAAAGATAGTATTTCTCCTCGCCGCCATTGGCAAAAGCAAAGATGCGCATGTGCTCCAGGTATTTGTCTACGATGCTCACACCCTCGATATTATCACTTATTCCTTCCACGCCGCAAACCAGCGAGCAGATACCGCGAATGATCAGTTTTATTTTTACGCCGGCCAGGGAAGCTTTATACAGCAGGTTGATCATGCTGCGGTCAACCAGGTTGTTCACCTTTAAAATGATCCAGGCCTTTTTACCTGCTTCGGCATTGGCAATTTCTCTATTGATCTGCTTTACAAAAGTACTGCGCATGTTGAACGGAGCTACCGCCAGTTGCTTGTAATGCCCCACTTTAAAGTTATCACCGAAAAACTCAAAAACCCTGCTTACTTCTTTGCAGATCTTTTTGTCGCAGGTCAATAAACTGCAATCGGTGTAAATGCGGGCCGATCTTTCGTTGAAGTTACCTGTGCCAATGTGGGCGTATTGTACTAATTTTCCTTTTTCGCGTGCCGTGATGAGGAAAAGTTTGGAGTGCACTTTTAGTTTGGGAACACCGTAAATAATAGTGGCGCCTTCTTCCTGCAATTTGTTGGCCCAATATAAATTGTTCTCCTCGTCAAAACGAGCCTGCAGCTCAACCACCATGGTCACTTTCTTCCCATTCTTCAACGCGTTGATGAGCGCGTTGGCAATTTTGGAAGAGTCGGCCAGGCGGTAAATAGTGATCTTGATATCTTCTACCAGCGGATCCATAGAGGCTTCACGCAGGATACCGATGATATGATCGAAAGGATGATACGGAAACACCAGCAGGATATCCTGGTTTCGCATGGCCTGCAGCGAGCTGGTGCGGTAATTTGAAAGAAGTTTATGCTCAATGGGCTTCACTTTTTTGTAATGCAGGTCTTTGCGGCCCACATCCGGAAAATCAATGAAATCCTTGAAATTGTGATAGCGCCCACCCGGAATAGGCGCGTCCTTTTTGGTAAGATTGGTCTTTTTTATCAGGAAGCTCTTCATATCGTCGGGCATGGCGCCATCAAACACCAATCGAACGGGCAAGCCTTTTTTACGTCTCTTGAGTCCTTTCGAGATCTTGTCTACGATATTATGAGAAAGATCATTATCTATTTCCAATTCCGCGTCGCGCGTTAATTTGATGTTGTAGGAATCCAGCGCTTTCATACCCAGCACCGAGAATATCTCATCGGCACAAAAGCGGATCACATCATCCAGCAGGATGATATAATGCTTTTCGAATTCCTTAGGCAAAATATAAAAGCGCGACATGGTGCGTGTAGGAACCTCAATAAGTGCGTAACTTGTTTTTAAAGTAACGAGCGATTGTAGCCGGATGAAAAGGTAACTTGATTTATCACGTAGCGAAGGGAAGGGCTTGTTCTCATCCAGTAAAATGGGGAAAATATTAGAGATCACTTTTTCATGAAAGAAATCACGAACCAGAACCTGTTGCTTTTCGTCAAGCTCTTTTTCATGGAGCATGAATATCTTTTGGTGCTTGAGTTCTTTCAGTAGGTCCTGGTAGATCTCTTCGAAGCGTTTTTGCTGCTCGAGAACGCGTTTCAGAATAGTATCCAACACATCGCCCGGGTTGGCGCCAATAAGTGGGATAGCTCTTTTTCCGAGCGGGAGCATGCGTTTTATAGTGGCTACACGAACGCGGTAGAACTCATCGCGGTTATTGGAATAGATGGCCAGGAATTTTACGCGCTCAAGCAAAGGCGTGGAAGGATCGGCTGCTTCCTGCAATACACGCTCATTGAAAGAAAGCCAGGCGATCTCACGATTGATGTATGGAAGGTTCTTCCTTTTCATAAACTACCTGAATTCTTTGGGGTACAGGTAATAATCGTTCTTCGTTTTGGTCTTAATAAAATCTTTCCACGTAAGCACGTCATTGCTCAGCGACATCACGCCACAGGTAGGGATATTATCGGCAAATGAATCAGAATACTCATTGAAGAATTTGGTGAAACCGGGATTATGACCGAACATAATGGCTGTCTCATTCGTATCCGGAATGCCCGTAACAATGCCAGCCAGCGTTTTCACGCCGGCTTCGTAAATACTTTGTGTAATAACAAACTTCTCAGGATCGTAATTAAAAGCGGCAGAGAAAAGCATGGCTGTAGAATAAGCGCGCGTAGCCGGACTGGTAAGCCAGTATTGCGGAACCGGGATCTTCAGGGCCAGTTGTTTTGCGAGTATCTGCGCGTCGGAGTAACCTCTTTCATTTAACGGACGCATAATATCCTGGATGGTATCATTCCCCCAGTCGGATTTAGCGTGACGAACAAGAATAAGCGTCTTCATGAGCTCAGGATTTGGTATTTAAAGATACTAATTCTTTCTTCAAAAACTGGGCGGTATAGCTTGCTTTGTTTTTCACAATTTCTTCAGGTGTACCAATACAGAGTATCTCACCGCCACGCGCGCCACCTTCCGGCCCGATGTCAATGATATGATCGGCCATTTTAATGATGTCAAGATTGTGCTCTATCACCAATACAGTATTGCCATTATCAACAAGGCGGTTCAGTACTTCCAGTAAGATGCGGATGTCTTCAAAGTGCAGGCCGGTTGTTGGCTCATCCAGAATATAAAAGGTCTGGCCTGTATCTTTTTTGCTAAGTTCAGTGGCCAGTTTTACACGCTGTGCTTCGCCGCCGCTCAGCGTAGTTGCCTGCTGGCCCAAAGTGATATAGCCCAAACCTACATCATGCAATGTTTTTATACGCTGGTAGATGTATGGAATATGTTCGAAGAACTCAACAGCCTGGTCGATGGTCATGTTCAGCACATCGTTGATCGACTTTCCTTTGTAGCGTACTTCCAGTGTTTCCCGGTTGTAACGTTTTCCCTGGCACTCGTCGCAAACCACGTACACATCGGGAAGGAAATTCATCTCGATGGTCTTCATTCCCGCTCCACCGCAGGTTTCGCAGCGGCCACCTTTTACGTTAAATGAAAATCTTCCCGGTTTGTAACCGCGAATGTTTGCTTCGGGTGTAGAGGCAAAGAGCATACGGATATCGTCAAATACTTTGGTGTACGTAGCAGGGTTGCTGCGCGGCGTGCGGCCTATGGGCGATTGATCTATTTCGATTACCTTATCTACGTGCTCAAGCCCGTGAATGGATCTGTAAGGAAGCGGTTTTGTCTCTGATTTATAGAAATAATGACTTAAAATGGGGTACAGGGTCTCGTTGATCAAACTTGATTTTCCACTTCCTGAAACACCGGTCACACCAATGAAACAGCCCAATGGAAGATCCACGGTTACATTTTTAAGATTGTGTCCGGTTGCACCCTTCAAAGTGATCTTTTTGCCGTTACCTTTTCTCCTTTGTTTTGGTACGGCAATTTCCATTTTTCCGGTGATGTATTGCGAAGTGACCGAGTTATTCTTGAGCAGATTTTTGGGTGTATCAGAAGCTACGATCCTTCCTCCGTGTATCCCGGCGCCCGGACCGATATCAATTACGTGATCGGCTTCGATGATCATGTCTTTATCGTGTTCTACAACCAGTACCGAATTGCCGGCGTCGCGAAGATTTTTTAGGGCCTCTATCAAACGGGCGTTATCCCTTTGGTGAAGACCGATGCTGGGCTCGTCTAGAATGTAAAGCACACCCACCAATTGCGATCCGATCTGGGTTGCTAAACGGATGCGCTGAGCTTCTCCACCCGATAAAGAGCGCGAGCTGAGATTCAGGGAAACGTAATCGAGTCCCACTTCCAGCAGAAAACCGATGCGTGCGCGGATCTCTTTCAGGATCTCTTTGGCAATGGTTTGTTGGGCCGAAGACAGTTTCTTTTCAATGTCTTTAAAGAAAAGATGCAAAGAGGAAATATCCTCTTGTGAAAGTTCGGAGATGTTCTTATTGGCTATTTTAAAATACAAGGCCTGTTTACGAAGACGTGTGCCATTGCACTCCGGGCAATTTATTTTATTGGTAAAACCCTGAACCCACCGCTGCATGCCCGGTGAAGGATTTTCTTCGGCTTGTTTGATGATAAAATTCGCGATCCCTTCAAAAGCAACAGAATAACCTTCATTGTTTCCGTCTGTTTTAACCTTTACCAGTTCATCGGTGCCGTATAATATGATATTCACCGCATCCTCTTCAATTTCCGCAAAAGGTGTGTCGAGCGTAAATCCATGCGTTTTTCCCAGTGCTTCCAGTTGCTGAAAGATCCAGGAGTTCTTGTAATCTCCCAATAAGGAAAGCGCGCCTTTTTTGATGGAGAGTTTTGGGTTTGTAACGATCTTATTGATGTCGATCTCTGAAATAACACCTAGTCCATTGCATTTCGGACAAGCTCCGTAAGGTGAATTGAAAGAAAATAAATTGGGGGCGGGCTCATCATAAGAGATGCCGCTGGTTGGGCACATGAGCATGCGACTGTAAAAACTAGGTTGTAGTTTTGAGTTTTTCTTTTCTTCATGCTCCAGCACCATGATGGTGCCTTTGGCCTGCTTCATGCCGGTTTGTATGGATTGAGCGAGCCGTTGACGGATCGTTCCGTTCACTTCCAGCCGATCGATCACGATCTCTATGTCGTGGATCTTATAACGATCTACCTGCATTTTGGCCGTGATATCCTTTATCTCCCCGTCAACACGCACTTTTGTAAAACCCGACTTGCGGATCTGCTCAAATAGCTCGCGGTAATGTCCTTTTCTTCCTTTCACCACAGGGGCGAGGATATTTATTTTCTTCTTGCTGTATTTTTCAAGCACCAGGTCGATGATCTGTTCATCGTTGTAGCGCACCATTTTCTCACCAGTAACATAGGAGTAGGCTTCGCCGGCGCGGGCAAAGAGAAGACGAAGAAAATCATAGATCTCGGTAATAGTTCCTACCGTAGAACGGGGGTTCTTGCTCACGGTTTTCTGCTCAATGGAAATTACAGGTGACAGCCCCGTGATCTTATCTACATCAGGCCTTTCAAGATCGCCCAGGAATTGTCGCGCGTAAGAATTAAAGGTTTCTATATAGCGTCTTTGTCCCTCCGCATAGATCGTATCAAAAGCGAGGGAAGATTTTCCACTGCCGCTCAGCCCGGTGATCACCACCAGCTTGTTGCGCGGAATACTTACGTCAATGTTCTTTAAATTGTGTGCGCGGGCACCGGTTACCTCTATCGTATCGTCTGCTTCAGTTCCTTTGCTCATTTTAATTTCCTTTCGTAGTATCCGGCTTCGCTACCAATGTGTCTGCCGCAGGTATTTGCACGGCTGCAGTATCGGTCTTTGCTGCAACGGTATCTGCCGGCATCTCTATCTGCATCTTCTTAAGATAATCTTTCGCCGGAAAACGGATGATATAAGTTCTTCTTCCCGGGTTTGAAAGGCTTCCGGATATCAACCAGGGATTAAATGTCTTTAATATTTCAAGCGAGTAGCCTTTACTTTTGGCGAACACCGACAGGTCGACGATAGAAGAATCTGTTTTGAAGGTGGAAGTCGGGATGTTATAAATATTTTTTCCTCCGAAGAATTTTTTCCCCGAATTTGTGAATACTTTTTTCAATGCAAGGATGCGATACATGTAACCCGAAGTTTCCTTGTTCATCATCAGGTCGTTATAACTTTTCGAAGGTTGCTTTTTCAAATGATGCTCAATGCCCCCCATCCCTAAATTGTAAGCGGCTGCAACCAATGTCCAGTTACCGAAGCGGCGATAGGCCTCACGGAAGAAGCGGCAGGCGGCCTCTGTGCTTTTCTCAACGTTATAACGCTCATCCACATCGCTATTGATCTCGAGCCCATAATGACTTCCGGTAGTTGGCACAAATTGCCAGAAGCCCACGGCCCCTTGCGGAGAGGTGGAATTGGTAAGCCGGCTTTCAGCGAGGGCGATGTATTTGAAATCGTCGGGGATATTATTTTTTTTAAGGATCCTTTCGATCATTGGGAACCAGGAAGAGGCGCGGCTGAAAAGTACGAAGGCAGTTGATCTTTCGAAGCTACCGCTGTTGAATACCTTTTCCATGTTTTCCTTGATACTGTAGTCATCCTGCGGGATGGGTTCCCCGGCAAAATGAAGGTCTTTCGGGATGTGCAGGTTAAATAGGTTTTGGGAGGGACCGGTATAGTCAACCGGGTTTTCGTTCCTGGCGAAGATCACTTTGGCCCCGGTGTATAAGAACGCGAAGATCAGGAAGCAAAGAATGGAAGAGGCCAGGGGCTCTATTTTTTTCTTTACGCTCATTTTTTCTTCCTCCTTGTAAGATAAAGCAGGAACAGGAAGAGCAGCACCGGGTAGGAAAGAAAAGCAAGGCAAACCTCCACGCTATAGGCAAAGCGTGTAATAAGGAGGAACGCGAGCAGTCCGCCCATCCCATTGATGAGTAAGAAAAGTACGGCAATACGTTTTTCGGTGATGCCGTTAAAGAACATGAAATGGGTGGTATGATCGCGGCCTCCTACAAAAGGCGAACTGCCTTTAAGCAGTCGGTTTATCACAACGATAACGGTATCTGTAAGGGGCATCACGAAAACAAGCGCCACGATCACGATATTTTGAAAAGGATGCATAACGGGCAGGTTGTTTGCCTCGAGCACAGGGGTGTTCCAGCAGGAATCAATTCCGCAGAAGGCCAGGAAAATACCAATGAACTGGCTGCCCGTATCGCCCATGAAGATCTTGGAGGGGTGCCAGTTATAAATAAGAAATCCGCAAAGCGTTCCAATGATAGTGAGTGTAATGAGGCTTACAGGAGAGGTAGCCTGTTGGAAATACATGTTTATGTAAAGTGTGAAAAACGCGATGCCGAGTGAAACGAGGGTGGCGATGCCATCCATATTGTCGAGCATATTGATCGAGTTCATGATGCCCACTACCCAGAGAAGTGTCAGGGAATAGTTAAGGAATTCGCTCTCAAAAGTATTGATCTTGGTGCCTGTGCTGATCAGGATAACGCCGCAGAAGCATTGTACCATGAATTTTATAAGGGGTTTGGTGTCAAAAGCGTCGTCGGCCAGTCCCATAAGAAAGGCCAGTGTTACGGAGAATAGAAGGCCAATGATCTTTTTGCTGGAAAGATAGCTGTGCGAATTTTCTGAGAGTAATTCAAGAAAAATGAATGAGATGAGGAATACGATGTAGAACGAAATTCCTCCCAGCGCGGGCTTGGCCGATTCGCTCCAGCGTATCTGTACGCCCTGGTTGCGGCGTATACCCAGGTTCTGCGAGAAATTAAGGAAGAGGCCGTTGATGAGAATGGAAAAAGTGAGTGTACCGCAAAATAGAAGCGTGTATAAAAGAGGTATGTTCGATAAAAAATTCATTTTTTAGAAAGGAGAAACGAAATCTTTGAAGGGCGTACCCACCTTGTCTTTATCGGAAAGAACAGGAGTTGCTGCGTTCCACTGAATATTCAGATCGGGGTCGCTCCACATCACGCATCCTTCAGATCCTTTATCGTAATAATTATCACATTTATAATAGAAAATGGTCTCGTCCTCTAATGTC
>JANWKZ010000074.1 GCA_025451115.1 Bacteroidia bacterium | reverse complement strand
AGATGAAAATTCTTCCAGTATGTTTTGTAGCTGAGCAATTCACTACGCAGGCGATAATCCCCGGGCTCTGCTTTAATAGAAAAGCGGCCTGAAGTATCTGTGATCATGGGAGTGAACTTCGCAGTATCAGGCCACTGCATCAGAACCACGGCCGCTCCATAAAGCGAACTTTTATCCTTGGCATCAATAACCTTCCCGGAAACTCTGCCCGATTGCGCAAAAGTGATCAGGCCCAGCAGGGATAAAAAAAGTGCAAATATCTTTTTAAAGGATCGGGGTGCCACTCTGCAAAAATACTGTTTATAGAGGAGAAACAGCCGGAATATTTGTTAAATGAGCTTATGGAAGCTGCAGTTCTTGATTGGGGTCCCAGAAGTGTTTTTGAAAGTCCACGATCTTGTCCTTCTTCACCTTTACTTTTTCCTTTTCAAGCAATTCCTGCATTTGGTAGGGATTGGCAAAATGGAATTTCCCGGTTAGTTCTCCATTTCGATTCACCACGCGATGGGCCGGTACTTTAGGTTTTTTGTTGCCGGCACCGTTCATAGCGTAACCTACTAAACGGGAAGAACCAGCCGCACCCAAATATTTTGCAATAGCCCCGTAAGAAGTAACCCTGCCACGCGGAATAAGTCTTGCCACCTGGTAAACCATATCAAAAAAATCTTCCGGCGTTTTACTTTCCGGATTCCTTCGTTTCTTATTTTTCACGGCGCATCAGTGTTTTTATGAAAGAGATGAACGTTTCGATCTTTTCCCGGTTGGGGCATGCAGTTCGCAGTTCGGTAAATGCTTTTTCGTAATAAGTATCGATCTCCTTTTCCAGTATTCCTTTCAATTGCAGTTCGGAAAAAATATTTTTCACGGCTTTCACCTTTTCAGAAGAATCAAACTCTTTTTTAGCGACCCACTCTTCGAGTGTTCTTTTTTGGGAAGCACCTGCCAATTCGAGCGCTTTGATCAACAGCCAGGTTTTCTTATTTGAAATGATGTCGCCTCCCTCCTGCTTGCCGGTCTTACCGCTATCACCAAAAACATCGAGATGATCATCGGTAAGCTGGAAGGCCATGCCCAGGTTACGTCCTGCCGAATAGAATACTTCCGCGGCCTTAGGCTCAGCGCCGGCGCAGAGAGCACCCATCTGCAGGCTGCAGGCCAACAAAACAGCTGTTTTAAGTTTGATCATTTCGAGGTAATCATCCAGACTCACGTTCTTCCTGTTCTCAAAATCCATATCGTATTGCTGACCTTCGCAAACTTCAATAGCGGTGCGTGAAAAGATCTCCTGCAATGCCCCGGCGTTTTGTGAAATAGCTATTTGTTGATACGCCTTAACCAACAACACGTCACCGCTTAAAATAGCGATATTATTGTTCCATTTATCGTGTACAGTTTGTTTCCCCCTTCTCAAAGGTGCCTTATCCATGATATCGTCGTGAATAAGCGAAAAATTATGGAAGAGCTCAACAGCCGCTGCTGCCGGTAAAGCTTTTTTCACATCGCCCTTAAAACAATCGACGGCTATCAGAACCAATAAAGGCCTGACCCTTTTGCCATCCAGGTCGAGAAAATACTTTACAGGATCATACAGGTTGCCCGGAGTTGCAGGCAATGATCCTTTAAAGGAAGTAAAATACTCCCCGAACGATTGCGAAAGGTCTTTGTAAGAAGTGGTCGGCATTTACTGCTCCACAAGTTTCAGTAAGTAGTTTCCATAACCACTCTTTGTAAGTGGCTGGGCTATTTTTTTCAGTTGCTCTTTTCCTATATAACCCATGTTATAGGCGATCTCTTCTATGCAACCTATCTTCAAGCCCTGGCGTTCTTCGATCACCTGCACAAATTGCCCGGCTTGTGTAAGCGAAGCAAAAGTTCCGGTATCAAGCCATGCGGTACCTCTATCAAGTATCCTTACCTCCAGTTGCCCCGCCTCAAGGTACTTCCTGTTCACATCCGTAATTTCGTACTCTCCGCGCGCACTGGGTTTTAAATTCTTTGCTATCTCCACTACCGAATTATCATAAAAATAAAGGCCGGGCACCGCGTAGTTGGATTTGGGCTGTTTAGGTTTTTCTTCGATCGACAGAACCTTGTTCTTACTATCAAAATCAACCACGCCATAACGCTCCGGGTCACTCACGTGGTAAGCAAACACAATTCCTCTTTTAGGATTGATACAGGTTTGCAACTGGCGACCTAATCCCTGGCCGTAAAAAATATTATCGCCTAAGACAAGCGCTACGCTGTCTTTACCGATGAATTTCTCACCGAGCACAAAAGCCTGGGCAAGCCCGTTCGGAACTTCCTGTACGGTATAAGAGAACTTGCATCCTATCTGCGATCCGTCACCTAACAGTCTTTCAAAATTTGGCAGATCTGTAGGCGTAGAAATGATCAGCACTTCTTTGATCCCTGCCATCAGGAGAATTGACAGCGGATAATAGATCATGGGCTTATCGTATACAGGCATCATCTGCTTGCTCATGGCAAGTGTTAAGGGATGCAATCGGGTACCGGAACCACCGGCCAGTATTATTCCTTTCATAATTTAATCGGGTAAGATCTTAATTTTTTCAACGTTCCTCCTATAGGAGCGGCGCTTCAATCCAAACTTAGACATTTTGTATAAAGTGCCAAAATAAATCTCAAGGCCAACGGAATAGAATACGCCGTTAAAATTCATGCCCTTGGGTTCTTCGCCACCCACAAAACGATAACCGCCCATAGCGCCCACACCCAGCCATTTAAATATCTTGAAACTTACATCTACGCCGGCGCCAAACAAAGAAATTCCGGTGGTTGCTGTGTCCTTGAATGGGGCATATCTCTTACCCGCAGTATCCGTGGCTGTAGTGCGATAACCTCCCCCACCCAATTCCACCGGGAAACCGATCTCCCAACGCTTGTTGTTCAGTAGAATATATTCGTAATACAGTGTAACATAATCCAGGTTTAATTTAAGGTCATAGATCGCACCGTTATCCTCGGTTATTCTTTTTGAAGGAAGATTCGATATAAAATAATAGCCTAGTTCCAGATTATGCTTGCCCATGATCTTTACGCCGGCCTTGGCCCCCTGCAATTTTACACTGATCTTTTTATCCGCGCTAACAAACGAATTGCGCGTATCAAATCCGGCGATAAGCGAATACTTACGGAAACGGTACATATGTGCAGAATCTGCCTGCCATTTGGTACGCAGGGAATCTAACCTTTGTTGTTTCGACAACTGCGCGTAAGACTCCTGCAGGCTGCCTAACACAAAGAATGCAAAAAGGATGAAAAAACGGGGTTTCATACTATCCCGCTAAGATAAAGAACAATACGATTCTTTACAATTGAAATAGCCTAAAAATCAGGCTTCTTCCTCATCCTCCTCGTCAATATCGATAATGGGCACGTTCAATATCTCCCTCTTGAGAATACTCTTTTCAAGCGTAAGAAGGAAGCACGGAAGCAGGATCAGGTTACTGGCATAGGCAATGAGCAGTGTTAACGAAAGCAGGATACCCAGGGAAGACGTTCCGCCAAAGCTTGAGAACCCGAACATACCGAAACCAAAGGTTAAAATAAGTGCCGTATACACCATGCTCACGCCGGTTTCATGAATAGTAAGTGAAACCGCCTGCGACATGCTCAGTTTGTTCCTTTTGATCTCGTGTCTGTATTTGGTAAGGAAATACAAAGTACCATCACTGGAGATACCGAAAGCGATACTGAATACAAGGATCGTACTGGGTTTGAGCGGAACATTGAAAATACCCATAATGCCGGCCGTTATTAAAAGCGCCACCAGGCTTGGAACGATCGATATCAGGATCATTCGCGGCGAAGTGAACAGTGAGAACATGAGTGCGGCAATAAGCAGAACCGCCAGGCCTACACTATCAACCAGGTTGCTTACCAGGAACTCATTTCCTTTTAAGAACATCACGCAGTTACCGGTGAGACGGATATCGTAACGCTCGTTCTCCTGCATCCATTTTTTCGCTTCGTAATCGTAATTGAAAGCGCTGTCAACGCGGGGCTTCAATTCTTTTACCAATTGATTAATGCGTGTTGAACCCACATCCTTTATGTAAGCGGTAATGTGCGTGACCTTGCGCGTACTATCGATATACGACTGCACTTTGTTCCCGTTAGAGCCACTATCCTGTTGAACAATATCGGCCAGTTTTCTTAATTCGGTTACGGCGGGCAGCCTGTAATATTTTGGGTCACCATTCTTAAAGGCCTGGTAAAAGAATTTCACGCCTTCGGCTACTGAAATGGGGCGGGAGAACTCGGGGTATTGCGCCAGTATCTTCTGAACTTTATTGATGCGGTAAATAGCGCGTGCGCTGTTAATGAAAACTCCGTTCTCCCGCTTGGTATCGATAACGATCTCGAAAGGTAACACGCCTCCGAAACGTTCTTCGAAATAATGCAGATCAGTAAGTACAGGGTCTTTTTTCGGAAGATCATCTACCACATACCCAACTGCTTTTATTTTGGTAAATCCATAGGCGCCTATAACAGCCAATGCAATTGTAGTTATATAAACAGCCGGGCGTTTTTTTATAGTTAATTTATTTACCCAATTCAGTATGCCCCGAAGTACCTTTCCTTCCATGTGCTGTATATGCTTGCTTTTTGGAGCGGGCAGGTAACTGAAAATAGAAGGTACCACCATCAACGAGAATAAATAGGTAGCGATCACGCTGAGTGAAGCTATCAATCCAAATTCATACAGGATCTGATTTTTAATGGCGCAGAAAACAGCAAAGCCAATGGCCGTAGTAAAATTCGCGAAGAACAGAGAAACGCTGGTGCGTTCAATAGAAGTATAAAGTGCCTTTAGTTTATCTCCGTGACGGGCAAATTCGGTATGATACTTATTGAGCAATAAAACACAGTTAGGAACGCCGATCACAATGATCAGCGGCGGGATCAACCCGCTCAGTACCGTTAGTTTGAATCCCACAAGCACCATCAGGCCCATGCAGAATGCCACGCCGCAACAAACTACTACGAGTGAGAATATGACAGGTGAGAAATTCCGGAAAAACACAAATAACACGAGCCCGGTAACAAGCAGCGCGAGTCCCATAAAGAACGACATCTCGTTCTGGATCTTACGGGCCACATTGGTACGTATGTAAGGCATGCCCGAGTAGTGCACCTCTACACCGCTGTTCGTGGCAAAAGCATCGCCGTATTTTTTAATACTGTCGGTTATAGCAAGCCGGTTCTTGGTATTAAGGTCTTTTTTTCCGAACGTAACCACCGTAATGGTAGAATT